>NZ_BAABBE010000007.1:0-363900 GCF_039537795.1 Lentzea roselyniae
TCACCGCCCGGATCGTCGCGATCAGCCGGCTGTCCGGGTCAGCACCGTGCTGCGCACCACGGTGGGCACTGACCCCGCCACCGGCAAACCCACGCTGGTCTGGTCGTTCGAAGTCGGTCAACCCAGTGATGATCTTGCGGCGGCTCATCGGGAACCACCCGCCACGAGACGACGGGTGCCAACCGGGCGGATCGTGATCTCAGGTCCTTCGACATATCAGTTGCGCCGGTGAGCGGCGGAACCGAACGTCGTCTCCGGCTTGCCTGCCGGATCGAGACGTGCCACGACCAGGTCGCGCTTTCCTTTGGCGCCGGCGGTGCCACCTGCCGCGACCCCATGATCGGTGCCGAGGGCGACGCTCACCGGATGGAAGTCGCGGTTGCCGGAGAGCTTCGTCCGGGCCGTTCCGCCGTCCGCGTAGCTCGTGTCCAGTTCTCCCTTGCCGTCGAAACGCAGCACCACCAGGTCCTGGGAGTTCTCGTCGGCGGTGCGCGAGCTACCCATGAGCAGCACCTCCCCTGCCTCGGTCGTGCCAAGGGCGATGATGTCGCCCTCACCGCCGAGGTCGACCGCAGTTCCGTCCTTGTTGAACGACTCGTCACGCTCGCCGGTGCTCGAGAACCGTGCCAGCGCCGTGCGTTCACCCGCCTTTCCGGCGACCACGATCGATCCGTCGCCCTGGAGCACGAGAACGACGTCCTGCACCGGCACGCCGTCTGCCGAGCTCTGCACGATCCCGTCCTTGTCGAAGGCCGAGTCGGCCGCGCCGTTGGTGTCGTACTGAACGAGCACCAGCTGTGCGGGGACGCCCTGAGCGGCCTGTACGGTGCCCGCGAGCACCACTGTGCCGTCCTGATACACGTCCACGCCGGCCACTCCGAGGCCACCTGCCAGGACGCCGGCACCAGCGGTGATCCGGGTGGCTGCGGCACCGTTCGCGCCGAACCCGGTGTCGGGCTTGCCATTGTTTTCGTACCGGTACGCGGTGATCTCGGTCGGCGAGTCCGAAGTAGCGCGGGTGGTACCGCCTACGACCACGGTGTCGTCCGGGCCCATCGCGCCACCGGAGGAGCTGTCGTCGCCACCGGCCTGCAGCCTTGCGGTGGCCAGGCCGTTGTCGCCGAAGCTGGCGTCACGATCACCCGAGTTGGTGTACTTCACGGCGACGAACGCCCGAGTCTTCGTGTCGGGACGACGCGCGGTGCCGATGACCACCACGTGCCCTTCGCCGGTGACCATGACTCCGGACGGCGCGATGTCAGCGCCCACATCGCCGTCGATGATCACGCCATCCCCGCTGAGACTGGTGTCCAACGTGCCCGACGGGGTCACTCGGGCCACGATCAGTTTCGCCATGCCGTCGGTGCGGGTGATCCCCACCATGACGACATGACCGTCTTCGGTCACCGTGATCGCTCCGAACTCGTCGTCGCTGCCGTCGCATCCGTCGACGACCACCACGCCGGGAGCGTCCGAGATGAGGGTCGGCGCGCAGGCGGCAGATGCCGGCGACGCCACCTCGGGACACATGGCGATCACCACCGTCATCGCCACGAGCAGGCGCGATCGTCGTGCTCTTATGGCTGCCACCAAAACCCTCCTTTTGCGCGGAGAAAGAGCGTAGGCAGACCCTTGCCTCCGCCGCAGCGGCGATCACTCACATGGGTGCACGAATGGCCGAGGCGACCTCGATGCACTAGCAACGAGACGGAGACCTGGGCACTGCCAGGGCGGTTCCGGAGGAGAAAGATGTCCATCACGAGATGCCGAAAAAATCTTGCGGCGACGATCGCGGCTGGACTTGCCCTTGCCGCGTTCCTGGCGCCGGCGACAGCCGAGCCGACCGGAACCGCAATGAACACAAAGGTTGCCGCTGACAGCAACAACCCCGACAGGCTGGGTGGCAAACGCGTCTTCGACGGGGCGCAATCCGAGGACATCGCCGCTCTGGGGTATCACGGCATGGTCTACCTGCACGACAAGGTGAAAACTGAGAATTCTTGTCAGAAAATGCAGGAGAACGCCAACTGGAAGAACGACGTCAAGCGATTCAGGAACGACAAGCGGCTCAATCCGGTATTCCGGAGCGCGGTGGGCAAACTGAAGTCCGACGAGCGGCCTTTCGCCGTTTTCCCGAACCAGACGATCACGCACACCACCGAGCACGCCAAGACGGAGACGTGGCAGCGAAGCGCCAGTCTGACGTTGACCGTCGAGTTCGACTTCGAGGTGGTGAAGACCAGCGTCGCGGCTACGTACAGCACGAGTTACCAGAAGGAGATCTCCGTCGCGAAGGGCAAGCAGATCGACGCGCCGAACAAGACGGCCAACAAGGTCATCTACTACCAGTACGGGATCGCCTATGACGTCTTCTCCGTGCAGGAGACCCCGTGGCGCGCGGAGTGGCATCTCACCGGCGAGAAGATCATGGTCGGTGATGACGCCACAGCCATCGCTCGCTGGTACACGGTGCCCGAGGACGGCTGTTATCGCTCGGCCGTGTTCAGCTCCATCTCCCTGCCGTCCGCCGAGACACTGATGCCCGTGGCTCAGATGCCCTTCACACCGGGGCAAACCACAGCGCCGCCCATCGAGGAGGCCTGCCCGATGTCGATCTCCGGCGAGGACGTGTACCCATACCACTGGGTGAACGTCGATGACGACCGCTATCTCCTTCCAGACGCATACGACGAGGAGTCCGAGGAGGAGAAGAAGCCGTTCGAGAACGGTAAGTGCGTCCTGCGGTCCGCGAGCAACGGCGTGCACGAGGAAGACGGCACGGTGTTCTACGAGATCAGCGAGCAGGATTCGGAGGGCGGTTACTACTTCGTGGACGCGCGCGACGTCAAGTTCAACTCCCCTGCCGCAGAGAAATCGCGGCCGCTCCCAGGATGGCAGACGGGCACTGCCTTCAGGCTGCAGCCGGTCACCGCGAAGGACCTGGCGGTGGGAGCGAAGGGTGGCGGGGTATATTCGCTGCTGACCGAAGCAAAAGACGATTCTGCGAAATGGAGAGCAGAAACATCAGCCGAGGCTCCCGGTAAATGGCGCTTCTTCAGTGTGGCGGTCAGCGATGCGTGCCTGGAAGTCGGCAGCCGCCGCCAGGCCGTGTTCGAAGGAGGGTGCTCGGCAGACAACACAGAGCCCCAGTTCTTCCGACCCGTCCTCACCGGCGATGGCCGGTTCTACCTGCACAGCACGGCCTTTCTCGAGGCATGCATCACCATCGCGGAACCTACGGCGGGCGCAGGGGTCGTCGTCAGGAACTGTGTGAAGGACCGGGACACCACCGAATTCGAGGATCCCAAGTTCCTCTGGGAGCTCACCCCTGCCTGACCACGACACAACGACCGAGGGCCCGGCGAAAGATCCGCCGGGCACCCTCGTGACGAAGCGTCGGTCACACGTCGCAGTACAGCGCGAACCTTCGTCGCCGCCGAATTCGTCCGCCACCGCGACGAGATCTCATCTCCGTATCGCCCGAAACCCCGTTCGATCAGCGGGCGGCGGGGGTTTCGCCGCCGGTTCCACACGCAGCGAACATTGAGCCATTTCATCCTGGGCTGGATGCGTTGGCAGGCAAGGGTTCTTGCGGGTGACACGTTGATGAGCACCGGCGCGTCGACGCCTGGATGTGGCGAAGCCCCTGGTAGCAGAGCTTTCGACCAAGATCGTTCTGCCGAACCCAGGGGCTTCAGGTGTTGTTCTACCGTGCCGCGCTGCCGTGGTCACATCAGACCCTGACCTTCGTGACAGGCCTGGTCCGCGCCCACCGCAAGCAGCTGGGGTCGGTGTGGCGCAAGCTCAACCCAGGACAGCAGGCTGGTGCTGGTGTACCTGCGCAAGGGCGAGCCGTTCGCCGAGGTGGGTGCCGGGTTTGAGGTCTCCGCCACGACCTGCTGGCGCTCGTCAACGAAGTCGTCGAGTTACTGGCCCAACGGTCCCCGAAGCTACGGGAGGCACTGCGGACGGCGAAACGGCAGGGCATGGCCTACGTGGTGATCGACGGCACGCTGATCCCGCCGCGCCGGCCGACTCGCCAAAGCCATCCACGTCCTACAGAACTACGAGGTCACCGCAGGATGAAAAAGATGACATGAGGCGAGACCCCTCAGCTCAGGCGCACGATGGGTGCGAATGAGGGAGCGTGAGGAGGTCTCTAATGGCGATCGTAGGCGCGTTCGATGTGCATCGTCGACAGATCACTTTCGATTATCTGGACACGGACACCGGTGCGGTGTCACGGGGCCGGGTCAGTCCGGCCTGCCGGGATACGTTGCGGCGGTGGCTGGAGCGGTTCGCGGGTCGTGAGGACGTGGTGTTCGCGGTGGAGGCGTGCACCGGCTGGCCGTTCGTGGTGGAGGAGCTGGAGTTGGCCGGGATCACCGCCCGGCTGGCGGAACCGGCTGAGGCGCGCAGGCGCGAGGTCCTAAGCGGCGAGCCAAGACCGACCGGACCGACGCCCGGCATCTGCGGCAGTTGCTGGTCCAGGACCGGTTGCCGTTGTCGTGGATCGCTCCGGAGCAGGTGCGGGAGACGCGGGTGTTGCTGGAGTTGTACAAGGATTTGCGGGATGAGCACACCGCGTGGGTGCAGCGTGTTCACGCAACGCTGTTCCATCAGGGTGTCCCGGTGGTCGCCGGGGATCTGTGCGCGCCGACGGGACGGGCCCGGCCCCTATATGAGCACGTCGCCGCGTTGATATCCGGCGCGGACGGCCTCAAAGGATTGAGCGGCCACACCATCGGGGACACACCCCATCAATCATCATGTCGCCGGGTCATGATCATCAGACCCGAGGGCCCAGGTAAGGCAGGGCGCCCCGCACACTCCCCGCCCATCGACGAACAACAAGGAGCTGAACACCCCCACTTCCCTGACCTGTACAGCCTGCGCCGACCACGGGCGGCGTCAAGGCAACCCCTCCGGGACGGCCTCCGGCCGACCTTGACTCCACCCGCTAGATCGGCGCGGCCACAACCCAGGCAGGGAACCCGAAAAGAACGTCAGCATCCCCTAGCAACTACGGGGGTCTCGCACAGGTAAGGCTCAATAAGTGGTCGTGATGCCGCGGGATACGAGACGCATCCCGTGTTGTGAGGTCGCTCGCCGTTACTGCTAACCTCACGATCATGACCCCTTGTGTTCAGATGAACACGGGATCAGTCCCGGGTTTGAGTGTTGGAATACCAACCGTGACACCGGTGGAGCTGGCCGCCTGGACGTGGAAGATGCCCCGGAGAGGCAGGGGCTTCTGGTTCTCGCTGGCGATCGACGTGCTGTGGCCGATCGTCGTGCTCTTCGTTCGTCTGCGGGTGCGCGGCAGGCAGCACGTGCCGGGCAACGGCGGCGTGATCCTCGCGTTCAACCACCTGTCCAACTCCGACACGGTCGCCGCCGTGGTGTTCGCGCTGATGTCCGGCCGGGTGCCGCGCGTGCTCGCGAAGGCGTCGCTGTGGCGTATGCCGGTCATCGGCCGGGTCATGCGCTCGGGCGGCCACATCCCGGTGGAACGCGGCACGGTCAAAGCCTCGGAGGCCCTCAAACCGGCCGCGGAGGCGCTCCTGAACGGCGAGTGCGTGACGGTGTTCCCCGAGGGCACCTTCACCGACGACCCGGAGGGCTGGCCGATGAAGGGCAAATCGGGTGTCGCGCGGATGGCGCTGGAGAGCCAGGTGCCCGTGATCCCGGTGGCCGAGTGGGGCACGCAGGACCTGCTGCCCAGGGGGCACGATCCCGCCGAGGCTGTTGCCGCGCAAGAAGGTCGAGGTGGTCGCCGGCGCGCCGGTCGACCTGTCCGACCTGTACGACCTCGAACTGACCGCCGAGGCGCTGGACGAGGCCACCGCACGGGTGATGGCCGCCATCACGACCATGTTGTCGGGCATACGTGCCGCGCAATCGGGTAGCCAGAGAACATGACTGCGCCGAATGTGACCATCAGACCTGGAGGAGACGGGCTCTGGGCGCCTGTCGTCCCCGAACCACGAGAAGACCAGGAGTGGGTCGTCCAAGCCGACGACGATCCGTTGATCGTCCGCGGCGTCGACTGACTTGCTGTCTAGACACACTAGACGCGTCTAGCTAGCCTAGACGCCATGACCCTCGACGAGGAGTTGCTGGCGGCGGCGCGCAGGGCGTGCACCGCGGCCGCGGCCGCACAGGACCGGGCGGACATCGCCAAGGCCGTCTACCACCACACCGTGCTGCGCCTGCACCGCGCCGGCGGTTCGATGCGCGAGATCGCGGAAGCGCTGAAGATGAGCCATCAGCGCGTGCATCAGATCGTCGAGCATTCGAAGCGCACCGAGCTGTGCTCGTTCTGCGGCCGCAGCGGCGGTGACGTCGACAAGATGATGGCCGGCCCGAGCACGATGATCTGCGACATCTGCGTCGCGTCGCTCCAGGTCGCCGAGGACGGCGAGTGCTCGTTCTGCGGCGAGACCAGGCCCGTCCACGAGAGCGGGACCGTACGGATCTGCCGGCACTGCCTCGACTTCAGCGCCGCCGTGATCAGCGCGGCAGCTTCACCACGGTGACGAAGAAGTCGTCGATCTGGCGGACGACCTCGATGAACCTGTCGAAGTCCACCGGCTTGGTGACGTACGCGTTGGCGTAGAGGCTGTAGCTGCGCAGGATGTCCTCCTCCGCCTCCGAGGTCGTCAGCACCACCACGGGAATCGACCGCAGCTCGGGATCGCCCTTCACCTCGGCCAGCACCTCGCGGCCGTCCTTGCGGGGCAGGTTCAGATCGAGCAGGATCAGCCCCGGCCGGGGAGCCTCGGTGTACCGGCCCTCGCGCCGCAGGAACTCCAGCGCCTCCACACCGTCCTTCACCACGTGCAGAACGTTGCGGATCTTGTGGTGCTCGAACGCCTCCTGCGTCATCAGCGCGTCGCCGGGGTCGTCCTCGACGAGCAGGACGTCGATCACGTTCAACGATGCTTCAGTCATGCGTTTCCTCAACCAGGTCTTCCGGGGCGACGGGCAGCGTGAACTCGAACGTCGTCCCGGCGTCCACATCGGTCTTCAGCCAGATGGTGCCGCCGTGGTACTCGACGATCTTCCGGCACATCGCCAGCCCGATGCCCGTGCCCGGATAGGCGTCCTTCGGGTGCAGGCGCTGGAAGATGACGAAGATCCGGTCAGCGTACTCCGGCTCGATCCCGATGCCGTTGTCACGGACGGAGAACTTCCAGTGATCGCCGTCGGGTTCGGCGCCGATGGTGATCACCGGCGTCTCGCTGCCTCTGAACTTCAACGCATTGCTTATCAGGTTCTGGAACACCGCGCTGAGCAGAGTCGCCTCACCTCGCACGGAAGGCAGGTCGCCAACGACGTCGACGCGGGCGCCGGTTTCCTCGATGCGCTCGGAGAAGTTGTCCACCACTTGGCGCACTACCTCACCCAGGTCGACCATCGTGCGTTCGCGGGTGATCCGGCCGACCCTGGAGAACGCCAGCAGGTCGTTGATCAGCCCCTGCATCCGCTTGGCGCCGTCGACGGCGAACTCGATGTACTGGTCGGCGCGCTCGTCGAGCTTGCCGCCGTACCGTCGTTGCAGCAGCTGGCAGAACGACGCCACCTTGCGCAGGGGCTCCTGCAGGTCGTGGGAGGCGACGTAGGCGAACTGCTCCAGCTCGGAGTTCGACCGTTGCAGCTCGGCGGAGGCCGCGTCCAATGTGGCCAGCTCCTGCACGATGCGGCGGCGCATGGCGTTGACGTCTTCGCCGAGCATGACGGTTTCGCGCGGGCCGCTCACATCGATCTCGTGCTGGAAGTCGCCGGACGCGACCTGGCGGACCTGCTCGGCGAGTTCCGCGAGCGGCGCGACCAGCAGGCGGTACAACAGCAACGACAGTCCGCCGATCACCGCGACCAGCAACACGCCCATGCCGATCACCAGCCACAGCACGACCTTCGCGGCGTGTTCGACGTCCTGGCGCGCCGTCTCGCCGAGGCTGCCGATGTCGGCCTGCACCGCACCGGCCTCGCTGCGGAGCTGGTCGGACAGCGCCTTGCCGCGATCGGTGTCCGATACGAGTGTGCCGGCGGGACCGGACTGCCGGACACCCGCGATCGCGGGCTCCGCGTACTGCGACCGCCACTGCCGCGTGAGCTCCTCGATGCGGCTCACCCGGCCGTTGACGTCGCCGACGAGGCGTTTCACGTCCTGCGCGGCCTGCACCTCGGCGGTCTGCCCGTCGAGGTACGGTTTGAGGAAGTCCTGCTCGCCGGTCAACACGTAACCGCGCAGGCCGGTCTCCTGGTCGAGCAGCGCGCGGTTCAGGTCCTTCGCCCGGCGCTCCGCCGGCGCGATCCGGTCGATCGACTGTTTCCGCGCATCGCTCAGCGAGTCCAGTGCGACGACCGTCGACGCGATCGCCACCGCTGTCATGGCCAGCAGGATCGTGACGATGGCGGTCAGCAGCCTGCTCGCAGGCAGCCTCTCCGTCAGCTTCACGCGGGGTCCTTCAACAGCAGCACGGCCATGTCGTCGTCGAGTTCCCCTCCGTTGAGCTTGGTCACCTCCGCGATCAGCGGATCCAGCCAGTCAGGCCCTCGCCGCAGTTGGTCACGCAGGATCTCGCACAGGCGCTCGACACCGAGCCGATCGGTGTCACCGGGTACCCGGCCCTCGATCAGTCCGTCCGTGAAGCAGACGAGCTGCCAGCCAGGGGGCAACGGCACGTCCACACCGGTCCACGCGTAGTCCGGCAGCACGCCCAGCGGCACGCCGACCTTGCACTTCGGCAGGTCGACGATCTGCTGGCCGACCACCAGCAACGGCTCCGGGTGGCCGGCCAGGAAGTAGCGCGCGGACCGCCGGTCCGGTGCCACGGTGACCACGCACGCGGTGGTGAAGATGCCCTCGCCGTGTCGTTCGGCGACGAGCACCTGGTCGAGCGTCCGCAGCACCTTCTCCGGAGGTTCTCCTGCGAGCACCAGGGCACGCCACGCGATGCGCAGGCAGACGCCGAGGGCGGCCTCGTCGGGGCCGTGGCCGCAGACGTCGCCGATGATCGCGTGCACCGAGCCGTCCGGCAGCCCGACCGCGTCGTAGAAGTCGCCGCCCAGCAGCATCCGCTGGCCACCGGGCTGGTAGCGCACCTCGAGGTCGAGGTCGGAGCCCTGCAGCAGCGGGGGAGGGAGCAGGCCGCGTTCGAGACGGGACCGTTCCGCGGCGAGCAGCTTGGCCTCGCGCAGCTGGAACTGGGCGTCGTCGGCGCGCCGCCGTTCGACCGCGTACCGGACACCGCGCAGCAGCAGCTCGCCGTCGACCTGGCCCTTGATGAGGTAGTCCTCCGCACCGGCCGAGACCGCGTCGATGCCTTCGCGTTCGTCGTCCAGCCCGGTCAGCACGAGGATCGCGGGCGCGTCCGGCTTGCTGAGCAGCCGGTGCAGGCTGTCGAGCCCGTGCGCGTCGGGAAGGCCCAGGTCGAGCAGCACACACTCGGCGTCGGAGAGAAGGCGCTCCGCCTCAGCCAGTGAGCGGGCGCGCGACAGGATGAACGGCGCCCTCGCCTCTTCGAGCAGTGCCTCGACGAGCAGGGCGTCGCCATCATCGTCCTCGACCAGGAGGACCCGCACGGTTCTGGTTCGCATCAGATCGGACTTTAACGTTATTCAGGTGCGTCGTTCGCGTCCGACCTACCAGGATTGCGCGCGTGTTGATCCGTCTCGCCCAACCAGCCGAACTGCCGTACCTCCAGGAGATCGAAGTCGCGTCCGGAGAGCCGTTCCGCGACGTCGGCATGCCGGAGATCGCGGATGACGACCCGATGTCCCTGGAAGCGCTGGCAGAGCACGAAGTCTGGGTCGCGGTGGGCGAGCAGGGCGTGCCTCTCGCGTTCATCGCGGTGGGTGACGTGGACGGCGCGAAGCACGTCCACCAGGTCAGCGTGCACCCCTCACACGCACGCCAGGGGATCGGTGCGGCGCTGATCGAGCACGTGAAGCGCGGCGGGCACGCCGTGACGCTGACGACGTTCCGTGACGTGCCGTGGAACGCTCCGTACTACGAACGCCTCGGCTTCCGGCCGGTGACCGAGACGTCGCCCGGCCTGGCCGGGATCATGCGCGAGGAGGCCTCACGGGGACTCGATCCCTCGGCTCGGGTCGCGATGGTCCTTCTCCCAGCGCAGGAACGAACCTGACGCGATCGAAAGGCTGCTGAGCAGCCACACCGCGACCCCGGCGTCGTCGGTGACCCCGATCACCGGCAGGAGCTCCGGCACGACGTCGATCGGCGACACCAGGTACACCAGCGCGACCGCCCACAGCATCACCTGGCTGCGCGGCAGCTCCGGGTACTTGCCGCTGCGCCAGGCCTTCCACAGGCGTGGCAACGCCTTCGCGCGCTGGATCGGGTTGCCGACCGGGCCGGGGCCCTTCTGACCGCGTTTGCGCCGGTTGCGCAGCACGCCCAGCACCGCGAACACCAGGCCGAGCGGGATCATCACCCAGCCGACCACGGTGGGGCTGAGCCCGCCCAGGCTCGCGGTGCGGAACAGCAGGATCAGCAGACCCGACAGGGAGATGAGCGATCCGAAGATGACCACAGTGCCGCGGCCTCCAGCCTTTGCCTCGTGTTTCGCCGTTCAGACGGGTGCGTGGCGGTGCCGGCCCCGCGTCCTCGTACTGGTTGTCCGTGGATGCGGGGCCGGTGCCGCGAGGCGCCCTGCTGGGCGCCGGAAGACGCGGTGGAGGTTGGAGGCCGCGGCACTCAACTCGGCTCCTGGAAGAGCATCGTCGGCGCTGGCTTGTGCGGCTGCTTCTGCTGCTGCGGCTCGGGCTGCTTCAGCTCGATGACGGGTTCCGGTTCGGGCACCGGATCCTCCTTCACCACCGGCTTGCGCGCGGCCTTCACCGGCGCCGGCAGGTCCAGAGCGGCGCGCGCGTTGGAGATCCAGACCTTCTGCATGGCCTCGTCCTTGCTGCCCGCCGCGGTCGCGGCGAGTCCGGAGAGGACACCGCGGATGCGCGGGACCAGTGCTGGATGACGCCGGATCGCCTGCCACACAGCGTGATCGCCCGGTAGCCGGGCGGACACGAGCTGCTTGACCTGAGCACGTAGCTCCTCTGTGGACAGATCGAGCCAGCGCTCGACAGCTGACGGGCCAATCGCCACGTGCACAGCCTCCCCAAAAACGACAACCGCCCCCACAGGATCTCACGGATCCCGCAGGGGCAGTGGTCTGGTGTCCGGAAGCGTCAGGAAGCGACGGCCTCGAGCAGGGTCTTGCCGTTCTCGTCGACGATCCGGAACGTCGCGATCTCGTGCCAGCGCATGGCCACGTTCGCCTGCAGGCGGATGGTCTTGGAGTCGCCCGCGACCGGCTCCGGCGCGTACCAGGAGGTGACCTGGGCGACACGGCCCGCGCGCCCGACGGCGACGAGCGAGCCCCGGCTGGGGCCGGTCATGCCGCTGACCTCGATGTCCATCGAGGTGCCCCACGGCTCGTCCGAGGCGGTGATCTTCGTGAAGACACCGCTGTTGGGGTCTTGCTGCTGCACCTTCATCGACGAGTCGGTGGAGTTGTTCGCCACACGAGTCTGCGATGTCGTGGTGCCGGGGTTCGGGGGCGCTGCCTGGTTCGAACCGTCCTCGCCGCCACGTACGACCAGCGAGGTGACGACAGCCGTCACCGCCACGATGCCGGCGGCGGCGGCCGCGACACCCTGGGCGACGAACCACCGTCTGCGCTTCCTGCGCGCCGCGACGGCGTCGAGCATGACCCGCACCGACTTGCCGTCCGGGCGTTCCGGAGCTGTTCCGCGCAGCATTCCGCCCGCGTCGGCCTCGTCGATGAGGTCCGGCACCACCGCGAAGTCGCGCAGGTCAAGAGCACACCGCCGACATTCGGTCAGGTGGTTCTCGAACGCCTCCACCTCATCGGCATCGAGGATGCCGAGCACGTAGGCGGCGACGTCGAGGTGATCTGGTGCCGTTGTCACCGCGTCTCTCCCCGATCGTGCAACGCACGCCGCAACGCACGGAGCGCGTAGTACACCCTCGACTTGACCGTTCCCGGTGGCACACCCAGTGCCGCCGCGGCCTCACCGACGGTGCGGTCCCGCAGATATGTCTCGAGAATAGCCTCCCTGTGTTCCTCTGAGAGACCGTTCATCGCCTCGGCGACGACGATCGCCGCGAGGGTGCGATCCTCCTCGCCGCCCGATGGCGACTCGTCCGAAGGGGTCAGTTCGAACTCCTGCGGACGGACGCTCCTCTTACGTCTGTCGTCAATGACCAACCGCCTTGCCACCGTGAACAACCACGACCGCAGGAGCACGGGGTCACGTTCGAGTTTCTCGGCGTTGCGCCATGCCCTGACCAGGGTTTCCTGCACGATGTCCTCGGCCCACTGACGATCATGGCCCGTCAACCTCATGCAGTGCCCGAGCAGGGCGCTGCCGAATTCCTCGTACAGCCGACGGATCAACTCTTCCTCGAGGGATCCCGGTCTTGGTGATTGTTCGTCTAACTCTCGTTGACGTCTATGCCGCGCCACGGGGGACATCCTTGCCTCATGAACCGGCGGAAGTCGAGAGGCAAATATTCCTCGCGAACTTCGTGAACCGTTGCCGGATCGTGTCCGTACTCCTCGGTACCCCCAGCCGAGAAAGGACCTGCCGATGCGACGTGGTCGAGCCATCACCGCCCTGGCGGCACTGGCTGTCAGCCTCACCGCGTGCGGTAGCACCCAGACTCCTCCCGGAGGGGCGGCAACGGGCGGCTTGCAGGCCAAACCCGCTGATCTGGGCGGTACGAACATGTACTTCATCGCGCACACCGACCAGATGGGCTGGTTCGTCACCGACGCCGAAGGGCTCCCGCTCTACCGCTTCGACAGGGACACCCCCAAGCCGTCCAAGTCGAACTGCGAGGGCGAGTGCGCGAAGGCGTGGAAGCCGGTTCTCGCGGACAAGGCACCGATGGCGACCGGGGTCGACCCGATCTCCATGGGCGTCCTGACCAGGCCGGACGGCACCAAGCAGCTCACCATCGCCGGTTTCCCGCAGTACACCTACGCCGAGGACAAGGTCGCCGGCGACATGAAGGGTCAGGGAAAGAACGGAACGTGGTGGGTCACCGCCCCGAACGGCGCCAAGATCACCGGCGGTAAAGCGCAGAACAACAGCAAGAGCAGCAGCAAGCCGAGCACGTCCCCGAGCCCGAACAACGGTCAGGCACCTCCTCCTGCGCCGACGTCGGGCGCCCCCGGCTACTGAGCCCACTGCTCGATCTTCAAAACCCCTTCCGACTTCCACTGAACAACGAGGACATCAAGACGATGACCAGAGCCCTCGCCACCGTCTTGGCGATGTTGTTCCTCTTCTCCGGCGTGACCGTCACGGCTCAAGCACAGCCCGCGGACACCGGTGGAGTGCAGGACACGCCGACGGGCCCGTTGACCGCGAACGACCGCGAACTCCTGGTGAAAGTCCGCCAGGCGGGCCTGTGGGAAATGCCCATGGGTGAGCTCACCGCCACCAAGGGGTCGAACGCGCGGGTCAAGCAGATCGGCAGGATGATCATGCTGGACCACATGATGCTGGACGCGGCGACGAAGAAGGCCGCCGCGACGCTGGGTGTGACCATTCCCGACGTGCCGAGCCCGGCGCAGCAGTCGTGGATGGACGAGATCAGCGCGCTCGACGGAGACGCGTTCGACCAGGCGTTCGTCGCCCGGCTGCGGGCCGCGCACGGTCAGGTCTTCATGTTCGTCGCCAAGGTGCGCTCGCAGACCCGCAACGACACGATCCGCCCGTTCGCGCAGGCCGGTATCGACGTTGTGATGAAGCACATGACGTTGCTGGAGAGCACCGGTCTCGCGGGCGACTCGTCCTTCGCGGAACCCCAGCCCGCCGGCGGCATCATCAACGCCTCGCTGGCCTCCGGTGAGGGGCCGAACATGTGGGTGATCCTGACGGTCACCGCCGCGGGAGCGGTCCTCACGATCCTCCTGCTCCGAGTACTCCGCCCGCGACGACCGGTGCGGTAGGTCAGCAAGACCCCGTCAGAAAACGGGAAACGGAGGTGGTGTCCCAAGGTCAGAGGCACTCCAACGCGGACCTGTTCCCACCCGCCCGGCCCTGATGTGTCCACTCCTGCACGACAGGACCGGGCGGGTTCCCGCGAGAAGTTCTTTTCCGGAGGAAGAGTTGCTGTCCAGCCAGATTCCGCTCCTGGTGGCCCAGTCGTCCGAGTTCGACTCGGGCGTCAAGAAGATGGCCCAGATCTCCGCCAGGCTGGCTTACGTCCTGATGTGCGCCACCTTGTCCTGGGGTGTGCTGATCGCGACCGGGTGGGCGGAGAAGCTCACCGGCCGTGAAGGACTGAAGAACGGGCACATGGTGCTCGCCTCACTGGCGATCGCTTTCGGCTCCATCCACGCGTTCGCCTTCACACTGATCCAGACCGGCACGTTCAGCTTCATCAAGCTCGTCCTGCCGTTCGTCGACGGCGGTCTGTTCCGGCACGCGCTCGGCATCCTCGGCCTGGAGGTCATGCTCGCGATCGCCGTACTGGCCTCCATGCGACACAAAGTCTTCTACCGCAAGTGGCTGCGGTTCCATCAGACCGCCTACATCGCGGTGGGCATCACCGTGGTCCACTCCTGGTTCGGCGCCATCGCGAACGGCAACCTGTCCGTGCTGTGGCTCGCCGGCCTCACCGTCCTCGTCCCGACCGCGACCCTGGCCCTGGCCCGCTTCCTGCCGCCCGATGTGCTCATGCGCATCGGCATGCTCGACACCGAGCGCGGCAAGGAACCCGGCGTCGGCGAGGGCGACGCGATGGACGTGAGCGTCAACAACGAGAAATGCCACCGCTACGGCACCTGCCAGGCGGAGGCCCCGGACGTCTTCCAGCTGATCGAAGACAACCGCCTGACCTACAACCGCCGGCCGCCGGAGGAGCACTTCGCCCAGGCCCGAGCGGCGCAGCGCGCGTGCCCGATGCGCGCGATCGAGATCAGGGAGCGAGTGAAGTGAGCGAACGGATCGTGGTCGTCGGCGGCGGGCTCGGAGGAGTCCGTTCCGCGGAACGGCTGCGGGAGATGGGTTTCGACGGGCAGATCACGATCCTGTCGGCGGAGCGCCACCTCCCGTACCACCGCCCATGCCTGTCGAAGCAGATCATCACGGGTGAATGGCACCCCGACGACGCGTTGCTGTCGTTCTCCGGCGACCTCGACGCCGAGTGGCGCCTGAACTCGCCGGCCCTGCACCTGGACCCGAAGACGCAGTCCGTCTGGGTGCCCGGCGGCGAGGAGATCAAGTACGACGGCATGATCATCGCCACCGGGGTCGACGCCAGGGCGATGGGCGGGGCGCCGCGCCACGACCCGCGGGTGCACGTGCTGCGGACGCTGGACGACGCGGTCGCGATCCGCAAGAACATCCGGCAGTCGCAGGGCCTGGTCGCCGTCATCGGTGGCGGCTTCATCGGCTGCGAGCTCGCGTGTTCGGTTCGTCACATGGGCCGCGACGTGGCGCTGATCGTCCGGTCGCCCGCGCTTCTGGGCGGTGTCGTCGGTGACGACATCGGCAAGAAGATCACCGAGGCGCACGTCGAGCACGGTGTGCGTCTGGCCACCGGTGTCGGCATCAAGCACTGGGTGCGCCAGCCCGGCGGTATCGGCATCCATCTCTCGGACGGCCAGGTCTTCTTCGCTTCCTGTGTCGTCCTGGCCGTCGGCGCCTCACCGGCCGTCGACTGGCTGCGCGGCTCCGGTCTGGTCATCGAGGACGGCGTCCTCTGCGACGCCACCAACCACGTGGTCGGCGCCGAGAACATCGTCGCGTGCGGCGACGTCGCCCGGTGGCCCAACCTGCGCTTCAACGGCGCGGTGCGCCGCGTCGAGCACTGGCTGAACGCCGTCGAGGGCGGACGCGCCGCCGCCGAGAACCTGTTGGTGGGCCGCTCGCACGCCAAGCCGTACACGCCGGTGCCCCGGTTCTGGACCGAGCAGTACGGCATGCGGGTCCAGGGCGCCGGACTGCCCGTCCTGGGCACCGACACCACCGACGTGAACGGCCTCACCGGCTTCATCGCCGACGGCAAGCTCGTCGGCATCGTGGGTCTCGAATCCCCGGGCAAGATCATCACCGAGACCCCGGAACTCTTCCGCCAGAACACGGTCGACGCGAACCGTCCGGTGTGGACCCAGCCGGCCGAGGAGGAGACCAAGGTCGCCTCCACCCCGGAAGTTCTCCCGACCACCCAGATCCCAGTTCCCGAACCGGTCGCCGCCCGCGCATCATCCGTTCCCCCGTCCGTCTCGTCGTCGATGTCCCCGCCTTTGCAGCGGCGGAGGCATTCACGCTCGAGGCCGGAGATGGTGCGAGTGGGCGGAGGACGCGCGAGGCCTTAACCCGGTCAGGAGGCATGTACCAGTCGGCACAGGGCAAGCGGGGACGGCGAACTCCGACGTCGCTGCGTTGGCCAGGTGGCGGACCGATGACGCCACGCGGCGATGCGCTCGTTCCCGCGTCGGCTGGTGAACCTCCTTCTCGTGCGTCACCAACGGTGTGGCGGCTCGGCGGGCTCCCGAGCCGCCACACCGGCCTGTTTGCTGGGTGCTTCACTCGATCGTGCGACGCAGACTTTGATCTTGTGGCCGGGCCGGGCTGCCTTCGCGCACTTTGCCTCGCGCGGAACCACCGTCGGGGCTTTCTTTCTGCCGGTGCGTGAGCCGACTTCTGAGAGGGACTGCTTCGATGAGCTATTTTGCCGGCGGTAGCAACGGCGACGGCGACGGCGACGAGTGACGTCGCCTTGAGCTGTAGACCTGGTGCGGCGAGGAGGTTGCGAGATCTCCTCGCCGTTTCAGTTCGAGTTTCATCCCGGCCTCGCGGAGTGGTTCGAGATCGAGCGCCTCGAAGACGTAGTGCGCCCGGCCTTCGTCGTCGACCGACCGGTGCAACGAGAAACCTTCGTCGCCCTGCTCGAACCCGGCCGACTCGCAGAACGCCTCGCGACCGGCGGGAAGGATCACTTCATACCTCGCGGTCGAGATCGGTTTGCCGAACCTCAGAACGAAACTGTCCGGCTGTCGCGAGACCATCAGCGGGGCGCACCGCTGCGGCCACTTCACCCTCATCTCCAGGCTGATCTCGCTGCCGGCCCTGGGGGGCTCATCCAAGTGCGCGATGATGTACATCTTGCCGTCGGCGGCCCACGACCTGGTGGTACGCAGGCGGATGCCCGGTGCCCCGTCGACCGTGATGCCGCGGATCTGCGTCTGGACGCGGCGGCGGTACCGCGCTGGTTGCGCCCAGTCGCAGCTGAACCTGAGGCGGAGGAACAGCATGTCCGGCCGCAGGACGCGGATTCTGATCTTGACCACGCCATCGGTGTTGCCGCGGTCGTCGGTCACCACGCACACCTCGTGCCAGCTTGTCACCTGGTAGGAAGGCTTCTCCTCGCGCCTGATGTGCGCGCAGTAGCGGCGGACCAGCTGCCTGTGTTCTTCGAGTTCGCGCCGCAGCGCACTGCGATCGGCGAGCAGGATGAGACCGACTGACGTGACGGTGAAAGGGCCACCAAGAGCGCCGCAGACTTGATGAGCAGACTTCCGAACACCGCGCCTGGAAGTGCCGCGACGGACAGGATGCCCAGGACCGCTTTGGCGATGGCCGGTGGGCCTTCGCTTTGCAGGTAGTCGTCCAGCCAGGAGATGAAGTACCGCAGCATTTCACCCCCCGGCCGCTGTCCGCAAAGTCCTCTCTGACGGAGTGTGCCGCACCGGGGTCGGTGATCTCGCGAGTTGTCACTCGAACGCCGACGGCCGGCATCCGAGTCGCACCCAGCTAGGCGAGACGCCGCGTACGCCACGTGACGGAGTTCGTCCTCTGTGCGCAGACAGTGCCTGGAGGGTGCTCGTTCAGCGCAACCTTCACGGGCAGGTGACGACCTGGCCGGCCCACGAGAGCCCGCCGCCGAACGCGAAGAGCAGCACCGGCTGACCGGACGGCAGCTCACCCCGTTCGACCATTTTGGACAGTGCCAGCGGCACGGAAGCGGCTGAGGTGTTGCCGGAGTCCACCACGTCGCGCGCGATCACCACATCGTCGCGCAGCTCGAGCTTGCGGGTCATGGCCTCGATGATGCGGAGGTTGGCCTGGTGGGTGACGATGCCGGCGAGGTCGGTGGTGGCGATGCCCGCGCGTTCACAGGCCTGCGCCGCCACGGCCGGGAGTTCGCTGGTGGCCCAGCGGAACACGGCCTGGCCCTCCTGGGCGAAGCGCGGCTGCCAGGCGTCGACCAGGCGGACGGCGTTGTTGCGGGTCGGGTCGGAGCCCCAGGTGACCGGGCCGATCTGCGGCTCGTCGGATGCGCTCAGCACCGCGGCGCCCGCGCCGTCGCCCAGCAGGATGCAGCTGGCGCGGTCGGTCCAGTCGGCCAGGTCGGACATCTTCTCGGCGCCGATGACCAGGGCGTGCTGGGCGGCGCCCGCGCGCAGGGTGTGGTCGGCCGTCGCGAGGGCCGTGCAGAAGCCGGCGCAGGCGTTGTTGAGGTCGAAGCAGACCGCGCTGGGCACGTTCAGGCGGGCGGCGACCTGCGCGGCGATCGACGGGCAGCGGTCGATCGCGGAGCAGGTGGCGACGATGATCTGGCCGATGGCCGCGGGTTCCAGGCCGGACGCGGCGAGCGCCTTGGCTGCTGCTGAGGCCGCCATGTCCGTGACCGACTCGTCGTCGGCGATGCGGCGGGTGGCGATGCCTGTGCGCTGGCGGATCCACTCGTCGTCGGTGTCGACCATCTTCTCCAGGTCGGCGTTGGTCAGCACGCGCTGCGGCTGGTGGTGGCCGAGCGCGACGACACGGGATCCGGACAAGGTGAGCTCCTTCAGCGAGACGACGACGCGAATATAGCAACCGATCGGTCGGTAGCTAAAGGGCTAAGATGTCGTCGTGAGCCCGCGCCGATCTGTTGCCGACACCCTCGAGACGCGGCAGCGCATCCTGGAACGCAGCCTGGCGATCGCCTCCGCGGAAGGACTGGAGGGCCTGACGATCGGCAGGCTCGCCGACGAGCTAGGGATGAGCAAAGCCGGTCTGCTGGGACACTTCGGCACGAAGGAAGGCCTGCAGCTGGCGGTGGTCGACGAGGCGGCCGCGGTCTTCTCCCGTGAGGTGCCGCAGCGCGTCAAACAACTCCCGTCCGGCCTGCCGCGGTTGAAGGCGGTGTGCGAGGCGTGGGTGTCCTACCTCGAACGCGAGGTGCTGCCCGGCGGCTGCTTCTTCACCGCGGCCACGACCGAGTTCGACGGTCGCAGCGGCCGTGTGCGGGACGCGCTGGCGGGCATGAACGCGTTGTGGCGCAGGGATCTCCGCATCCACATCCGGCGCGCCGTCAGCGACGGTGATCTCCCCGCCGGCACCGATGTCGACCAGCTGGTCTACGAGATCATCGGGATCATGCTGGCGCTCAACCACTTCCTGCAGCTGGAACGCGACAGCGCGGCGCCGGTCCGCGCCCGCAAGGCGCTGGAGCGGCTGTTCAGCGCGCGATGAACGCGTTGACGAGCGCGGCCACCTCGGCGGGCTGTTCGAAGACCATGCCGTGCGTCGCGTCGATCTCGTGGACGCGGACGTTCGGGCAGACGACCGGGAGGTCGCGGCGCAGTCCCGCGCGGTGAGCGTCCATCAGCGGGATCAGATCCGGCGGCACCGGAAGGTTCCTGGTGGCCAGGACGAGCAGGAACGGGCTCGTGACCTCGGCGAAGATCGGCAGCGCGTCGGCGAACTCCGGAGACTTCCGCCAGGCGCTGGTGATCTCGCGGTTCGGGCGGGTGATCACCTCCTCCTGGGCGGTGAAGACAGCGTTGAGCTTGGCGAGGTCCGCCTCGACCTGTTCGCGCGGCAGGCCGGCGTAATTGGCTGGATCCGTTGCGGCGGACCGGTGTCCGTCCAGGCTGATCGCCGCGGGGCAGTCCGGGTGCCGGCGCGCCCACATGCCGGCCAGGATGCCGCCGAGCGAGTGTCCGACGACGACCGGATTCGTCAGTCCGAAGTGGACCGCGGTGGCTTCGAGGTCTTCCAGCACCGCGTCCCACTCCCACGGCCCGTCCGGCGACTGACCGTGGCCGCGCAGGTCGACGGTGACGGCGCGGCCTTTCAGTTGGGGCGCAACCGTTTGCCAGGCCGACATGTCACCGCCCGCGCCGTGCAGCAGCAGGATCGGCGGGCCGTCGCCGCCGTGGTCGTGGGCCGCGAGGTTCACAGTTCTCTCCGTTGGTCGAGGCGGGCGCGGATCGAGTCGACGGTGACGCCGCCGTCCGGGTGCCGCAGCAGTTTCTTGCGGCTCACCAGGTCGTGGACGCCCTGGCGGGTGATGCCGAGCATCGCGCCCGCCACGCCGAACGAGACGCCTTCCTTGCTCGGGTGACCTGCGCGGCGTGCGGTGACGCGCCCCAGCGGGGTCGCCCACCACCTGTCGGGCGGGTCGAACGGGGTGTCGCCGGGGTAGAGCACGGCCATCAGGCGGATTGCCACCTGTTTGGCCAGGGCGCCGTCCTCGCCGAGCAGCTGGGCCGCCCACATCTCGGCGTCGATCCGCACCTGGTCGCGGAGGTCGGCGAGATCTGCTTGGGGGAGCAGGATTTCCAGCGGGTCGAGCAGCCGGCTCGTCACGAGCCGGATCAGGTCGTCGCGCAGGTCCACATGGTCCGAGGTGGTCGCCACAGGCACACGCTAGCAACTACTTGACGGGATGTGTCAAGTATCGGATGGAGTAGGCGATTGGTATACCGAGGCGAGTTTGATCTACGATTCAGCAGGACGCCCGACGGGGTGCTCGGCACATCGGCCCATTGTCGTATCAATTTCCGCTATCGCCGCAGAATTGACGACGTGTGCCGTCGTTCAATTCAACAGGAGTGAATCTTGCGCGGATTTGGTGGCGAAGGTGGCTCGGGAGGAGCAGACGACAAGTGAGGCCTCCCGTCTCACTTGATGTCCAGTTTCATGCCCACTCGTGCGCCGGTGGCCACGCCATCGGCGACGAGGCTGATCTCCTCGCGGCCGCTCGTGTTCGTACGCCGTTGAATGGAATAACGCTCGGTTCCGGACTTCAGGCCCACCCCGTCCCAGTAACCGCTGCAGTCCGGCGGCAGGACCACCGTGTATTCGAGGTGTTCGGGTCCCGGGGTGAACTTCTTGACGAATTCCTCGGGTGAGCCCTGCACCAGCGGCAGGCACTTCGCTGGAAAAGTGAACTCGGCGATGAGGCTGATCTCGCTGTCGCGAAGAGCGGGCTCACTCAGGTGCACCATCACCTTGAGGCGTCCTCTGCTCAGCCACCGGGACGTCACGTCGAAGCGGGTCCCGCCCTCGCCTTCGACTTCGACGCTGCGGACGTGCACGTCGGTCTTGCGCCGGCACCTCTCGGGCCAGTCCCAGTTCGGGCCTTCCCAGAACGTCAGGAAGTCGAGGGTGTCGCAGGTCGGCACGGCGGTGAACGTGATCTTGTCGTGGGTGTCGCCGTTGGCCTCGATCGTCACGACCTGCCGCCAGTCGGAGATCCGCCAGGTGAAGTTGCAGCGCTCGTGGAGCCGGTCGCAGTAACGGAGCAGGAGCCTGCGGTCCAGCTCCGTCCGGCGTCGCCACTCCAGCTTGTTCGCGACGAGGAGGACGAACAATCCCAGGACGGCCACTATCACCGCGACTGTCGAGGCGGCGCGGACACCGGGCCGGCCGAGCAGGGCGCTGAGGATTCCGCCGCAGGCGAGAATTCCGAGCACGCCTTCGACGATGCCTATGACGCCTGTGTTGAGCACGTACGACTGCAGGGCCTCCACTGTGGAGCCCAGCATTGTGGACTGTCCGTTTTTCGACTGCTTGCGTCGTGTCCTGCGTATACTCGCTCCGAACGTCATCGGCTACATCCTCGTGACCCCCTCGGCGGGTGCACCCGCTGCTGATTTGTACGATACTTCCGGCTGGAGTGCGGACGATCAGGTTCACGCGAACGGGCAGTGCAGGTCTGCTCCGGATCAGTGATGTTGTTCCCGGCCATTCAGTTTCGCGTTAGAATCTTTGCTTCGACTGGATTCATGGCCATTTTTTGGCCAGAGAGCCGTCACTTGAACGGCCTAATCCCTCCTACCCGCGGCACGCACAGGTAGGAGGGAAGGCGAGCGCTGGATCAGGCGGCCCACATCTGGACGGGCGCGATGTAGCTCCACGTGTAGAGCTGGTTCGCACCGTCGTAGCTGCCGTCAGTCCCCGCACCGTAGGTGTCGTGGACGTAGAAGGAGCCGTTGTCGTGGTAGCCGATCACCACGGACAGGTGGCCGGAGGTCGACCCCCACGTACCGCTCATGATGACGAACTTGCCCTGGTCGATGAACGCGCGGACCTGGGCCGGGGTGAAGTTGCCCTGCTGCACGGCGGCGCCGTTGCGGGCCAGGAAGTCGCGCTCGGACTCCCAGGAGGCGCAAGGGCGGGCCGGGTTGCCGCCGCAGTAGTAGCCGGTGATCCAGCCGTGGGCGCCCTTCCAGCTGCCGGTGCGGGACCAGTCGTTCATCGTGCGGTTGAAGGTGGTGCCGCGGTTGGTGAACTCGTCGGTGATGTAGCGGCCCCACTTCGACCAGTGGGAGGTCGGCTGTGAGACCTGCACGCCGAACTCGTTGGGCAGCTGGTAGGTCACGAGGTCGATCACGGCGCTGGTCGGGCCGCAGGAGGAGTTGCCGTTGAACTCGTTGCGCGTGTCCCAGAGCTGGTGGATGTACTCGGCGCGGTTCAGGCGGCCCATCGTGGTGATCTCGCCGTCCAGCGACGACGCGGAGATGCCCGACGCCTTCAGGTAGCCCTTCTGCGGGCTGCCGATGACCGGCGTGGAGCCCTCGATGCCGGTCAGGGCGTAGTTGAACGACAGGCCCTCGACGACGCGGGACGCCTTGCGGGTGGCCAGGTCCTGGACGTAGACGCCGTTGAAGCCCGCGAACTGGTCGGGGCCGCGGGTCTTGTCGGACACGCAACCCATGACCTCGTAGGCGACGCGGGTGCCGTCGGTGCTCCACACCGCGCTGCGGTAGTGATGGCGCGTCTCGCCCACGAGGGAACGCACCTCGCCGTTCTCGGAGACCAGGCCCAGCCACTGCGGTTCCGCGCCGCCGCAGCGGTAGATCTCGTTGTGCTTGATGAAGCTGACGTGCCGTTCGCCCTTGACGTCGACGAGTTTGAAGTCGCGGTACAGCGCCTCGATGCCGGAGGTGACCAACGGCTTCGCGGCGCCGGTCTTCAGGTCGAACCGGACCAGCGAGCCGACGTACGTGCTCTCGTCGGCCGCGTCGGGGTGTTGCACGGCCAGCAGGCCGGTGCCGTCGGAGGTGAAGCCGAGCAGTTCGGGTGCGCGGCCCTTGAGCTTGCCCGCGACCGCGCCGTCCACCACGACGTTCTCACCGTCGGCGTAGGCGAGCTTCGAGCCGTGGAAGACGGCGGACGTGATCGCGCCGCGTGCCACGAATCGCGACTTGCCGTAGCGGTCGACGGTCTGCAGCGACGCGCCCTTGACGCCGTCGAAGTCGGAGATCACGGCGGCCAGCGAGCCGTCGGCCGAGGAGACCGAGCGGACTGTGTAGGCGGGGTCGCTGACCTGCACGGTGGCTCTCTTGACGCCGCCGACGATCACGTCGTAGCCGTTGCCGGCCCGGACGGCCTGCGACTGGGACGGGCTCTCGGAGTAGGGCTCGGCAGCCTGGACGGGGGACACGGCGGCGGCCAGCGTGCCGAGTGCCACCACCAGCGCCAGTGATGTTTTCGTCATGGATCAAACGTCAACGCGCGTGGCATGTGTCCGGTATGCGTTCGGTAGTTACGATCGGGCGTTGTGGAGTTCCGGGTGCTCGGGCCGGTGGAGTGTTACGCCGACGACGGCGTGCGTCTGAGCCTTGGGCCGCCCAAGCAACGGGCCGTGCTCGCGCTGCTGCTCGCCCAGCCGGGGCGGGTGCTGTCGGTCGACCGGCTGATCAGCGTGCTGTGGGACGACGCGCCGCCCAAGACCGCGTTGAAGAACCTGCAGGTCTACGTCTACCAGCTGCGCAAGATCGTCGGCTCGCGGCTGCTGTCGCGGGCGCCCGGCTACCTGATGTCGATCGACCCGGCCGAGCTCGACCTCACCCGGTTCACCGAGCTGCTCGACGTCGCCCGCAGGGAACGCACGCCGCAACGATATCGAGAGGCGCTCGCGTTGTGGCGTGGTCCGGCGCTGGCCGATCTCGCCGCGTCCGGGCTGCTGCGCGGGGTCGTCGCCCAGCTGGAGGAGCTGCGGCTGGCCGCGCGGGTCGAGTGCGCGGAGGCCGAGCTGGACCTCGGGCGGCACGTGGAGATCGTCGCCGACCTGAACGAGTGGGTGCGCGAACACCCGTTGAACGAACGCCTGCGCGAACAGCAGATGTTCGCGCTGCACCGCGCGGGACGCCCGGCCGAGGCGCTGGCCGCGTACCAGGAGTGCCGCCGGGTGCTCATGGACGAGCTCGGCGTCGAGCCGGGGGAGTCGCTGCGGCGGCTGCAGGCGGAGATCCTGCGCGCGAAACCCGTTGGCGTGTCGGCGATCCGCCAGCTTCCGCCGGACGTGGTCACGTTCGCCGGCCGGTCGCGCGAGCTGAGTCTGATCAAGGGGCAGCCGCGGCAGGACCGGGTCGCGGTGTGCGTGATCACCGGGCAGGCGGGCATCGGAAAGTCGGCACTGGCCGTGCGGGCGGCGCACGAGATCGCCGACCGGTTCCCGGACGGCCAGCTCTACGCCGACCTCTCCGACGGCGCCTCCGACCGGATCCTGAGCCAGTTCCTGCGCGCGCTCGGCGAACGTCCCGGCGACGAGGAAGCCCTGCGCTACCGCTCTCTCACCGCGTCGCGCCGGTTGCTCGTGGTGCTGGACAACGTTGCCACCGCCTCCCAGGTCAAACGCCTGCTGCCGACTGGGCCGGGCTCGGCCGTGCTGATCACCTCACGCCGCCCGCTCACCTCCCTGCACGGTGCCTCGTACGTGAAACTCGGCGCTTTGCCGCTGGAGGAGGCCTTCCAGCTGCTGGAGGGTGTCGCCGGAAAGGTCGACGACGCGGCGGAACTCGTGCGCTGGTGCGGCGGACTGCCGCTCGCGCTGCGCATCGCGGGTGCTCGCCTCGTGGCCCGTCCACAGTGGACCGCACCGTTGCTCGCGGCACGGCTGGCCGACGAGGCGCGCCGCCTCGACGAGCTCAGGCTCGGTGACGTCGCGGTGCGCTCGGCGTTCGAGGTCAGCTACGCCGAGCTCGGATCCCCCGCCGTGGCAAGGGTATTCCGGCTGCTCGGCCTCCTCGACGGCCCGGACTTCGCCGTCGCGGCAGCACGGGCGCTGACCGATGTGCCGGACGTCGAGGAGCTGCTCGCCGAACTGGCCGACGCCCACCTCGTCGAGGAACCGGTACCCGGTCGCTTCGCCCTGCACGACCTGCTGCGGTTGTTCGCGCGGGAGCGGTGCCGCGGCTCGGAGTCGTCCGCAGAGCGGGCGCTGGCGCTGGAACGCCTGCACAAGCACTACCTGGAAGCCCTGGCGGACAACCCTGCGGACCTCTGGCTCGCCGAGGAGCGCGACAACCTGATCGCCGCCGCCCACCAGGCTTCCCCCGCCGACGCGATCGCGTTCGCGGCCGGGTTGTCCTGGTACTTCCGCCGCCGCTCAGAGGTGGCGGACTGGGCCGAGCTCAACACGCTCGCCCTGGAAGCCGCGCGGTCTCTGGGCGACACGCGTGCGGAAGCCCTGGCGTTGAAGGAACTCGGCGCTGCCTGCGAGCGCGGCTTCAAGTTCGCCGAGGCTCAGCAGCACTGGACCGCGGCCCTCTCCCTGGCCCGCTCGCTGGGCGACCGGCAGCTCGAAGCCGTGACGCTCAACAACCTCGGCATCGTGCACTGGCGCCGGCGCGACCTGCCCGCCGCGGTCACCTCGCTGGAAGCGTCGCTGACGTTGCGCGAGGAGCTCGCCGACTCGCAGGGCGCGGCTTACGTGCGCACCAATCTGGGGCTGGTGCACGCGGCTTTGGGTGATCTGCCCGCCGCGCTGGGGTGTTACGAGGAGACTCTCCGGACTTTCCGCGCCTGTGGCGACAGGTCCGGCGAGCTGCACGCGTTGGCGAACATGGCCGACGCGCACCGGCAGATGGGTTCGCTGGACCGGGCTCTGGAGTTGTCCGCGGAAGCGTTGCAGCTGGCGCGTTCGGTGGGGGACAGGCAGATCGAGGCCGGGGTGTTGCTGGATCGCGGCATCGTGCACGAGCTCGCCGGGCGGGTCGCCGAGGCCAAGGCGTCCTACGGCGAGGCTGTGGCGCTGTCGCGGCGGATCGGGTTCCGGTGGGGTGAGTCGGAAGCGGCACGCAGGCTCGGCGCGCTCGGCTCCTAACGTCCGACGTGGATGTGGCAGGCCCACAGACTCGGATTGCGCGGGTTGTCCGCCGCGAGCCGCAAAGTGGTGGTGCGCAACACTTCCGCCGCCCTGGCCGGGTCGACACCGCGCTCGGTGCGCATCAGCCCGTAGCAGCCGGTCGCCACGGCGAGTGCCGTTTCGTCGTCCACCGGCCACAGCGTCGCGACCACCTGAGGGAAGCCGGCCAGCTGGAACGCGGCCGCGAGATGGGTGGCCTCGTCGGCCAGCCGGGCGGTGCCCAGCGACGTGGCGCACGCCGACAGGTAGGCGAGGCGGCCCGACGGCACCGGCACGTGCGCGATGTCCAGCAGCGTCAACGGTTCCAGGTGGTGATCGTGCAGCAGCAACCGGGGCGGGGCCTGGTCCGTCGCGGGTGCGCTGTGGCAGGCGAAGTGCGCGACCTCGCACGAGCCGAGCGCCGCGGTGACACGGGCTTTGGTCGCGTCCTCGCCGATCAGCTCGACGGGGGACAACGGCCGCAGCAGGTCAACCTCGGCGGCCACCCCCGGCAACGGCGGCGCACCAGGCGTTTCGGGCATGGCGACGAGTAGCAGCGAACTCGCCTCACCACCGCGCTCGGGCCCGCGCAATGCCGCGAGCGTCGGGCTGTAGGACGAGCACACCTCGGTCAGTGCGGCCGCGTGGACCGGCAACGCGGCGAGCGGGCCCGCCGGAATCCACCACACGCGCTCACCGCAGTGTTCCAGCACGGGCGTGGTGATCGTGCTCTTCAACCACGCCAGGCACGCACTGATCTCGTCCTCCCGCCGCTCCTGTTCGGCGAGAGGCAGATCGGGATCCTCCAGGGCGTCGAGTGCGGCGCGCAACGCATCCGCCTGCTGCCGCACCGAACGCGGAGTCAGCTCCGGCAACGGCAGCGGGTCGACCGAACCGGGCCGCACGATCAGCGCACAACCGCCGTGGTCGCTCACCGCCAGCAGCACCACCTCCCCGTCGACGCCGGGATGCGGCCGGTCGGTGAGCGGTTCGGCGGGAAACTCCGCGAACCCGTCCAGCGCCCGGATCTCCGCGAGCGTGTCCTGCCAGCGCGAGCCGAGGGCGCGCAGACGTTCCGCAGGCCCGCCGGGGTCGCCGGTGAGGAGCCGTCGCCACGCGTACGGGAAGCGGGGATCGGGCCGTGCCGCGCCGGTCTCCCTGCCCAGTTCGGCGCGCAGCAGTCGGTAGCGCTCGGCGAGTTCCGGAGCGGCGATCTCCAGGTCGTCCAGGGAGTTCCTGCCCAGCTGCGACCACAGCACGCCGCGTGCTCTCTCGAACAACTGCACCGCGAGCACCGGATCACCGGCGCGCACGGCGGCGACGGCGGCGTCCGACGGCAGGTCGGCGGCGGCGGCCAGCCGGAACTCCTGGTCCGCGCGGGCGAGCGTGCGCGGCGCCAGCGCGGAGAGCAGGCCGACCGCGAGCGCGAAGCCGTCGGCCGCCTCCTGCCACTGACCGAGCGTCGCCGCGGCGGCCCCGCTGATGCGGGCGGCCGCGAGCCGGCCGGGCACCGGCACCGTCTCGTTCCCGGCGATGGCGCGGGCGAGCTGCATCGACGAGACCAGCGCATCCGTGTCCCCGTCGAGTTTTCCGCGTTCGTAGCGGAGGGAGGCGAGCTCCAGCGAACCCTCCGGGTGCAGCGACTCCGCCTCCCTGGCGAGTGCCGTGTCCCGGCGCAGCAGGAACAGTTCGGTGAGCAGACCTGCCAGCGCGGCGTCGTTGCCGGAGTCGCGCGACCGCAACGCGGGTGACCGGCGCAGCGCGATCGCCCGTTCCAGCCGCACGGCACGGTCCTCTCCGACCGGGGTGGCGAGCACCCGCGCGAGGCTGAGCTCCGTGCTCACCCGAGAGTCTTCTGTGGGCTCGGCGACGGCCTGCTCCGCCAGCCACAGCGCCTCCGTCATCGGCGGCTGCGCGGCGGTGCGGGCCGCGAGCATCGCCAGCCGCTCCGCGAGTGCCGCTCTCGCCTCGGCGATCAGCGGATGGCCCCGCGGCAGGTCGGCCTCGACCGTCCTGGACAGCTCGATCGCCGCGTCGAGATCGCTCAACGTGTCCTGGGCGCGATAGCGCGACGTGAGCATGGTCGCGAGGTTGCCGCGGATCTCGTGCACCCGCATCCACTGGTGGCCGTGTTCCGCCGCGCCCGCGAGCGCGGCCCGGCTGAGTTCGATCGCCTCGTCCAGATCGGTCGAAGGACCGCCGCCGCGGTACCGGGTGGCGAGAGCGGCGGCGAGGTTCACGAGCGCGATGTGCCGGTTGATGTGGCCCGGTGGCAACTTCGCGGCCTCGCGCAGCAAGGCGATGCCCTCGTCGAGGCCGGGTGATCTCGCGCCGTGCGCGATCAGCAGCACCTGCCCGAGCACGCCCGCGGCCTCCAGCGCGGCCTCGCTGCCGGCGGCAGCCGCGCTCTCGGCCCGACGGGCGACGGTCTCGGCCTCGACCAGATCGCGGGGGACGCGCGTCTCGTCGTAGCGGTCCGCGAGCAGGCTTGCCAGCATGATCGTCCCGGTGCCCGGCCGCTTGCGCTCGTGGCGGGCGAGCGACCGCAACACGGTGATCGCCTCGTCGCGATCGGCGGTGCCCGCGAGGTGCTGGTACCGGGCGATCAGCGTGGACGCCAGCACGAACAGGCAGTGGGAACGGGCGCTGTGCCAACGAGGGCAGCGCCGCACCGCCGCGCGCGCGAGGTCGATGGACCGGTCGACGAAAACGGCCCTGCGGCGGTTGTGGAACCGGTCGCGGTAGACCACGGCCAACTCGGCGAACAGGCGCGCGCGTGCCCCCGGCTTCCACCAAGGTGTCCGCTCCATGTCCTCCGCGATCGCGGCGATGGTCATCTCGACGAAGTTCACGGTGGCGGACCGCACGGGCTCGCCGACGCCGTCGATGTCGTGGTCGACCACGTTCGCCGTGCCGCCGGGCCCGGCATCGGCCAGTACGAGCAGGTCCCTGAGCTCACGTCCGCCAGTGCGGCTCATCAGCGCCTTGCGGGCGAGTGCCAGAGCCAGATGGGAGTAGTGCAGCGTGCCCTCCTCGGTGGCGACGCTGATGAGGATGTGGAGGTAGTCGGCCAGTTGCTCTGCCCGGTCCTCTACCGACGGCCCGGCCGAGGACTCCACGTGCGACCTCTGGATGCTGAGCTCCAGCAGCGACTCCGCTTCGTCGAGCGCGTCGATGTCACCGGTGACGGCGAACAGCATCGCGAGCGCGATTCCGAGCTCGCGCAGCAACTCGTCGATCATCTCCTCGCCGGGCCTCGCCGCCGCGACCGCTTCCCGGCGCAGCTGGACCAGGTACGGGACCAGCGGGCCGTTCGAGGTCGCGCCGACCAGCGCCTGCACCATGCGCGCGAGCGAGTCCAGCGCGAACGGCCTGAGCTCGCCGTCGGGCCGGGTCCAGAGCATGCCGAGGTTCACCATGCTCGTCAGGACGACGAGGCGGGAGATGTCCTCTTCGGACCTGTCACAGCTCAGCTGCCGGTACAGCCGTTCGGCGCCGATGACGAGCTTGCCGGGGTGGTAGAGCGCCTCCGGTGCGGCGGGCTCGACGTCATCGGGTAGCTCGACCTGCCGGACGAAGGCGAGTTCAGGTGGTTCGGCGTCGGGAAACCCGTGCAGCAGCGTGACCGCCACGATGAGGTCGTCGGGCAGGAACGGCTGCATCGCGGCGACATGCCGGGCCCAGGCGAGGCGTCCCGCGGCCAGTGCGGCCTCGGGTTGCTCGCCGTGCAGCACGAGCAGGCGGTCGTAGATCTCCTGCGCCTCGGGAGCGAACAGGTCGTCCTGTGCCGACAACCGGCCGGCGGCGGCGATCAGATCCGGTAGGTCCACCGATCTTGCTCCTCGGCGTTGTCGAAGGCATTCTCAGCCTACGGTCGTGCGCCGCGACGTGGAGGGCTCAACGGTGAACACACCCGAACGCAGTATCGGCCCGCTGCTCGCCGCGTTGTGCGTGCGGCTGCCCGAAGCGGACAGCCCGCTGACCCGTGATCCGGAGCTGCAAGCGAAGGTGCGGGACATCATCGGCGCTGTGCGCAAGGGTGGTGATGATCTCGACCGGCTGTTCGAGGAGCTCGACGCCGCGATGCGACGGGCCGGATTTCCACGCGGCCTGGAACCGGCGAGGGTTCGCGTGACAGGGTCGTACCGGCCACTGTCCGCTCTGGACGTGCACGCCGTCCACATGGTGCTGCGCTGCCCCGGCGACTGCCCGCGCATCGAGCGCAGCACGCCGCAGACGCGCCTCGAACCACCGATCTGTCAGGTGCACGACCGCCGGATGCGAGTGGAGCGGCGGCGATGACCGGCGTGCTGACCACGCTCGGTGCCAAGGCGGCCGAACGGTGGATCGCCCTGCTGGCGTTGCCCGGCGCGTTGTTCCTCGCCTTCGTCGCCGCCACCTGGCTGATGCGCGACGGGCGGCTGTTCGACGTCTCGCCGGTGGTGGCGGAGCTGTCGCGGCCCCACCGCCCAGCCGCCTCGCTCGTGCTGCTGGCCGCGGCGGTGCTCGTCGGCGCGGCCGGGGCGGGTTTCGTCGCGCAGGGCCTGGGCGCGCTCGTGCAGCGGCTGTGGTTCGCGACCCGGCTCGGACCGCCGGGCTGGGCGCTGACGGCGTTGCGCCGGTGGTGGTGGAAGCGGGCCGACGACGCCTACGGGGACGAGCTGGTCGCGTCGAACCCCGACATGCGGAAACTCAACCTGTTGCTCGCCAGGCGTGATCGCATCTGCCCGGTCCAGCCAGATCGTCCACTGTGGATGGCCGACCGGTTGCGGGCGGTCGGCGAACGCGTGCACGGGACGTACGGCCTCGACCTCGGCTCGCTCTGGCCCCGGCTCTGGCTGGTCGTCCCGGACGGTGTCCGCACAGAGCTCTCGTCGGCACGGGCACGTCTGACCGACGACGCCCGCTTGTGCGCGTGGGGGTTGATGTATCTGGTGCCTGCGCTGTGGTGGTGGCCGTCAGCGGTGATCGCGGTGGGGACCTGTGTTGTGGCGTGGCGACGCGGCAGGGCGTCCTGCGACACGTTGTCCGATCTGATCGAGTCGGCCGTCGACCTGCACGCCGGTGCCGTCGTCGAGCACCTCGGCATCAACGCTCCTGAAGGCCTGACGCGCGCCGTCGGTGATCAGGTCACCGAACGCCTCCGCAAGGACTAGCGGGCACTTCGCGGCGCTTTCGTGTGAACTAACGCGGATAGGTGTGGATCTCCGTCGCCTTCAGCGAAACCCACAGCGCGTCGCCGGGCTGCAGCCGCAGCTCGGCGACCGTCGCTGTCGTGATGTCGGCGAGCACGGCGGGGGAGCCGTCGAGGTCGACGCGGGTCGTGTGGGCGTGCTGTTCGATGCCGGAAACGACGGCCTGCCACGTGTTGCGCGGGCTGCCCGCGGGTTTCGCGGGGTACAGGCTGACCGCGGACGGCGGGAACACCACGTGCACGGGGCCATCCGCCGGCTCGGCGATGGTGAGGGTGCCGCCGCCGTCGAGCAGAACCTCGGTGCCGCGGGCGACACCCCGGTAGAAGTTCAGGCCGACGAGGTGGGCGACGTAGTCGGTCCGCGGCTGCCGGACGACGTCACGCGGCGAGCCCTCCTGCACGACCCGGCCGTGCTCCAGGATGACGAGCCGGTCGGCGAGCACCATCGCGTCCAGCGGGTCGTGGGTGACCAGCAGCGTGTGGCCGGGGTAGTCCTGGAGGTGCCTGCCCAGTTCGGATCGCACGCGCAGCCGGGTGCTCGCGTCCAGTGCCGCCAGGGGTTCGTCGAGCAGCAGCAGTTCCGGTGACGTCGCCAGGGCGCGGGCGAGGGCGACGCGCTGGGCCTGGCCGCCGGACAACCGGCGGGGCCTGGCGTGGGCGAAGTCCGCCAGGCCGACCTGGTCCAGCCAGCGCAGCGCGACGGCGTTGGCCTCGGCCTTGCGGATGCCGCGGGCGCGCAGGCCGAACGCGACGTTGTCGAGCGCGCTCATGTGCGCGAACAGCAGGTAGTCCTGGAACACCACGCCGATGGGCCGTTTCTCGGCGGGCAGACCGTCCCAAGTGGACCCGTTGTGCCGGATGCGGCTCGTGCTGGCCAGCAGTCCGGCGAGGGCGCGCAGGGCGGTGGTCTTGCCCGCGCCGTTGGGGCCGAGCAACGCCACGACCTCGCCCGGTTCGATCGTGAGGTCGAGGTCGAGGGTGAAGCCCGCCCGTTCGACGCGGAGCTCTGCCTGCAGCGTCATGACGGCCCGCTGATCCACTTGTCGCGCAGCCCCGCGAGCACCGCGACGGAGACCAGGAGCAGCACGATGCTGAGCACGATCGCGGCGTCCGGGTCGGTCTCCAGCGCCAGGTACACGGCGAGGGGCATGGTCGTCGTCCTGCCGGGGAAGTTGCCGGCGAACGTGATCGTCGCGCCGAACTCGCCGAGCGCACGCGCCCAGCACAGCACGGTTCCCGCGATGACGCCGGGCATGACGCCGGGCAGGGTCACGCGGCGGAACGTCAGCCAGCGCGAGGCGCCGAGCGTCGCCGCTGCCTCCTCGTAACGCGGATCCGCGGCGCGCAGCGCACCTTCGACCGAGATGACCAGGAACGGCATCGCCACGAACGCCTCGGCGAGCACGACGCCCGCCGTGGTGAACGGCAGTGAGATCCCGAACCACTGGTCGAGGTACTGGCCGACCACTCCGCGCCGGCCGAGCACCAGCAGCAGCGCCACACCACCCACCACCGGCGGCAGGACCAGGGGCACGGTGACCAGCGCCCGGAGCACACCTCGTCCCGGCAGGTCGCTGCGCGCGAGCAACCACGCCAGCGGCACGCCGAGGACGAGGCACACGACCGTGGCGAGCGAAGCGCAGATCAACGAGAGCCGCAGCGCCTGCCCGACCTCCTGGCTGAAGAGCTGGGCCGGCAGCGTCGCCCAGGGTGCCTTGATCAGCAGTCCCGCCAGCGGCACGAGCAGGAACACCAGCCCGATCACCGCGGGCAGGACGAGGACGACCGGCAGCCTGGACCTCACGGCGCGCTGAAACCCGCCTCGATGAGCACCTCGCGACCGCGGCCGGACAGCACGAAGTCGACGAAAGCCTTGGCAGTAGGAGCATTCGGAGCCTTCGCCAGCGGTGCGACGGGGTAGTCGTTGACCGCTTTGGCCGCCTCCGCGAAGTCCTCGCCCTCGACCTTGCCGCCCGCCGCCCTCACGTCCGTGCGGTAGACGAGCGCCGCGTCGACCTCACCCAGCGACACCTTGGTCAGCACGGCCTTCACGTCCTGCTCCAGCGTGTCCGGCGCGGCCTTCACGCCGGCCGCCTCGAACACCTTCTTCGCCGTCGCCCCGCACGGCACCTGCTCCGCGCACAGCGCGATCTTCAGGTCCGCCTTGGCGAAGTCGGCGAGTCCGGTGACCCTGCCCGGATTTCCCCTGGGCACGGCGATCTGCAGCGTGTTCCTCGCGAACGTCGCCGGCGTCGCCGTGACCGCCCCGGTGTCCGTCACCTGCTTCATGTTGGCCGGAGCCGCGGCCGCGAACACGTCCGCCGGCGCGCCCTGGTTGATCTGCTGCGCCAGCGCCGAGCTGCCCGCGAAGCTGAAGCGCACCTTCGAACCGGGGTGCGCGGCCTCGAACTCCGTCCCCAGCTTCGTGAACGACTCGCTGAGCGACGCCGCCGCGAACACCGTGATGTCCCCACCGGTGCTCGTCGCCGCCGGGGAACCGCAGCCCGCCAGCAGCAGCGTCAGCACGAGAACGCGCTTCAACTCGAGGCCTCCGGGATCTCGACGACGACGTGCGTGGACTTGATCGAGGCCACGGCGACGCTGCCCACTTCGAGGCCGAGCTCGTCCGCGGACTCACGGCTCATCAACGACGTGATGCGGAACGGCCCGGCCTGCATGTCGACCTGGGCCATCACGCCGTCCTTGATGACGCGCGTGACGATGCCCTTCATCCGGTTGCGTGCCGATGCCGCGACCGTCGTGCCCGGCTCCGCCACCTCGGTCAGGTGCTGGGCGAACTCGGCGAGTTCTGTCCCGCTGACACCCTTGCGCCCGTTGTCGAGCACAACGGACCGCAGGCGGCCCTGGTCTATCCACCGGCGCAGGGTGTCGTCACTGACCCCGAGCAACGCGGCGGCCTCACTGATCCGCAGATTCGGCACGAACGGGAGCTTATATCCGCGTCTGCGGAACTCTCAACCGTGCGGATCGTAGGTGTCGAGGGAACCCGACTTATCGGTGGCATCTCAGCTGGCGACCATCGGCGGCCATGCACTCAAGGACCTTGGTCGCCGTCTTCCTTCTGGTCACCGGATGTGCCGCCGGGCCGCAGAAAGGCCCAGGCGGAGAACCCGTGAAGATCGGGTATCTCAACAACGCGTCCGGCGCCTTCGCGGTGCCGGAGCTGCAGATCGGTGCCGAGGTCGCCGTTGCCCACCTCAACCGCAACGGCGGCGTGCGCAACCGTCCCTTCGAGCTCGTCACCTGTCCCACGGACGGCACGCCGGAGCAGTCGCACCAGTGCGCGGAGAAGTTCGCCGGCGAGAAGGTCGCGGTCGTCGTGCAAGGTGTGGACACGGGTGCCGACGCCGCGATGCCCGTGCTGAGCGCGGCTGCCATCCCGTTGGTGGGGCACGTGCAGTTCACGCCAGGTCTGATGAACCACAAGAACGCCTTCTTCTTCGGTGCCGCGGCAGTCGCGTACGGCACGGCAGCGCTCAAGTACTACGCCGACCAGGAGGTGAAGACAGTCGCGTGGCTGCTGCCCGAGTCTCCGGCCACGCACGCCTTCACCGACACCGTGCTCGTCCCGGCCGCCAAGAGGTTCGGGCTCAGCTACCGCTCCGTCTACTACCCGGCCGGCAGCCCGGACTGGGCCGGCCTCGCGCGGGCCGTGAAGACCGCGGAGGCGTCGGGCAGCATCGCCGCCACCGAGGAGCAGTGCACCCACATCGTCAGGGCGTTGCGGGAAGCCGGTTACGCCGGGCGGATCCTCGCGGCGTCGTGCACCGGCCTGCCGGAGTCCGTCGGGAACCAGTCGATCGGGGTCGAGCTGTCGTCCGACTTCTGGCACCCCACCGATCCGCTGTCCGCGCCGCCCGCCAACCAGGTGGAGATCGAGGAGTACCGCACGGCGATGAAGGCCGCCGGGCACGACGAACCCGTTGCGGGCGCGGTGATGTCGTTCGCGGACATCATGACGCTCGCGCGAGTGCTGTCCACTTCGGACGGTACGCCGGAACAGGCCCTGCGGGCAGTGAAGAACCTCGACAGCTTCCTCGGCCCGCAGATCACCTGCGACCACACCTGGTTCGGCAACTCCGCGTGCAGCACCGCCGTCCTGTTCTACCGGTTCCAGCCGAACGGGGCCCTCAAGGCCCAGGTCCCCGACTTCATCGAGGTCGCCAAGCTCGGGTAGCCTGCCGAATTGAAGACTTCTTCAATTCGACAGGTCGTGATGCCGTGAACGAGTTCAGGGACAACCTCCTCGCCCGCATCGAGCAGGCCGAGGAAGCCGTGCGGCAGGCGGTCGAACAGCAGGACGCCTACGCCGAGGAAGTGCACAGCGCCGACCTCGCCAACCTCAGGCGCCTGGCCGCCGAGCACGGGGTGGGCTGACCGGTGCCGGTCCCGCTGTACCAGGCGAAGGCCGAGTTCTTCCGGATGCTCGGGCACCCGGTGCGCATCCGGGTGCTGGAGCTGCTCCAGGACGGGCCGAAAGCGGTGCGCGAGCTGCTCGCCGAGATCGAGGTCGAGCCGTCCAGCCTCTCCGCGCAGCTCGCCGTGCTGCGAAGATCGGGGATCGTCACCGCGACCCGCGAGGGTTCGACCGTGGTGTACGCCCTCGCGGGTGCCGACGTGGCCGATCTGCTCCGAGCCGCGAGGCGCATCCTGACCGAGCTGCTGGTGGGGCGGAACGAGCTGCTGGTCCAGCTCCGCGAGGAACCCGCGTGAGCTTCCTGCCGACGACCCGGACCGGGAGCTCCGTAGCGAACGTGATCACACCGATGTTCGCCACCACACCCGAAGCCATCGACCACGCGCGCCACCAACTGCGCCGGGCCGGAGTGTTGCCTACGCGTGCCCGGCGATGCGGTGCGGCTCGTACGCCGACTCGAGAAGCCGCACCTCGTCGTCGGTCAGCTCGAACTCCAGCGCCGCCACCGCGTCGTCCAGGTGGTGCGGCTTCGTCACACCGACGATCGGTGCGGTGATCACCGGGTTGCGCAGCAGCCACGCCAGCGCGACCTGGGCCCGTGACACACCACGCGCGGCGGCGACGGACGCCACCTGCTCGACGATCGCGCGGTCCGACTCGACGTACAAGGTGGACCCGAACTCGTCGGTCTCGGTGCGGGCGGTCGTGGCGTCCCAGTCGCGGGTCAGGCGGCCGCGGGCGAGCGGGCTCCACGGGATCACGGCGATGCCCTGGTCCGCGCACAACGGCAGCATCTCGCGTTCCTCCTCGCGATAAAGGAGGTTGTAGTGGTTCTGCATCGACACGAAGCGCGTCCAGCCGTTCTGCCGTTGCGTGAACAACGCCTTGGCGAACTGCCACGCGTACATGGACGAGGCACCGATGTAGCGCGCCTTGCCGGACTTCACCACGTCGTGCAGCGCTTCGAGCGTCTCCTCCAGCGGAACGGACGCGTCGAAGCGGTGGATCTGGTACAGGTCGACGTAATCCGTGCCGAGCCGCTGCAGCGACGCGTCGATCTCGGCGAAGATCGCCTTGCGGGACAACCCCGCGCCGTTCACGCCGGGGCGCATGCGGCCGTGCACCTTCGTCGCGAGCACGATCTCCTCGCGGCGGGCGAAGTCCTTCAACGCACGCCCGGTGATCTCCTCCGACGAACCGGCCGAATAGACGTTGGCGGTGTCGAAGAAGTTGATCCCGGCTTCGATCGCGGCCTTGATGAACGGCCGGGACTCCTCCTCCGGCATCGACCACGGATGGTTGCCCAGCGATGGATCTCCGTAGCTCATCATGCCGAGGCAGATCTCAGACACGTCCATGCCGGCGAGCTTGGTGTAACGCACGGTCAGCCCTTCAGGAAAACGACGGTCACGGTCGGGTGATGGTGGCAACAACCCGTTCAACATCAACGTAGTCGCGCTCGCCGGATCGTGCCTCTCTTCAACACGACAGTGGCAATCACGCCTCCACACCTGACCTGCGGGTTTAGCGTCTCCTCCCGAGGTCCGAGAGGAGGCGCATGACGAGCATCGACGTGGTGGCGCCGCCGCGGGCCGTGCTGGCCTGGAGCCGCGCGATGATCGACGCGCCGCTCAAGGCCGCGTTCGCCGCACTGCCCGACGAGACCCGCGAGGTCGTCGAGTACCACCGGTCGGACTTCTCGACGGCCGCACTCGCGCTGCTCGCCGCCGACGCCGTCGGCGACGCCATCCCGGCGATCCGCGTCGCCACCGCCGTCGAACTCGCCCACCAGCACGAACAGCTGCACGCGGACCTGATGACCCGTGCACTCAGCCGCGGCCACCAGCCGAGCGCGTGGGTGGAGTTCGGCGACGACCGTGCCGTCTCGGCCGCGGACGCCCTGATCTCCCTCGCCTTCGCGCAGCTCACCAGGCCCGAAGTGATGATCCTCAACGCCGCGCTGCTGTCCGTTGTGGACGGTTACGTCCAGGAAGCCGAGATGGACGAACGGGACGACGTCGACATAGCCGAGTACCTGGGCGTCGCGGCGGCGAAGCACTCGGCGCTGACGGCCTGCGCGTGCGAGCTCGGTGCCCTCGCCGCGGGCGCCGTCAGGAGTCAGGCCGTCCACCTCAGGGAGTTCGGCGACGACGTCGGCCTCGCGCGCAAGCACGTGGACGACGTGCTGGCCATCTGGGGCGGCGCCCCCGTCAGCGGCCGGCCGCTCTACGACGACCTCGCGCACCGCCGCCGCACGCTGCCCGTGGTCGCCGCGATCAACGCCGGCACCGACGTCTACGCGACCGATGCGGAACCCCGCGAGCTGGCTCTTCGCGTCGAGCGGGCGGGCGGTAGGAAGTGGTGCGAGCAGCAGGCGGAACTGCTGCTCGCCCGCGCCCTCAACCACCTGCGTCAGGCCGGGCCGAGGGCGCGGGCGGCGGAAGACCTGTCCGGCCTCGCCAGGGAGATCACGACCGCCAGGTGTGCACCGGCTCGAACCCCAGCACCCGCCGTGCCTTCTCAATCGACAGCAGCGTCTCGTGAGGACCGAACTCCCTTTTGAGCGGCACGCCCGGATAGACCTTCGCCACCAGCTCGTCGTTCGGCGTCGTCATGCACGTGTCGGCGTTGGCGATGATGAAGACGTCAAAGCCCGTGGCGTCGTGGGCCAACGCCTTGCGCACGGCCTGAGCACCGTCCCGTGCGTCGATGTACGACCAGAGGTTCCACTTGCGCGCAAGCGGGTCGGCGTCGAACGGGAAGCGCTCGTAGTCGTGCGGCTCCATGACGTTCGAGAACCGCAGCCCGATGATCTTCATCTCCGGCTCCCACCGGCAGAACTGCTGGGCGAGCGTCTCGTCCACGAGCTTGCCCAGCGAGTACGACGTCTCAGGCCGCCCCGCGTACTCCTCGTCGATCGGGATGTACGGCGGGGGAGTGTCGAACGGCAGCCCCAGCACCGTCTCGCTGGACGCCCACACGACGTTGCGCACACCGGCCAGCCGTGCCGCGGCGAACACGTTGTATGTGCTGGTCACGTTGTTGTGGAAGGTACGCGCGTTGGGTGCGACACCCGGTCCGGGGATCGCCGCCAGGTGCACCACGGCGTCCAGACCGGCGTACCTGTCGTCGATGCCGCTGATCGCCTCCACGACCTGGCCGTAGTCGGTCAGGTCGACGCGCGTGAAGTCACACCCCTGATCAGCCGGGGGAGCGACCTGGTCGAGGTTGTGGACCTCCCAGCCGTGCTCCAGCAGGTCGGCCACGACGGCACGCCCGAGCTTCCCGCTGCCTCCGGTCACCGCGACACGTTGAGTCATGAGTCAGATGTTGCCACTCGATGACAGCGCTCACGGGCGCAGGACGAGCTTCCCCCGTGCGTGACCGGACGCGCTCAGCTCCTGTGCCCGGCCGGCGTCGACCAGCGGCAGGCTCTCCGCGACGCGCACGACGAGCTTGCCGTCCGCGGCGAGGCGGGCGTACTCGGCGAGCTCGGCACCGAACGGACGACTGCCGGCGGAGAACGTGACGCCCAGCTCGGCGGCGCGGGGATCGGCGATCGTGATGATCCGATCGGTGGACGTCGCGCAGTTCGATCGACACCTCCAGGTCACCCGCCCCGGCGGCGTCGAACACGGCGTCGACGCCCTGCGGTGCTGTCGCACGGACGCGGTCGGCGAGGCCGCCACCGTAGGCGACGGGGATCGCGCCGAGAGGGCGCAGGTGGTCGTGGTTGCCGGGGGAGGCGGTACCGATGACCGTGGCGCCGCGGGCCACCGCGAGCTGAACGCCGACGACACCCACGACCCCTGCGGCCCCGTGCACCAGCAGCGTCTCGCCCTCTCCGATCCCGAGGTCGTCGAGGACGCGGACCACGTCGCCATGACGGCGCGCTACCGGGGCCGGTACGCCTCGACGAGCACCGCGAGATGCCGGCCGGCGATCTCCAGCGGCGCGCTGCTCCGGGAGACCTGCGCCGACAGTTCGGCCCCTTCGAGCAGGTTGATCACGCTGTGCGCGAGGTCGTGCGCGACGTCGGCGGCGAAGCCCGAACGTTCGAGCTTGGCGCGGACCAGCGCGCGCCAGTTCTCGTAGGCGTTCTCGGCGGCCTGCTGGATCTCGGGTTCCCTGCCCGCGCTCTCCAGCGCCGCGGTGGTGACGGGGCAGCCGTCCAGCCAGTCCGACTCGCGCAGGCCTTCGGCGAGCTCACGGGTGCAGGCGACCAGCGCCGCTGCCGGGTCCTCCTCCCGCTCGAACGCCTCGCGCAGGAACTCGGCGAACTCCCGTTCGCCGTGGCCGATGGCCTCGACCGCGAGCTCTCGCTTGCCGCCGGGGAAGAAGTGGTACACCGAGCCCAGCGTGGCCTCCGCCTCCTGGGAGATCTGCTTGAGGCCCGTCGCCTCGTACCCCTGCCGCTGGATCAGGCGTGAGGTCGCCCGGACGATCCGCTCCCTGGTGCCGATCTCGTGCTGGGTCCGCATGACGGCCAGAGTACTGGATAGAGCGTTCGTTCTAGAGCTGCTACGGTCTAATTAGAACGTTCTTTCTAGAGGGGTCTCATGAAGTCTGTGACTGTGATCGGGATGGGGCCGATGGGGCAGGCCATGGCCGGCGCCTATCTCGACAAGGGGTACGAGGTGACCGTCTGGAACCGCACGCCGGCCAGGGCGGACGAGCTGGTGGTGCGGGGTGCGGCCAGGGCGGGATCGGTCGAGGCGGCGCTCATCGCCTCGGACCTGGTGGTGCTGAGCCTGATCGACCACGACGCGGTGGACGCCGTCCTGGCGCAGGCGCCGGAGACCGCGCTGGCCGGACGGGTGTTCGTCAACCTCACCTCCGACACCCCGGACAGGATGCGCGCGACGGCCGCGTGGCTGGCTGAGCGCGGGGCCGTCCAGCTCGCGGGTGGTGTGCAGGTGCCACCGCCCGGCATCGGTACGCCGGAGGCGATGACGTACTACAGCGGGCCCGAGGAGGTGATCGAGTCGCGCCGGGCGGACCTCGAGGTGCTGACCGGGGTCCACTACCTCGGTGCGGACCAGGGGCTGGCGCCGCTGTACTACCAGATCGGGATCGACATGTTCTGGACGGCGCTGGCCGGCTACCTGCACGGCCAGGCGGTCGCGGAGGCCAACGGGATCTCGGCGGACGAGTTCCTGCCGCACGCGGTGAGGACCCTGGACCTCCGCTACTTCCTGGAGTTCTACGCGCCGCGCATCACGGCGGGCCACCACGAGGGGGACGTCGACCGGATCTCCATGGGCGTCGCGAGCGTCGAGCACGTGGTGCGCACCGCGGAGGCGGCCGGTGTGGACGGCTCACTGCCCGCGGCGGTGCTGGAGCTCTTCCGCCGGGGAGTCGCGGCCGGCCACGGGCAGCGCAGCCTCACGAGCCTCGTCGAGGTGTTGAAAGCGTGATTCCGGTGCCTTTTCGAGATATTCCTGGCGGGTTGTAAATCACGGGAAATCGTCCAGGTGGCGCATTGATGGTTTGGTTCCGATCGGTACCGTGAACGTGTGGGAGGCCGCCGTTTCCGAGTGCTCGTCATCGTTTTGGTGACGATGCTGACCTCGGTTTCGAGCGCCTGCGCCGACGATTCTCCGCTGCCGGGCGGCTTTGTGTACCAGTTGCAGGGCTATCCCGGCGGGCGACTGGACGAGCTGGCGGCCGCGCCGTTTCGCACCGCCGTGGTGGATCTGGCGCGCGACGCCGGCTCGTCCTATTTCCGGGCTGACGAGATCGGCCGGCTCAAGGTGTCCGGAAAGCGGGTGCTCGCCTACTTCGAGATCGGCTCGATCGAGGAGTTCCGGCCCGACTACGCGGCGATCCGCGCCGAGCGGCTGCTGCTCAACGAGTGGCCGAGCTGGCCGGGCGAGCACTTCGTCCGATATTGGGAACCCGGCTGGTGGGAGCTCGCGGTGCGGCCGCGGCTGGACCGTGCGCTCGCAGCCGGCTTCGACGGCGTCTACCTCGACACACCGCTCGCGTACGAGGAGATCGACCTCGCGCTCCTGCCGGGAACCGACCGGGTGGCACTGGCGGGGCGGATGACGGACCTGATCGTGCGGATCAGCGCTCACGTCAAGCGGCTGAACCCGGCCTTCGGTGTTTACCCGCAGAATTCGCCGGAGCTGCGCGAGTACCCCGGCTACCTCGGCGCGATTGACGGCATCGGGATGGAGGAGCTTTTCTTCCGTGCCACCGACGAGCCGTGCACCGCGGACTTCTGCGCCGCGAACCTCGCCCAGACGAGGAAGCTGAAGGAAGCCGGGAAGACCGTTTTGGCGGTTGACTACGCGACGCGTGCGGAGAACGTCGCCGAAGCGTGCCGGCGTTATCGCGAAGAAGGATTCGAAGGATATGTGACGGTGCGGGCGCTCGACACGGTCGCGGCTCCCTGCCGGTGAATGGCGTGCGAACACGAGGGAGGAGCCGGTCGTGACAGGCGAGGAAACGAAATTCCGCCAAGTGGGCATCATCGGAATGGGGTACGTCGGCCTCACGCTCGCCGCGGCGATGGCCCGCCGCGGCTACGAGGTGCACGGCGTCGACACCCAGCCGGCGTTGCTGGAGTCGCTCTCCAACGGGCGGCCGCACATCTTCGAACCCGGTGTCGAGGACGTGTTCCAGGAGTGGGTCGGCAGACGCATCTTCCTGTCGCACGACCTGCCGGACTCCGGGGTGGACGCGGCGATCATCTGCGTGTCCACGCCCGTCGGCGAGTCTGGCCGCGAGCCCTACCTGCTCAACCTCGCCGCGGCGGCCGAGCACATCGGCAAGCGGTGCGCACCGGGCACGCTGGTGGTCGTGCGCAGCACCGTGCCGGTCGGGGCGACGAGGTCGGTGGTGCTGCCCAAGCTGGCCGAGGCGTGGGGATCGGCCCGGCTGGTGATGGCACCCGAGCGCACGATCCAGGGACAGGCGCTGCGGGAGCTGGTCGAACTGCCGCAGGTCGTCGGCGGTCTCGACGACGAGAGCCTGCGGCTGGGGCTGGAGCTCTTCGGTGGGCTCTCCGCACAGCTCGTGCCGGTCTCGACGCTGGAGACCGCCGAGCTGGTGAAGCTCGTCAACAACTGCCACACCGACGTCATCTACTCGTTCGGCAACGAGGTCGCGCGGCTGACCGAACGGCTCGGGCTCGACCCGCTCGAGGTGATCAGGGCGACCAACGCCGACTACCCGCGTCCCGACATCTGCAAGCCCGGCTACGTCGGCGGCAGCTGCCTGTCGAAGGACCCGTACCTGCTGTTGTCCGCGGCCGAGCAGGCGGGCTACGTGCCGAGGTTGATCAAGTCGGCTCGCGGCGTGAACGAGGACCTGCCCGTGCACGTCGCGGAACGGGTGATCGAGATGATGGGCGAGCCGGAGGGCAAGCGGTTGCTCGTGCTCGGCTGGGCCTACAAGGGCTGGCCGCCCACCGACGACATGCGCGGCACGCCGATCGCGTCGATGATGCCGGGGTTCACCGAGGCGGGTGTGCAGGTGCTCGGCCACGACCCGCTCGTGGACGGCGACGTGATCAGGCGCTACGGCGGCACACCGGTGGACGTCGAGGCCGGGTTCGCGAGCGCCGACGCCGTGCTGGTGATCACCGATCACCCCGAGTACCGGCGGCTCGACGTCGGCCGGTTGCTGCCGGGATCGGGAGTGCGGCTCGTCTACGACTCGTGGCGGGTGCTCAGCGAACGCGATGTGACCGGGCACGGCATCCGGTACGCCGCCCTCGGCTACGAGCCGGAGGTGGCGTGAATGAAGAACCTCGTGCTGGGTGGCGCCGGGTTCATCGGCCTCCACCTCACCAGGAGACTCCTCGCCGACGGCCACGAGGTGACGGTCGTCGACGACTTCTCGCGCGGCCGCCGCGATCCCGAGCTCGAAGCGCTGGACGTGCCGGTGATCTCCGCCGACCTCACCGACCCCGCGTCGTTCGCCGCGCTGCCACGCGACTGCGACGACGTGTACCTGCTCGCCGCGGTGGTGGGCGTGCGCAACGTGGAACGCGACCCCGCACGCGTCGTCCGGATCAACACGCTCGCCGTGCTCAACACCCTGGACTGGATCACGCCGCGGCAGCGGCTGTTCTTCGCCTCCACCAGCGAGACCTACGCGGGCGGCGTCGGCACCGGGCTCGTGCCGGTGCCCACCCCGGAGACCGTGCCGCTCGTGGTCGAGGACGTCACCGCGCCCCGGTTCGCTTACGGCGTCAGCAAAATGCTGGGCGAGGCGGCGGTGATCCACACGGGCAGGGCCAAGGGCGTGCCGGTCGTCGTCGGGCGCTTCCACAACGTGTACGGACCGCGCATGGGCGCCGACCACGTCATCCCGGAACTGTGCTTGCGCGCGTTGCGCCGCGAGGACCCGTTCACGGTCTACGGCACCGACCAGTTCCGGGCGTTCTGCCACGTGGACGACGCCGTCGAGGCGGTGGTGGGGCTGATGCGCACCGAGAAGGCCGCGCACCAGATCGTCCACATCGGAGACGACACGGCCGAGACGAACATCGGCGAGCTGGCCGAGCTGGTGCTCAAGATCGCGGGCCATGCTCCCTCCGTGCACCGCGCCGCCGCACCGCCGGGATCGGTCGCCCGCCGCTGCCCGGACCTCACGTTGCTGCGCGGCCTGACCGGCTACCGCCCGCGCGTCGCCCTCGACGAGGGCGTCCGCCGGACCTTCGACTGGTACCGCGCCGACCAGTTCTGAGCCCAGCGCGGAAAGCACGTCCGGGACGAGCCCGGACGTGCTTCTCCCGTTGTGCGTCACGAGTGCTGCCACAGCGAACGGACCGAGTCGGCCAGGTCGTGGTGCGGTGACCAGCCCAGTGCCCGGTGGGCGCGGCTCGTGTCCGCGGCGATCCACGTGACGGCGCCCGACCGCGACTGAACCGGAGCGGTCTCGCGCACTCTGCCCCGGAACCCCGCCACCTCGGCCAGCATCGCCACCACCTGCCGCACCGCCACGGCCTGCCCGCTCCCGACGTTGAGCACCGGCTCGCCCAGCCCCGGTGCCAGCGCGGCGTCGGCGATCGCCGACGCCACGTCGGTGACGTCGACGAAGTCGCGGTAGGAACCGAGCGGGCCGAGCGTGATGTCGTCCCCCTCCCGCATCGCCGCCCGTATCGCCTCCGCCGCTCGGCCGAGCACGGTGCCGGCAGGCAGGTCGGGGCCGATCGGGTTGAAGATCCGCAACGCCACCGCGTCCAGCCGTCCCGCCGCGACCGCGTCCCGCACCAGCAACGTGCTCGCGAGCTTCGTGATCCCGTACGCGGACACCGGGTTCGCCGCCGCGTCCTCCGCGACCGCGCTGCCCTCCCGGACGCGTCCGTACTCGGCGGCCGACCCGAGCACGACGAGCCGGGCACGCGGCACCGCCTGCGGGATCGCGTCGAGCAGCGCCGCGGTCGGTGTCACGTTGGCGGTGACCAGCTCACTCGTCGTACCGTCGAGCAACCCGGTGCAGTTGACGACGACGTCCGGCCTGACCGACCGCAACAGGCCGACGAGCTCACCGCTGCTACTTCGCACCAGGTCGTGGCGCACCCAGCCGTCCTCGCCCGGCACCGTTCTGGTGACCCGGACGACCCGCGCGCCACGCGCGTGGAGTTCTTCGCCCGCCGCGCGGCCGAGGTAGCCGGACGCGCCGAACAGCAGCACTGTCACGACGTCACGTCCATCGCGTGTGGCGAACGGATCCGGGCAGCAGCGCCGGCCGCAGCTGCTCGAAGTTCCGGTTGGCCTCGTCGTAGTCGTCGGGCCGGCCGATGTCGAGCCAGTAGCCGCCGAACTCGTAGGCTGCCGGTTCCTCGCCGCGCGCCAGCAGGTCGAGCACGAGCTCGTCCAGTCCGAACGGGACGTTGCGCGGGTACGGGGTGAGCGTCTTGCGGGTCATCGCGTACACACCCATGCTCACGCCGTAGGACAGCTCGGGCTTCTCGACGAAGCTGACGATGCGTCCCTCCTCAGTGGACAGCGTGCCGAAGTCGATCTTCACCTTCCGTTGGTAGGTAGCGACTGTCAGCGGAGCACCGCACGTGATGTGGTGGCCCAGCAGTGCCTCGTAGTCGAGGTCGGTGAGCACATCGCCGTTCATCACGAGGAAGTGCTCCGGCAGGAGGTCGACGATGTTGAGCAACGGCCCGATGGTGGACAGCGGCATCTTCTCCTCCGCGTAGTCCACTCTGATGTTCCATCGCGACCCGTCGCCGACGAACGCGCGGATCAGCGAACCGAGGTGGCCGATCGCGAGCGTCACGCGGTCGAAGTGCCGCCTGCCGAGCTGCTGCAGGATGATGTCGAGAATCGCGTATTCCTCGCCGATCGGCACGAGCGGCTTCGGCAAAGCCGTGGTGTACGGCCGAAGCCGCACTCCTCTGCCTCCGGCGAGTATCACCGCATGCATGGGAATCACTTCCTCATCGGTAGTGGCGGACCTGTCCGACGCTCCCGCGGAGCGCCACGAGCAAGAAGATCGACAACGCGGTGCAGGTGATCAGGAAGGCCGGCACGGGATCGGCGCCGAGCGCGACCGCCGTCACGTCACCGAGCAGGGCGGCGGACACGATCAGCGGCGCCGGCAGCGGGCCGGAGGTCCGGACGAGCACGAAGCCCAGGAAGAACGCACCGCCGAGCAGCACGTGCCCGTCGATCAGCAGGGCACCCGGCGACGTGAGCACACCGGAGACGCGCAGTGCCACGAGCAGGACGAGAGCGGCCGCGCCGAGTGCCGTCAGGCAGAAGCCCAGTTCCCGCAGCAACCCGCGCCAGATCGCCTGGTGGAAGTCGGCCGGCAGCGCGCACCGGCGCAGCTCCTGCGTCGCCAGCTCGAAGAACCGGTGGGCGCGCCACTCGACCACGCCCATCCCCAGCACCAACGGCGCCGCCGCGACCGCGAGGTCGAGTGCGCTGAGCACGTAGCGAGAGTCCGTGTACAGCAACAGGATCGCGCACAGCGCCGCGTACACGCTGCTGGGCAACGCGGTACCCAGCAGCGTCAACGCCCGGGGCGGGCGCACACCACCGGAGTCGTGGGCGGCACGCCCTGCCCGCCACGCGCCACCGACGGCGAGCAGCACCGTCACACCACCGAGCACCAACGCGATCCCGACGACCTCCGACACCAGGAACAGCACCCCGCCGGCACCGGCGGGCAGCACCGCCACCGCGAGCCGAACCTCCTCGCGGTGGAACAGGAGCACCCCGATCGCGAACTGCAGACCGGCCAACGCCAGCACGAACAACGCGGACCACCAGCCCAGCACCGCGGCCGCCGTCGTCGCCGCGACAGCCGTCCCCGCGGCACCGAGCCACCGCAACGACCTGGCCGCGGTGGCCGCAGCCCCGCCGCTCAGCAACCGGTGCGCGACGGCGCTCGCACCCGAGCCCCACACCCAGCTCACGGCGGTGGCGACGACCATCGCCCGCACGGCGGCCGGACCGCCCAGCACCGCGGCCACGGCGGGAAACACGGTCGTCGGCACGAGGTACAGCGGTCCGCGCACGGCGTGCAGCCACGTGGTGCCAGGGGAGTGGTCCTCGACGGCGACGCTCCCACGCGGCAACCGTTCGAACACCTCCTGCCCGAGCGCGAACACGTCGGCGCGCCCGTAGCGGTCCACCGCGACCTGGTCGGTGATGCCCTGGCTTTCCAGCAAGGCAGCCACCTGCAGCTCGTCCACCGGGTCGGGCAGCAGGCTCGCTACGCGCTCCACCAGCTCGTCGAGGATCACGGCGCGACCCCCGTCGTAGTGAGCTCGGCGTACCTCGCGCGGTAGCTGTCGTTCCACCGCTGCACGGTGAAGCGCTCGATCACCCGCTGGCGCGCGAGTCCGCCCAGCTTGCGCCGCAACACGTTGTCGGTGAGCAGCCGCACGCACGCCCGTGCGACCGCCTCGTGATCACGCGGCGGTACCACGAGACCCGCGTCGGCGACCGCCTCGCTGACCCCGCCGACGTCCGTGCACACCGGCGGTCTGCCGGTGGACATCGCTTCCACGACGGTGAACGGAAAGCCTTCCGACACACTGGTCAACGCGACGAGGTGGCCCGCGTGGTAGGCGTCGACCTGGCTCGGCACCAGTCCCTCGAACACCGCGCTGCCGGCGAGCCCGAGCTGGTCGACGAGCCGCACGCAGCTCGCGTGGTAGTCCTTGTTGGCCTCGGGCACCGGGCCGAAGACGCGCAGGCGCGCTTCCGGCAGCGCGCGGCGGACCTCGCCGAACGCCCTGATCAACGTGTGCAGGTCCTTGAGCGGGTCGATCCGCCCGACGAACACGATCGTCGGCACGTCGGGTTCTCCCGGCGCCACCGGGAACTCGGCGGGGTCGATGCCGTTGTACATCGTCCACATGCGACCGGAGTCGGCCCCGCTGTGCAGCTGCCACCGCCGGTTGTAGTCGGAGTGCGGCGTGAGCATGTCGCAGGCGCGGTAGGCGGCGCCCGCGAGCGCCCGGTGGAAGCTCAGCAGCACGACCTTCGCCGGCAGGGCGAGCGACTCGCCGACCGCGCCCAGATAGCGCTCACGCAGATACACGCCGTGCTCGGACATCAGCAACGGCGTACCGTGCGCCCACTTGGCCGCCAGACCCACCAACGCGCTCAACCCGTTCATCGCCAGGTGGCACACGTCCGCGCGGACAGGCGGGAACGACAACGGCCGCAACGAGTGTTCGAGCAGATCGGTCGCGATCACTGCGTCCTGCAACGAGATCGGCCCCTCGCCGCAGTCGTGCACAGCGCGGACCAGCCGCGCCACCGAGTCGTTGGACACCAGCGCCGCGCCGACGTCCGAGGTCTGCGCCAGGTCGAAGATCCGCCGCACCGCCCGCGCGAACTTCTCCGGGCTGCTGTCGGTGTGCGGGATGAACGACCTCAGAAAGGCCTCGTGCACTTCATCGAACCCGGCGGGCCTGCGACGCGCGCGCCGGGGTCGTCTACCCCACAGCGGCATGGTCACCACCTCGGTGAGGTTGGCGGGAGCGGGCCACCACGGCCGCTCGGTGCCGTCCACGGTCAGCGCGACGGTGGTGAAGGCGTGCTGCGGCATGCCCCGGATCAACTGGTCGCACCACAGGCTCACGCCGCCGGGGTGGAACGGGTAACACCCCTCGGACACGAGCGCGACGCGGAGCGGATCCTCGCTCGACAGGGTCGTCATGGGCGTGGGCTCGCCGTCAGCACCACGGTCTGGTTCGTCGCCAAGCCGATCTTCGCCACGGTGGCGGCGCCGTAGGTGTCGCTCTCGTCGGCGCCGCCCTGATCGGCCTCGGTCGCCTCCCGCTGCCGCACCCCGGTGAGGAAGAGGCTCCCGGCGGCACTCGGCACGTAGGTGATCGCGTCGGTGCTGCGGTCCCACACCGCGTCACGCCCGGCGTCCAGCGCGGCGAAGTGCGCGGTCCTCGCCTCCACGTACCGCGCCAGGGTCAGCCAGTCGGGCCCCAGCAGCGGAACCCGGTGCAGCGCCGCGTACTTCGCCACGGTCGCGTTGATCCAGTCGAACGCGAGCGAACGGCCCGGCGCGTACTCGCGGAGGTTTCCCTGGTGCAACGTGTGGGCGTACGCCGACCCGCTCATCAGGTGGCGCGCCGCCTCCTCGGCCTCCGTGTCGATCACCTGCTCGTAGGTCAGGTCGTGATCACGGTGGTCGTCCGCCTTGCCGTTGCGGCCGTACTGACGGTTGAAGAGGGCGGTCTGCTCCTCCGGGCTCGTCGCCTCGAAGTCGATGGCGGTCGGCCAGTCCGGCACGACGAGCAGCTCCGGCCGCAACGGGTGGTAGATCCCGCAGTTGCCGCACTTCGGCCGATGACCGGCGAAGGACATGTTGCCCTGCAGGTACTTCACCCCGGCGTCGTGCGCCGCGTCGAGCATCGCGCGGTTCGACCCGGTCAGACCGAAGTCCGTCGGCGGGTCGAGCGAGCCCGGATCCGGTGTGTACACGCCCAGTCCCGAGTACTCGGGCGTTTTGAGGACGCTCGCGGGGACGGGCAGCCCGGCCGCGGCGGCGATCGCGAGGTTCTCGCTGATCTCGGTCCGGCTCACGTCGTAGGAAAGGTGGTTCATCTGCGGGTGGGTGGCGGTGTGGTTGACCCAGCGGAACTCCCGCACCAGCTCACGCGAACAGCTGCTGAGCGAGTCCGGTGTGCCGGGGTCGTCACAGGACGCCGGCGCGTCCGGCTTCAGCCTGCTTCCGTTGAAGGGCAACGTGAGCGTGAACTCCGCGGCGACGGGATGGCGGGCGCGGAGATCGCGTTGTTGCGCGCTCGCGGCTTTGGCGTCGCTCCCGCTCAACCGGAACATGTCGGTGGTGCCGTCGGGGTGCTTGCGCGCGGTGGAGTTGAACCAGTCGTCGACGTCGACGGTGAACCAGTGCCGCTGTTCCCCGAGCAGGACGCCGCGAGCCGCCCACCGCACGAGCGACGGGCCGAGCAGGTGCGCCGTCGTGTCGTTGGCTCCCAACGAGAACGTCAGCGCGAGCCGTTCCCTGCCGTCCGGTGCCTTGCTCCGCACACCGAGCACCGCGTCCCCGGCCGTCAGCACGGGTTCGGCGGCACAACCGGGCGCGAGCCGCGCCCGGTGGACGTAGGACCGCAGGAGCGGGATCCGCGCGTCCGGCCTGAGGTGGTCGAAGACGGCGCTGCCCTCCGCGGACAGCGCCATCTCGACCGCGGTGCCGCCGACGGGGCCTTCGTCACCCACCCGCAGGCAGAGGTCCTCGGGGGACGTGCTCGGGTGGGTGTTCAGCGACACCTGCCGGACGCCGTACGTGCGCTCGTAGTCCCACAGGACCTCCCACTGTCCCGGGGTCAGCGCACTCGCGTACGTCCCGTCCGGCGCGGCTTTGAGCAGCGCGCTGCTGGTGAGCAGCACGCCGTTGTACCGGCCGGTGCCGTCCGGCCGGACCAGCCGGTCGGGCGTCAGCAGCTCGGTGCTCGCGTTCAGCACGTCGTAGGGCGTGCCGATGGTGTCCAGCACCGACTTCCAGGTCTCCAGCCCGAAGTCGCCCTCGCCCGTCGTGACCACGAGCTGCCGCAACGCCACGAGGTCACCGCGGCGGCCGGAGCCGACCGGTGCCTGTGCCGCGCGGACGGGCACGAACCGCTTGGCGGGCAACGGGTACGGCACCGGGTCGGCGGACTGGAGCGCCCTGCCCGCCCGGTCGGTGCCGGGCGGGCTGAGCACCGTGATCGTCGTGATGGCGAGCGCGATGGCCGCCAGCAGCGGACCGATCACCTTCGGCGTCATGGTCTGGGCACCGCTGTGGCGAGGACGGTGGTGCCTGCCGTGATCGGCAACCGGGTGATGAGCTCTGCCCCGTACCGGTCCGTCGTTCCGGACGCGTGCGTGACACCGGTGAGGAACAACGAACCGGTCGTCGTGCTCGTCCTCGTGACGGTGTTCGTGGCGCGGTCCCACACCGCGTCCGCGCCACCGCGGATCTCGGCGAAGTGGCTCGTGCGCGCGTCGACGTAGCGCGCGAGGGACGGCCAGTCGGGGTTGCGCAGCGGCACCGAGAACCGGGTGCTGTACCTGTCCACGACCGTCCGCAGCCAGTCGAACGTGAGGCTGCGGCCGGGGGCGAACTGGCGCAGGTTGCCCTGGTGCAGCGTGTGGGCGTACGCCGACCCGCTCATCACGTGCTGCAGCGCCACCTCGGACTCGTAGTTCAGCAGCTCGGGGTAGCTCAGATCGTGGTCGTAGTAGGGGAATCGCCCGTTCGGTCCGTAGAGGCTGTTGTAGAGCAACGTCTCCTCAGCCGGCGTGGTCACCTGGTAGCCGATGTTGGTCGGCCAGTCGGGCACGACGAGCAGCTCCGGGCGCAGGGGATGCCGGATGCCGCAGTTGAAGCAGGACGGGCGGTGGCTCTGGAACGACATGTTGCCGTGCAGGTAGCGCACGCCGACGTCCGCGGCGGCGGTGAGCATCGCCTGGTTGGACGCGCGGAGCCCGAAGTCGACCGGCGGCTCGGTGTCGGGAGCGTTCGGATCCGGGTGGTAGACACCGAGTCCGGAGTAGGCGGGGGTCTTGAGCACGTCGGTCGGCACGGTGAGCCCGGCCTGCCGTCCGATGGTGAGGTTGTCCGCGATCTCGCGGCGGCTCGTCGAGTAGTCGAGGAAGTTCATCTCCGGGTGCGACACGGTGTGGTTGACCCACCGGAAGTTGCCCTTGAGGCACTTCGAGTAGCTGGTGAGCGCGTCCGGCGTGCCCGAGCCCGAGCAGCGGGACGGTGCTGACGGCGTGAGGTCACCGCCGTTGTAGGGCAGGTTCAGGGTGAAGCCGGCGGTCGCCGGGTAGCCGGCGCGCAAGGCGTTCTGCTGCGCGTTGGTCCCGGCGGCGTCCGATCCGCTCAGCCGGAAGCCGGGATCGGTCTCCAGGTGACCGTCCGGGTAGAGGTGGTCGGTGCTGTTGAACCAGTCGTCGACGTCGACGTTGATCCAGTGCCGCAGCTCGCCGGTGAACACCCCGCGCGTCGCCCAGCGGACGAGCCCGTAGCCCAGCATGTCGGTCTGCGGCAGGAACTCGTTGGAGGAGAACGTCAACGCCGCGCGCTCGCGTCCGTCCGCCGAGGTGCCGACGACGCCGAGGACGTGATCGCCCACCATCAACGTCGGCTGCGCGGCGCAACCGGGTGCAAGTGTCGAGCGGTACACATAGGAAAAGGTGATGGGTACGTCCGCGTCGGCGACGAGACGGTCGAACACGCCGGCTCCGGCAGCGGTCAGCGTCGCGCTCAGCCCGCTGCCGCCGACGCTGCCCTCGACCCCGGGGCGAAGGCAGTAGTCCTCGGGGAACGTGCCCCAGGAGGTGTAGAGCGACACCTGCCGGATCCGGTGGTTGCGCTCGTAGTCCCACAGCGTCTGCCACTCCGCCGGCTCGAACGCGCTGACGTACCCGCCCGACCCGTCGGGTTGCAGCAGCGCGTTGTCGGTGAGCAGCACGGCGTGGTAGCGGCCGGTGCCGTCCGACCGCACCAGGCGATCGGCGGTCAGCTGCTCCGTTCGCGCGGTGAGCACGTCGTACGGCGTGCCGATCCGGTCGAGCACCGCCTTCCAGGTGGACAGGCCGAAGTCCGCGGAGTCGAGCGCGATCACCAGCACCCGCAGCGCGACCTTGCCGGTGCCGGCGACTCGTGACCTTCCCGGCTCGAGGGGGCCGTTCACCACGCGCAGCTTCGGCGGTGGCGGTGGTGCCGGCCGTGCGACGTCACCCCTGATGAGCCCGTGTCTGTGTCCGTGCTTGAGTCCGTGTCTGGCCGCGTCCTCCGCGGCTCCTGCGGCGGGTAGGCCGGCGAACGCCACCGCGGTCAGCGTGGCGAGGACGGACGCGATCCACTTCGTGCGTGCAGCCATGGCGGTTTCCTCGGGATTTTGGGCGCGCGGCACTGTCCGCGCGGAGCAGCGGTTTGTGTGGTGGATTGAATCCCGTGATGACGGCAGGAGTCATCGTCCGGGCAGCGGTCAGGCGGGATTGCGCAATTGACCTCCCCTGTCGGCGCGAAAGAAAAGATATGGCGAAAAGTTGTCCGGCGGTACCTCGTTTCGTGCGAAACGGAGGACTTTTCGGGAGCAACGTATGGGGCCGAACGGACTACTGGTGCGCAGGTGGAGGTGTACGAGCCGAGTGCTTCCGATGGAGTGCGGGGGCAGGGTTCCGGTTCGTTTCAGGGTCTTTCGACCCTTGCCCGAAGGGGTACCACCTCGCGCGCGTGCGCATACCCGTGTCGTGGAATACAAAACATCGGTGCTCGTTGCATTCGGCTGGTTCGCGCCAGTCCGGCGCGCATTCTCGGATCGGCGCGGTTTCGTTTTCTCCAACATATGGAATCATTGGCGCGATCCGCGAGTGGCCTCTTGGTTCCGCCGCGAATCGCCCTCGCGCAGCCGTCCTCGACTCCCGGTCGAGACCGTCCGTGCAGGGTCGACGGGGTGGCGGTTCGTGCTCGATTCAGAGACGTGAACCACCCTCGGTTGCACGTCCAATAGTAGGAAGTCAAACTATTCTCATGGCGACCACACTGCACAAGCCGGCGAACCCGGTCCGCTTTGTGACCGCGTCCAGCCTGTTCGACGGCCACGACGCGGCGATCAACATCATGCGGCGGATCCTGCAGTCGCAGGGTGCGGAGGTCATCCACCTCGGTCACAACCGGTCGGTGGCCGAGGTCGTCAACGCCGCGATCCAGGAGGACGTGCAGGGCGTCGCCATCAGCGCCTACCAGGGCGGGCACGTCGAGTACTTCTCGTACCTGGTGGAGCTCCTCAAAGAGCGCGGCGCCGGGCACATCAGGGTCTACGGCGGTGGCGGCGGCGTCATCGTGCCCGAGGAGATCGAGCTGCTGCACTCCCGCGGCGTCGCGCGGATCTTCTCGCCGCAGGACGGCCAGACGCTCGGCCTCGCGCGGATGATCAACCTGATGATCGAGGAGTGCGACCACGCGCTCACCGAGCCGTTCAGCCACGATGCGTTGCTGACGGGCGCGGACGAGGCCCTCGCGCGCGCAATCACGCACATCGAGGCCGGTCTGCCGGTCGAGCTGGAGACCACGCGCAAGGTTCCGGTGCTCGGCATCACCGGCACCGGCGGCTCCGGCAAGTCGTCGCTGACCGACGAGCTGGTGCGCCGCTTCCGGCTCGACCAGCAGGACAAGCTGCGCATCGCTGTGCTCGCGGTCGACCCGACGCGCCGCCGCGGTGGTGGCGCGCTGCTCGGCGACCGCATCCGGATGAACTGCCTCGACGGTGACCGCGTGTTCTTCCGTTCGCTGGCCACGCGCCGTGCGGGCAGCGAGATCCCGGACGGCCTGGAGCAGGCCATCACGGCGTGCAAGGCCTCCGGTGCCGACCTGGTCATCGTCGAGACGCCCGGTATCGGTCAGGGTGACGCGGCGATCGTGCCGTTCGTGGACTTCTCGCTGTACGTGATGACGCCGGAGTTCGGTGCCGCGTCACAGCTCGAGAAGATCGACATGCTCGACTTCGCCGACGCCGTGGCGATCAACAAGTTCGAGCGCCGCGGTGCCGAGGACGCGCGCCGCGACGTGGCGCGGCAGATGGTGCGCAACCGTGAGGCGTTCGGCGCCAAGTGGGAGGACATGCCGGTGTTCGGCACGTCCGCCGCGACGTTCAACGACGACGGCGTCACCGCGCTGTACCAGTTCCTGCGCGACGGGCTCGTCGAGCACGGTCTGGCCGTGGAGGCCGGTTCTCTCGCGCCGGTCAACGGCAAGACGTCGACTTCGGCGTCCACAGTCGTGCCCGCCTCGCGCGCTCGCTACCTGTCCGACATCGCCGACACCGTGCGCGGCTACCACCGCAAGACCGAGGAGCAGGTCGAGGCCGTCCGCACGCACACCCAGCTCACCGCCGCGCAGAGGGCGCTGGAGGCCGCGGGCAAGGGTGTCACCGACATCGCCGAGCTGGCGTCCGACGCCGAGCGCCAGGTCGACCGCGACACCGCGGACCTGCTGAGCGGCTGGGAGCAGATCCGCGAGCAGTACTCCGGCGACGAGCTCGTGTTCAAGGTGCGGGACAAGGAGATCCACACCAAGCTGACGCGGGAGACGTTGTCCGGCAACCAGGTCCGCCGTGTCAGCCTGCCGCGCTACGACGACGAGGGCTCGCTGCTGCGGTTCCTGCGCAAGGAGAACCTGCCGGGCTTCTTCCCGTACACCGCCGGCGTCTTCCCGTTCAAGCGCGAGGGTGAGGACCCGGCGCGCATGTTCGCCGGCGAGGGTGACGCGTTCCGGACCAACCGCCGCTTCAAGTACCTGTCCAAGGGCAACCCGGCCACGCGCCTGTCGACCGCGTTCGACTCGGTGACGCTCTACGGCCGCGACCCGGACACCCCGCCGGACGTCTACGGCAAGATCGGCACGTCCGGCGTTTCCATCGCCTCGCTGGACGACATGAAGGCGCTCTACGACGGCTTCGACCTCGTCGCGCCGACCACGTCCGTGTCGATGACGATCAACGGCCCCGCGCCGACGATCCTCGCCTACTTCCTGAACACGGTGATCGACCAGCAGGTCGACAAGTTCCGCGCGGAGCACGACCGCGAGCCGGACGCGGCGGAGTACGAGCAGCTGCGCAGGTTCGCGCTCGCCAACGTCCGCGGCACCGTGCAGGCCGACATCCTCAAGGAGGACCAGGGCCAGAACACCTGCATCTTCTCCACGGAGTTCTCGCTGCGCATGATGGCGGACATCCAGGAGTGGTTCATCCAGCAGCAGGTGCGCAACTTCTACTCGGTGTCGATCTCCGGCTACCACATCGCCGAGGCCGGGGCGAACCCGATCAGCCAGCTCGCCTTCACGCTCGCCAACGGTTTCACCTACGTCGAGTCGTACCTGGCGCGCGGCATGAAGATCGACGACTTCGCGCCGAACCTGTCGTTCTTCTTCTCCAACGGCATGGACGCCGAGTACAGCGTCATCGGCCGGGTGGCGCGGAGGATCTGGGCCGTGGCCATGCGCGACCGCTACGGCGCCGCCGAGCGCTCGCAGAAGTTCAAGTACCACGTGCAGACGTCCGGCCGCTCGCTGCACGCGCAGGAGATGGACTTCAACGACATCCGCACGACCCTGCAGGCGTCGTGCGCTCTGTACGACAACTGCAACTCCTTGCACACCAACGCTTACGACGAGGCGATCACCACTCCCACGGAGTCGTCCGTCCGCCGCGCGATGGCCATCCAGATGATCATCAACAAGGAGTGGGGCCTGTCCGCGAACGAGAACCCGCTGCAGGGCTCGTTCGTCATCGAGGAGCTGACCGACCTCGTCGAAGAGGCCGTGCTGATGGAGTTCGACCGCATCTCCGAACGCGGCGGTGTGCTCGGCGCGATGGAGACCGGCTACCAGCGCGGCCGCATCCAGGACGAGTCGATGCTCTACGAGCAGCGCAAGCACGACGGCTCGCTGCCGTTGATCGGCGTCAACACCTTCCTGCCCGAGGGCGGTGAGCGGGAGGTCGTGAAGATCGAGCTCGCCCGCGCCACGGAGGAGGAGAAGAAGTCGCAAGTCGAGCGCACACGTGCGTTCCAGGCGGCGCACCGCGACGAGGCGCAGAAGGTGCTCGCACGGCTGCGTGAGGTCGCGCAGACGAACGAGAACGTGTTCGCCGTGCTGATGGACGCCGCCCGCGTGTGCACGCTGGGGCAGATCACCGAGGCGTTCTTCGAGGTGGGCGGCCAGTACCGGCGCAACATCTGACGAGAGCGGAGCCGGTGCCGTGCATCGCAGCCGACTGTTCGGAATCTTCATCGACACACCCGTCGCACAAGCCGGTTCAGCGGCGGCCTTCTGGTCCGCCGCGCTGGGTGTCCCGGCGCGTCCGGTGGAGGGCGAGGAGCAGTTCACGGCTCTGGACGGCGCCGTCCCCGGCTTGACCGTCGACATCCAGGCGATCGACGAAGCACCGCGCTACCACGTCGACATCGAGACCGACGACGTGGCGGCGGAGGTCGCACGTCTGACCGCACTGGGCGCGGAGCCGGTCTCCCGCTGGCTCGAGTGCCACACCCTGCGCGCACCCGGCGGTCACCTGCTCTGCGTGGTGCCCGTGCACAGCGACCCCGAGACGTTTCGGAAGCTGGCACGACCCTGGCCGTGAACCTCGTCGAGGACCCGCCCGCGGATCCGTTCAGACGGCGTAGGGCCGGCCGACGATCCACCCGCCGACACGGGCGGGTACCTCGTCGGTCGGTACCAGCTCCACGGCGTCCCCGACGCTGACGGTGCCCGCCTGGATCACCCAGCTGTCCAGGCACAGCACGCCACCGAACTCGTGCCGGATCCGCCGGTGCACGTCCAGGTCCTGCGCACCGGTGTCCGGGTCGATCGTCGTCACGACGCACCGGCTGCGCTGCTTGAACATCCCGATCACGACGTCACCGACCACCAGCGCGTGGCCGGGCCAGGTCTCCTCCTCGCCGGGCTCGACCCCGCCGATGAGGATGTTGGGCCGCAGCCGCCGCACGTCGATCCCCGCCGCCGCGACCTGGCCGTCCGTGGCCACGAGGACGTTCAGCACGTCGAACCGCTCCGGGCCGGTGTAGCGGGTCAGCCGGCCGCCGTGGGGGAGGACCAGTGCGTGAGCCTCCCAGCTGTCCCAAGGATGTCCGTCGACGAGCGGGCCGTCCGGGCCGGTCGTCGCCGGGATGGTCAGCAGCCCGTACCGGGTGCGTCCGGTCAGGACTCCGCGCGGGCCCTGGACGTGCACGAGCCGGTCGCCTGCCACGCCGTTGTCGGTGAACTCGGCTTCCTGGAGCGGCTCACCGGCGAGCGACTTCACCGGGTAGCGCCACAACGCTTCGACGTGCATCTCGCTACTCCGTCGGGATGTCGTAGGTCGAGTCGGGGTCGATGCGGCGATCCTCGGCGGCGATCCGCACGTCGTTGATGCTCGCCTCGCGCCGACTCATGAGGCCACTGACGGCGAACTCCCAGTTCTCGTTGCCGTAGCTGCGCCACCACTGGCCCTCGTCGTCGTGCCACTCGTACTGGAAGCGCACGGCGATGCGGTTGTCGCCGTAGGCCCAGAGCGACTTCCGCAGCACGTACTCGTGCTCGCGCTCCCACTTCTTCGTGAGGAAGGCGACGATCTCAGCGGTCCCGCGGACGAACTCGGACCTGTTGCGCCACACCGAATCCGGCGTGTACGCGCTCGCGACGCGCTGCGGGTCGCGAGTGTTCCAGGCGTCCTGGGCGGCCCGGACCTTGAGCCGGGCGGTGTCGGCGTCGAACGGGGGGACGAGGTTCACAGGAGTCCTTCCAACGGTTGGGTGACGCTGCAAACGTTAGAACGTGAGTCTAACGGATGCAAGACCGTGTTACCGTTAGATGTGCTGACGCCCGACGAACCCCGTCCGGTCCTGCTGATGAACACCATCTGGGCCAACCGGTCACAGGTGCACGACGACCTGACCACCGTCAGTGCGCTGCGCGACTTCCTGGGCGTACCCGTGGATCAGGACGACCTGAAGGCCTTCCGGGCGCTGCGGCAGGCACTCCGCGACCTCGCCGGCGTGCTCACCGGGGACACGCGTGCGGTCGCGCAGAATCGTGACCTGGAGCGTGCTGTGGCGGAGGTGAACCGCGCTGCGAAGAGTGCGCGGCAGTGGCCACAGCTGGCCGTGCGCGACGGAGAACTGTTGCGGGACAAGGAAAGCGAAGGGTCGCCCGCGGACCGGGAGCGTGCCTCGATCGCTGCGGAGGCGGTGGAGCTGTTCACCGGCGAGGGCCGGGTTCTGTTGCGCGCCTGTTATGCACCGGGCTGCGTGCTGTACTTCGTGAAGGACCACTCGCGGCGGGAATGGTGTTCGCCGTCCTGCGGCAACCGGGTCCGCGCGGCACGACACTACCGGCGCAATCGGGGTGGATCGCCTGGTCCGAACGGGTTTTCCTGATCGCAGAGGCTAACCATGAGCCGCCCGCGTTCCGATAACCGGAGAACAGTAGGGCGCGCTTTTTGTGTGGTGGTGATCCGCGATGTCCCGAGAATCCGTGCCAGGCCACGACATCAGCTATCACCTCGTCTGCTTCGACGAGACCGGAAACGAGCGGGGGCGCGACAGCGCGGACGTCCTGTACGACGCCCGCCGCGGCGTCACCGACGTGTTCTTCTTCATCCACGGGTGGAACGGCGACGTCCCCGCCGCCCGGCAGCAGTACGGGCAGTGGATCAGGACGATGGCCGACTGCCGTGCGGAACGTGAGGCGGCGCACCGGCTTCCCGGCGGCTTCAAGTCGTTGCTCGTGGGCCTGCACTGGCCCTCGAAGGCTTGGGGCGACGAGGACGTCCGGTCCGACGAGTTCATCAAGGCCCAGGCTCAGCGCCTCGGGGGAGGCGCCGGGCGCACCGCCGCGGTGCGGACGATCGTCGAAGCCGCGCGGCAGCACCCCTGCCGGATGTCCGCGACGGTCAAGCAGGCCTACGACTACCTGGAGAGCTCGGTTCCCGACCTGCCGGGCGAGGACGGGATGGCGTTCGACGCCGAGCAGCTCTACCGGGCGTGCCTCGAGGACCCGGCGCTGGGCGGGATCCTGTCGCCGTTGCGGATCCTGACGTTCTGGAAGATGAAGCGGCGTGCCAAGGTGTTCGGCGAGAGCGGCGCGGCGCGGATCGCCCGCGACGTCGCCCAGGCTGCTCCGCACGCGCGCATCCACCTGATGGGCCACAGCTTCGGCTGCATCACCGCGACCGCCATGGCCAACGTGGTGCAGCCCGCGACGCTCACCCTGGTGCAGGGTGCGATGTCGCTGTGGTCGTTCGCGGAACGGCTGCCCGGCCAGGCCGGCTCCGGCTACTTCCGCGGCGTGCTCGGCCGGGTGCCGGGCCCGATCATCGTCACCACGTCCGCGCACGACCACGCCATCGGCAGGTTCTACCCGCTGGCCGCACGCTCGGGCCGGCAGGTCGACCTGGACGAGTACCCGAAGTACGGGGGCATCGGCGCGCACGGCGTGCAGGGCACCTACGCCCACGGCCACAACATCGGATCTCCCGGCGAACTGCTCAAGGGGCAGGTGCACAACGTCGACTGCACCTCCGTGATCCGCCGCATCGACGGAATCGCGGGCGCGCACAACGACATCTGCCACCCGGAGCTCGCCCGGCTGCTCTGGAGGGCGGTGCTGGCCCGGTAGGGGTTGTCCGTTTTCAGAAACACGCGTTTCCGTTGACTGCTCCGATGACCGCGCCCTACCGTGGGTGGACCGTCGCTGCCGAAAACCTCGGAGCCGAGGACGGTAACAGATGTTTCGTCGTCCATTGTGGATACTCGCTGCCCTCGTTCTGGCGCTCGTCGCTGGAACGACCCCCGCGCGAGCCGCGGATCCCGTGCTGGTGCCCGTCTTCGACGGCAAGACCCTCGACGGGTGGACCGCGCACGCCAAGGACGCGTTCGTCGTGAGGAACGGCGCGATCCACAGCCAGAAGAACGCCTCGCGCGGCTGGATCTACTACAACAAGCGGCAGTACAAGAGCTTCCGCTGGATCTTCAAGGTCCGCCAGGTCTCCGGCGACCACCAGCCGACCGTGCTGATCTGGGGCAAGGTCCAGACACCACCGTTGAACGGCCTCGGCGCGATCCAGTTCCAGCCGCCCAACGGTGGCGCGTGGGACTACCGGCCGGGCCACAACAACGGCGGCAAGGGCCTGTTCACCAGGTACCCGCACCCCCGTTGGGACATCAAGAAGTGGGCGCAGTGCGAGATCCTCGCCAACGGTGACACCGGGATCGCGCGCATGGCGTGCTGCCCGCTTCCCGACGGCGCGACCAAGTGCAAGGCGCAGGAGGTCCTGAAGTTCGAGGACAAGAAGGAACCCGCCGGCCGGGAGGCGCCGCTCGCCATCCAGATCCACAACAAGGGCATCGAGGACGAGTACAAGGACCTCGTCGTCGAGTCCCCGGTCGCGGACCCGGCGAAGTTCATCACCACGTAGGCGCTGGGCCGTGCCCGTCCCGCACAGCGTGTCAGCCGACCCCCGCGCGACGCGGGACGAGCACGGCCTACTCCGCGCCCAGCCGCAGAACCACCTGCGGCACCAGCGTGTTGCCGAGGCACGGGCGCAGGTCCGCGCGCAACGCGGGCAGGCTGATCGCGTCCGGCGCGGGGCTGACGGCGATCCCCACCGTCCCCGCGGTGAGCACCACGCGCTGCATCGCTTGCCCCGCACGGATTTCCGCCGCAGCACCCTGGTTGAACGTGCACAGCACCAGCTCGGTGCCGCCGTTCACGTGCAGCCAGGCGCGTTCCACCTCGGCCGCCCGCGACAGCAGCCCGCGCCAGGGGGCCACCCCGGGGAACGTCGTCCACGTGCGACGGTTCGTGCGCAACGCGTGCAGCAAGCTCAGCACGCCTGGGTCCGGCTCCTGGTAGCCGCCGAGCCGCACGGCCGCGGCCGCGTCGTTCGCGCTCGGGCCGGGCAGCAATGTCACCAGAGGACGGATGCCGTGGCCCTGCAACGCCAGCCGGACGTTGAGCAGCGCGACTCCGCAGTTGATCCGCGTTTCCCTGCTGTGCGGGGTCGCGGTGTGCAGTTCGATCTGCTCGGGACGGACCTCGAACCGGACGCCTCCGGCCGAGTCTCTCGCCAGGGCGAGGACGCCGCGCACGTCCTCACCCGCGAGTCCGAGTGAGTCGGGCACGGCGATCGTCATGCTCACACTGTCGGGCCGGGGCGGCGGGGCCGTCCACGGTCGAAGGTCCTCTTTTGGTAGGGCCGTGCGATGCTCAAAAGTGTGCGAATCTAGTCGGCGTGCCTGATCTGCCTGGTCGCCGGGGCCTCGACGAGCTGCTCGACGAGGTGCGAGACCGCATGGACGAGATCGTCACCACCCGTGACCACATGCAGGAGCTGCTCGGCGCCGTCCTCGCGGTCGCGTCCGGGCTGGAGCTCGACTCGACGCTGCAGCGCATCGTCCAGGCCGCCGTCGACCTCGTCGGCGCCCGCTACGGCGCGCTCGGGGTCCTCGGCACGCGCGACGACCTGGCCGAGTTCGTCTACGTGGGCGTGGACGAGGAAACGAGCGCGACCATGGGGCACCTGCCGGAGGGAAAGGGCTTGCTCGGGCTGCTCATCAAGGATCCGACGCCGTTGCGGCTGCGCGACCTGTCCCAGCACGACATGTCCGTCGGCTTCCCGCCGAACCACCCGCCGATGCACAGCTTCCTGGGCGTGCCCGTACGCGTGCGCGACGAGGTGTTCGGCAACCTCTACATGACCGAGAAGATCGACGCGGCCGAGTTCACCGCCGACGACGAGGCGGTGCTCCAGGCACTGGCGGCGGCCGCGGGCATCGCGATCGAGAACGCCAGGCTGTTCGAGCGGTCCCGGATGCGCGAGCGGTGGCTGGAGGCGATCGGCGAGGTCAACTCCGAGCTGCTCGGCGGCGCGTCCGGCGAGTACGCGCTGCGGCTGATCACCCAGCGGACCGTCGAGCTGGCCGGTGCCGACGCCGCCCTCGTCGTGCTCGGCGACGGCCGGCACGAGCCGCTGACGGTCGCGGCGAGCGCGGGCATCAGGATCGAGGACTTCAACGCCTCCGACTACGCGGTCGACGAGGTCATCCGCTCCGGCGTCCCGCTGCTGGTGGACGACCTGGGCTCGGCGTTCGGCCCCGTGCTGGCGGTGCCGCTGCGGTCGGGACCGGTCGTCACGGGCGCGCTCGTCGTGTTGCGCAGGGCCGGCGAGTCGCGGTTCCTGCCCGACCAGGTGCCGGTGCTGGCGTCCTTCGCGGACCAGGCGGCGGTCGCGCTGGAGTTCGCCGAGCAGCAACGCTCGCAGCGGCTGCTCGACGTGCTGGAGGACCGCGACCGCATCGCACGCGACCTGCACGACCACGTCATCCAGCGGCTGTTCGTCACGGGCCTGACGCTGCAGGCCACGATGCGGCGGATCACCGAGCCCGAGGTCGCCGCGCGCCTGCAGACCGCGGTGGAGCAGCTGGACGAGACCGTGCGGGAGATCCGCACGTCCATCTTCGACCTGCACTCGACCGACAACACCTCCCTGCGCCGCAGGCTTCTGGACCTCGTGGCGGGCCTGACCGAGTCGACCCACCTGTCACCGGCGGTGCGGATGTCCGGCACCGTCGACAACTCCGTGCCGCCAGAGCTCGCCGAACACGTCGAGGCGGTGGTGCGCGAGGCCGTCACGAACGCCGTCCGGCACGCATCCGCCACGGAGCTGACCGTCCTCATCGACGCCGGTGAGGACGTCGTGATCACCGTGCAGGACAACGGGATCGGCGTCCCGCCCGACACCGCGCGCAGCGGCCTGCGCAACCTGGCCCGCCGCGCCGAGAAGTTCGGCGGCACGCTCTCGGTGCGGGGAACCGAGGGCGGTGGCGCCTGCGTGGTCTGGCGGGTGCCGCTCCCGGTCACGTGAACGCGTGGGCCGGCGGGTGTCCACCGACCAGTTCACTCGAAAGGGTCAGCGGGGTTTCTCGCCGTCCTTGCGGAACTGGGAGGCGAACACGGCGGCCTGGGTGCGGCGCTGCATGCCGAGCTTCGCGAGCAGGTGCGACACGTAGTTCTTGACGGTCTTCTCCGCGAGGAACATCCGCTCGGCGATCTGCCGGTTCGTCAGGCCCTCGCCGATGAGGTCGAGCACCGTGCGCTCCTGCTCGCTGAGCATGCGCAGCGGGTCTCCCTCCTCGCGTTCGCGGCGAATGCGGTTCAGCAGGGCGGAGGTCGTGCGAGCGTCGAGAAGGGACTGTCCAGCCGCGACGGTGCGAACCGCGTTGACCAGGTCGGCGCCCAGGATCTGCTTGAGCACGAACCCGGACGCGCCCGCCATGATCGCGTCGAACAGGGCCTCGTCGTCCGCGAAGCTCGTCAGCATCAGACACTGCAGGCCGGGGATCCGGCTGCGCAGCTCGCGGCACAGTTCGATGCCGTTGCCGTCGGGCAGCCGGATGTCGAGCACCGCCACATCGGCCTGGGCTCCTGGCACCTTGGCCAGCGCCTCCGTGACCGACGCGGCGTCACCGACCACCTCCAGATCGGACTCCTCACCGAGCAGGTCCGCGATGCCGCGGCGGACGATCTCGTGGTCGTCGACGAGGAAAACGCGCGTCGCCATCCGGTCACGGTAGCCCAAAGACTCTGCCAGGAGGGGACCAACGGCACGCGGCCCGCTACGACGATCGGGCCTACTTTGGGATCATGAGCGGTCTTCCTGTGGTCGTCGGTGTCGACGGTTCCTCGTCCGCGCTGGCCGCGGTGGCGTGGGCGGCTCGGGCGTGCGTGCGGCACGATGCTCCGTTGCGGCTGGTGCACGCGTACACGCTGCCGACGCGCGGCTATCCCGAGGTCATCTCATCGGCGCGTGAGTTGCGCTCGGCGATGTACGACCAGGGGCGGATGTGGCTCTCTCAGGCCGTTGCCGTCGCACGTGCAGAGGCACCCGATGTGCCTGTCGAGCACGACCTGCGCATGGAGCACCCCACGCCCGTGTTGCTCGCGGAGTCGACACGCGCGCGGGAAGTGGTGGTGGGGTCGCACGGGCTGGGCGGGTTCACCGGGGCGTTGGTGGGCTCAACGGCCGTGGCGCTGTCGGTGCACGGTGAGTGCCCCGTCGTCGTCGTGCGCGGGCAGCAGCACGACGGGCCTGTGGTGGTGGGCGTCGATCTCTCGCCCGGCTCGGACCCGGCGCTGGGCTTCGGGTTCGAGGAGGCGGCGGCCATGGGCGTGCCGCTGGTGGCGGCGCTGGCTCAGGTGGACGAGCCGTCCTCGTCGCTGAACGCGCGACTGTCCGGGTGGCTGCAGAAGTACCCGGACGTCGCGGTGGAACAGCTCGTGGTGGGGGAGCGGCCGATCCCGTCGCTGCTGGAGCTCGGGGAGCGGGCCGGACTGCTGGTGGTGGGTTCGCGGGGGCGTGGCGGATTCGCCGGGATGCTGCTCGGGTCCACCTCGCAGGCCCTGATCTACCACGCCCCGTGCCCGGTGGCCGTCGTCAGGCCTGCTTGACCGCGGAGATCTCGAACTCGAGGACGATCTTCTCGCCCACCAGGACGCCGCCGGTCTCGAGCGGGGCGTTCCAGGTCACGCCGTAGTCCTTGCGGTTGATCGTGTGCGAGCCCTCGAAGCCCACGCGGGTCTGGCCGTACGGGTCGACGGCGACGCCCTCGAACGCGAACGGGATGGTGATGTTCTTCGTGATGCCCTTGATGGTGAGGTCACCGGAGATCTCGAAGTTGTCGTCGTCGACCTGCTTGGCGGAGGTCGAGACGAACTTGATCTCCGGGTAGGTCTCGGCGTCGAGGAAGTCGTTGGTGGCCAGGTGACCGTCGCGCTGCGCGTTGCGGGTGTCGATGCTCGCGACCTTCAGGGTCACCTCGGCGGTGGTGTTCTCCGGCTTGTCACCGTCGATGTTGATCTTGCCGTCGAACTCGTTGAACGCGCCGCGCACCTTGGTGACCATCGCGTGGCGGGCGACGAAACCGATGCGGGAGTGCGAGGCGTCGATGACGTAGGCGCCGGTCAGCTCGGAGAGGTTGGTGGCGGTGGTCATGGTGTTCAGTCCTTCGGTCGGGGCATTTGGTTGAAGTGTCATCCACCTTGCCCGAACGTGGATGATGTGTCAACTATTCCCGTATGCTGAACCGGTGACACGATGGCTGGAGCCCGAACAGCAGCGGGCGTGGCGTGCCTACGTCCGCATGCAGGGTGAGCTCAACGCGCACTTGAACAGGCAGATGTCGGTCGACTCCGAGATCTCGATGGCCGACTTCGCCGTGCTGGTGCAGCTCACCGACACGCCGGACGGGCGCGTGCGCGTGCTGGAGCTCGCACGGTTCTTGCACTGGGAGAAGAGTCGCATCTCACATCACGTGGCCCGGATGGAGAAGCGCGGCCTGGTGCGCAGGGAGAACTGCAGCAGTGACGGGCGCGGGTCGTTCGTCGTGCTGACCGACCAGGGCCGGTCCGCGATCGAGGCGGCCGCGCCCGCGCACGCCGAGACCGTGCGGGCACTGGTGTTCGACCAGCTCACCGACGCCGAGGTCGAGAGTTTGCGCGAGATCTCCGAGAAGATCTTCACCCGCCTAACGACAGGCGAATGTGCGGCGGTAATCGCTCGGTGCGACGCCGACGACCCGATGGAAGTGGTGCCGGAGGAGAGCGGCCGTTCCGAAGCCTGACCTGGCGGCGACCGCGTCGACGTCCAGATCGGTCTCTTCGAGAAGCCTGCGCGCGTGCAACACCCGCTGGAGCGACAGCCACTTGTTCGGGGTGGTGCCGGTCTCCGCGACGAACTTGCGCGCGAACGTCCGCTCGGACATGACGGCGAGCTTCGCCATGGACGCCACCGTGTGGTTCTCCGCGATCGTGTCGAGCACCCGCTCCAGCACCGGTTCGAGGCTGTCGGTGCTGCACTCCGGGATCGGGAGCTCCACGAACTGCCGCTGACCACCGTCGCGCTGCGGTGCCACGACCATCCTGCGCGCGATCGTGTTGGCGACCTTGGTGCCGAGCTCTCGCCGGACGAGGTGCAGGCAGGCGTCGATGCCCGCGGCCGTGCCGGCGCTGGTGATGATGTTGCCGTCGTCCACGAACAGCACGTCCGGGTTGAGCTGTGCCTTGGGGAATCGCTCGCGGAACAGCCGCGCCTCACGCCAGTGCGTGGTGCAGTGCCGGTCGTCGAGCAGTCCGGCCGCGCCGAGGATGAACGCCCCGCTGCAGACGCTGAGCAGCGTCGCGTCGGTCTCTCTCAGCGCTTTGACCAGCTTCTCCGGGTAGTGCTCGCGAACGCGTGCGGCGGGGAGCGCGACGAGGTCGACGCTCTGCAGCGCGTCGAACCCGTGCTCCGGCGTGATGGAGACCCCGCGGATGCTCGTCGGTACCGGCTCGTTCGGGAACTCGCCGCACACCCGGAAGTCGATGGGCGGCACGCCCTCCTCGGTCCGGTCGATGCCGAACACCTCGCAGAGCAGGCCGAACTCGAACGGCGCAACGCCGTCGATCAGCGGAACCGCCACCGATTGCAGCATGGCAGGATTTTAGCGTGCCACGTCAGATCTGCCACTGTTGGCAGGATCTGGTAGCTCACAAACTTAGTGCCATGACTCTCGTGGCGATCCTCTTGGTTCTGGCAGTTGTCTCCGTCTGGCTCGACCGGCACCGCGACCGCAACGCGGGCCTGGCGGGCTCGACCGACGTCACCGACCGCGACCGCATCCGCGTGTACGACGACCTGCGTTACCTCACTTGATCCGCGTTGACCCGATTCGGGGTGCTGGACCCGTGTACCGGGCGACCGGGCGGATGATCTTCGTGTCCTCAGACTGTTCGAGCGCGTTGGCACACCACCCGATCACCCGGCTGCACGCGAACGTCGGCGTGAACATCTCGCGCGGAATGCCGCACAGCTCCATCACCACGCCGGCGTAGAACTCCACGTTCGCGTACAGCTGCCGGCCGGGCTTGAGCTCCTGCAGCAGCTCGGTGACCCGGCGCTCCACGGTGACGGCGAAGGTGGTGAGCTCGTTCGGGTGCTGGAGCGCGATCTCCTTGAGCAGGCGCGCCCGCGGGTCCTCCGTCTTGTAGACGGCGTGGCCGAACCCCATGATCCGGTCGCCCTGTTCGATGCGGTCGCGGACCCAGGCGTCGATGTTGTCCGGCGTCCCGATGAGGTCGAGCGCCTCCAGCGCCCGATCGGGGGCGCCGCCGTGCAGCGGTCCGGAGAACGTCCCGATCGCCGCCGTCACCGCCGACACGACGTCCGCACCCGCACTGGCGACAACGCGCGCGGTGAACGTCGACGCGTTGAACCCGTGGTCGATCGTGGCGATCAAGTACTGCTCGACAGCACGGCTCGTCCACGTTGACGGCTCCAGTCCAGTCAACATGTACAACCAGTTCGCTGACGTTGACAAATCAACCCTGGGGTTGACCGGATCAAGTCCCAGCTTGAGCCGGTGCAGTGCCGCAAGGATCGTCGGCGTCATCGCGCTGATCCTGAGCGCGTCCGCCTTTCTGCTGCTCATCGGCGCGTCCCACATCGGCTGGCTCGGCAGCATCGACAGCGCCGTCCTGAGTCCCGCCAGCGCCGTGCACCCCGACCGTGCGATCGCCGGCAGCACCTCGCTGACGGTCTTCGGCAACTCCCGGAGTTGTGCGGTCTGCGCACCGAAGAGCGCGGACTCGTCGGCAGTGGGCAGTCGACCCTCGACGAAGAGGAACCACACGTCCTCGAACGACCGCGTCCTGGCCAGCTCGATCGCGTCGTGCTCGCGGTAGTGGTAGTAGCCCGCGGCCCCGTTCACGTCCCCGATCAGGGTCGTGGTGACGACGACGTCTTTAAGCCCTTTGGGTGCATCAATCAACATGTACAACAGGCTCCGTCAACATGTCTTGTATAGTCAATGTTGATGGAATCAATGTTGACGACCAATCAAGCCGCCCGCCGCCTGGGCGTCAAACCGGCGACGGTGTACGCCTACGTCAGCCGCGGCCTGCTGACCAGCCAGAAGGTCAACCGCCAGAGCATGTTCGGCGTCGCCGAGGTGGAGGCCCTGGCTCAACGTACTGGTGCGCGCGGAGCAGTGGCTGCTGTGACCGATCGCATCCGCACCCGCATCTCCCTGCTGGAGAACGACCGCCTCTACTACCGCGGCCGCTCGGTCCCCGAGCTCTCCAGCACCAAGCGCTTCGAAGACGTGGCCCACTGGCTCTGGACGTCGATCGACACCGTCGGCATGCAGTTCCCGGAGGGCCAGGAAATCTGGATGGCCCTCCCCGGAAGCGCCACCCTGACCGACCGCATCCGCGTGGCCGTGGCCCTCGCGAGCGCCGGCGACCCCCTGCGCTTCGACCTCGACCGAGCCGTCTCCACAGCCAAGGCCATGATCGCCGACGTCGTCGAGTCCCTCCCCCTGCTCGGCAAGCCGCAGGGCACCGACATCGCCGAACGCCTGTGGGCCCGCCTCTCGCCGGAGCCCGCGCAACCCGACCTGCTCAACGCCGCCCTGATCCTGCTGGCCGACCACGACCTGGCCATCTCGACGATGGCCGCCCGCGTGGCCGCCTCGGCCCACGCCCACCCGTACGCGGTGGTGTCGGCCGGTCTGGGCGCGATGGAGGGGCAGAAGCACGGCGCCGCCACGACGATCGCGCACCGGTTCCTCGCCCAGGCCGAGGGCGATCCGATGGGCGCGGTCGCCGAACACCTGCGGTCCGGTCACCCGATTCCCGGCTTCGGGCATCGGGTCTACGAGCGGCGCGACCCGCGCGCCGACCACCTGCTCGCGCTGCTGCGCAGCCACGGCGACCTGGTGGCGGACAAGATCATCGCCACGCAGCAGCAGACGTTCCCGAACATCGACCTGGCGCTGGCCCAGCTCGGGCTGATGTTCAAGATGCCGCCGGACGCGGGAGAGGCGATCTTCGCGATCGCCCGGATCGTGGGGTGGATCGCGCACGCGATGGAGGAGTACCTGGAGCCGGGCCTGAGGTTCCGCACGCTGGGCGTGTACACGGGCGACCGTCCGTAGCGATCCGGTTGCGCGAACGGTCGCTGGCGTCAGCACACGCCGAAGCGGACCATGGAAAGCGTGAGATTGTCCGCTGTGGACAACCTGAAGGTGATCCTCGTGGCGTGGGTCATCGGCGGCCACGCGCTGCTGGGCTACGCCGCGATCGGCGGCTGGCCGTACGACGAGGTCAACGAGGTCACGTTCCACCCCGGCGTGGAGACCGCGCTGGCGGCGTTGATCGGGCCGTCCGGGTTGTTCTTCATGGGCACGTTCTACTTCATGGCCGGGATCTTCACGCCCGGCTCGATCGAGCGCAAGGGCACCAGGAGGTTCATCACCGAGCGGCTGGTCAGGCTCGGGACGCCCTGGGTGGTCAGCGCCGTGGTCGTGTGGCCGACGTTCGTCTGGATCGCCTACAACGGTGCCGGGCAGCCGGTGTCGTGGTGGCACGCGTTCACGCACAGGGATCCGTTCCTGGACAGCGGGTCGCTGTGGTTCGTGGGTGTGTTGCTGGTGTTCTCGACGGTGCTGGCGTTGGGGCCGCCGGTCAGGGAACGCGCCATCACCACCAGGACCGTCGTCGGCATGACGGTGATGGTGGCGGGCACGACGTTCCTGACACGGCTGGTCTTTCCGGCCAGGAGCGGGCAGGTCGGCGATCTGCACCTGTGGTGGTGGCCGCAGTGCCTCGGCATGTTCCTGCTCGGCGCGATCGGTGGGCGCAAGCTGGCAGAGCGGGTGCCGGACGAGATCTACCGGGCGTGCCGCAACGTCGTCATCGGCACGATCGCGGTGCTGCCGATAGCGGCGGCGCTGCTGGGTGTTCTGGACCTCGCCAAGAACGCCGAACCGTTCCTCGGCGGCTGGCGGTGGCAGGCGCTGATGCTCGCGCTGGCAGAAGGAGTGCTGGTCGTCGCGGGCAGTTTGTGGCTCATCGGGCTGGCGCAACGCAGGCTGACCGGCCAGAAGCCTCTCGCCGAAGGGCTGGCGCGGTCCGCCTACGTCGCGTTCGTCGTGCAGGGCCCGATTCTGCTGAGTCTCGCCACTGCCATGCGGCCGCTCGAACTGCCGGCCGAGGTCAAGGCACCGGCGGTCGGTGCCGGGGCGATCGCGTTGTCGTTCGCGATCGGGTGGGTCGTCACTTCACGCCGAGGCGCTTCAGCACGCTCGTCGTGATGCCGGCCGCGTCCAGGCCGTGAGCACGCAGGATGCGGGCGCGTGAGTCGTGTGGCAGGAAGCGGGGCGGCAGGGCGAACGTCGCGACGCAATGCCCCGGTAACGCCTGGCCCAGCCGCGCGCCCAGCGCACCGGTCGAGGTCGTGTCCTCCACCGCGAGCACCAGGCGGTGCCGGCCGCAGTACTTGACGAGGTGCGGATCCAGGGGAGCGATCCACCGCGGGTCGACCACGTTGACCCGGACGCCGTGCGACGCCAGCTCGACAGCCGCCGCCAGGCACGGACCAGCCAACGGGCCGACCGCGACCAGCAGCACGTCGGCGTCGGGAACCTCGCGCAGTACGTCGAAATGGCTCACCCGGCGCAACGCCGGTACATCGGGCCCGGCCGAAGCCTTGGGATAGCGCACGACCGTCGGGCAGTCGGACACCTCGACGGCCTCGCGCAGCAACGCGGCCAGCGAAGAGGGATCGCGCGGGGCGGCCAGCCGCAGGCCGGGCACGACGGGCAGCACCGACGCGTCCCACATGCCGTGGTGCGACGCGCCGTCCGGGCCGGTCACACCGGCACGGTCCAGCACGAACGTCACGGGCAACCGGTGCAGCGCCACGTCCATCAGCAGCTGGTCGAACGCCCTCGACAGGAAGGTCGCGTAGACGGCCACGACCGGATGCAGCCCGCCCATGGCCATGCCGGCGGCGGACGTCACGGCGTGCTGCTCGGCGATGCCCACGTCGAAGACCCGCGAAGGGAACTTCGACGCGAACGGCCGCAGCCCCACCGGCTCCAGCATCGCCGCGGTCAGGCAGACGACGTCCGGACGTTCCGCGCCGATCGCCACGATCTCGTCGGAGAACGCGTCGGTCCAGGTGCGGCCGCCAGTAGCTCCGGAAGCGCCCACCGCGTGCATGCGGTCGGCCTCGTCGGTTTCAGCGGCCTCGTAACCCTTGCCCTTCACGGTCTTGCAGTGCACGACGACCGGCCGGCCCAGTGTCTTGGCCTCCCACAGGGCGTTCTCGACGGCGTGCACGTCGTGGCCGTCGACCTCGCCGATGTAGGCGAGGCCCAGCGCCTCGAACAGCCCGCGCGCGGTTCCGGCTGCCAACGAGGCCGCGAACCCGCCCGCGGTCGGGTCGTAGGAGCGGCCGTTGTCGTTCAACAGCACCACGACCGGCCGGGAGGAGCCGCCGATGTTGTTCAACGCCTCCCAGCACATCCCTCCGGTCAGCGCGCCGTCACCGACGATCGCGACGACCCGGCGATCGGTGCCTGACAGCTCGAAGGCCTTGGCCAGACCGTCCGCATAGGACAGTGCGGTCGACGCGTGCGAGTTCTCGATCACGTCGTGCGCCGACTCGGCCGCGGACGGATAGCCGGACAGGCCACCGGCCTGCCGCAACGAGTCGAAGTCGGTGCAACGCCCGGTCAGCATCTTGTGCACGTACGACTGGTGCCCGGTGTCGAACAGCACCACGTCGACGGGCGAGGAGAACACCCGGTGCACCGCGATCGTCAGCTCGACGGCACCCAGGTTCGGGCCGAGGTGCCCGCCGGTCCGGTGCACCCTGGAGATCAGGAACGACCGGATCTCCGACGCCAGCGGGCACAGCGCGGAGGACGGGAGCGCCCGGACGTCAGCGGGCGAGGTGATGTCAGCCAGCACGGCGCACCGCCAGCGGCAACGTGAACGAGATCGTCTCGGTCGCCGTCGTGTGGGTGGCGACCGTGACGGAACCCAAGGACCGCAACGCGGAAACCACCTCGTCCACCAGCTCCGGCGGTGCCGAGGCACCAGCCGACAACCCCACCGTCGACACCCCGGCGAGCCAGGCCGGGTCGATCTCCGAGGCGTCGTCGATCAGGTGAGCCGGCGTGCCACCGCGGGCCGCCAGCTCCACCATCCGCACCGAGTTGGAGGAGTTCTTCGAACCCACCACCAGAACCAGGTCCGACCGCGCGGCCACGTCCCGGATCGCGACTTGACGGTTCGTCGTCGCGTAACAGATGTCATCAGAGCCGGGCCCACGCAGCTGCGGGAACTTGCGGTGCAGAGCCTCGATCACGTCCGCCGTCTCGTCCACGGCGAGCGTCGTCTGCGTCAGATACGAGACAGGGCCCGAGACGTCCAGCGCCTCGACGTCCTCGACGGTTTCCACCAGCACCGTCTGGTCGGGCGCTTCTCCCAGCGTCCCTTCGACTTCCTCGTGCCCGGAGTGTCCGATCAGGATGATCGTGTCGCCGCGCTCGGCGAAGCGCCTGGCCTCCGAGTGCACCTTGGTCACCAGCGGGCACGTCGCGTCCAGCACGTCCAGAGACCGGGACACAGCCTCAGAACGCACGGCAGGCGACACCCCGTGTGCGGAGAACACGACCGTGGCACCAACGGGCACCTCGGAGAGCTCGTCCACGAACACGGCGCCGCGAGCCTCCAGCGACCGCACCACGTGGACGTTGTGCACGATCTGCTTGCGCACGTAGATGGGGCCGCCGCGCTGGTCGAGCAACCGTTCCACGATCTCGATGGCGCGCTCCACCCCGGCGCAGAACGACCGGGGTGAGGCGAGCAGCACCGAACGCGGCGGGTGTTCCGTCATCGAGTGCCCTTCAGTGGTCTCGGTGGGTGACCAGTTGAGCGAGGGTGCCGAGCTCCACCGCCGCACGTGCGGTCGGGGAGGCCTCGCCGAGATGGAGCAGTGCCCGCGTGTGCAGCTCGTCGGCCTGCTGCTGGCTCCACGCCCGGCCACCGGCCGCGTCGACCAGGGAAGCCGCCCGCGCCAGCGTCTCGGCGTTCATCTCCTGCGAGCCGAAGTAGAGCGTCGCCAGCTCCGCCGACGCCGGAACTCCGGCGGTCAGCGCGTGCACGACGGGCAGGGACTTCTTGCGGTTGGCCAGGTCCGAGTGCGCGGCCTTGCCGGTCACCGCCGGGTCGCCCCAGATGCCGAGCAGGTCGTCCACGTGCTGGAACGCGAGACCCAGTTCGGCGCCGTAGCCGCGCATCGCTTCGACCTGCTCGTCCGTGCCGCCGCCGTACAACGCGCCCAAAGCCGTTGAGGCACCGAGCAGAGCGCCCGTCTTGCCCCGCGCCATCTGCTCCACTTCGGACACCGCTACGTCGGCACGCGTCTCGAAGTCGAGATCGAACGCCTGGCCGTCGAGCAACGCCGCCACGGCGTCACCCAGCGTCCGGATCGCCTCCAGAGTGCGCGGATGCCCGGACGCCGCGAGCACGTCCACCGCCAGCGCCTGCAGCGCGTCGCCGGCGAGTATCGCCGCGTTGACACCGAACACGGTCCACGCCGTGGCACGGTGGCGGCGGGTCGTGTCGCTGTCCATCACGTCGTCGTGCAGCAGCGAGAAGTTGTGGATCAACTCCACCGCCACCGCCGCAGGGACGGCGCGGGAGGCGTCGCCTCCGACGGCCTCGGCCGCCAGCAGCACCAACGCCGGGCGGATGGCCTTGCCGCCGTTCTCCAGCACCGGGTTGCCGTACTCGTCGCGCCACCCGTGGTGGTATTCCGCGATCGTGCGCATCGACGGGGGCAGCTGTTCGACGGCCTTGCGCAGAGCCGGGAGCACGAGGCCCCGGCTCCACGCGAGCACCTCGCCGGCTGGTCTTCCGGCCGCGAGAGGTTCGGTCATTTCCCCAAAGAACTCGGCGGTCATGACTAGAGACCGATCTCCACGTTCTCCAGCACGCCCAGGGCGTCCGGCACCAGCACGGCGGCCGAGTAGTACGTCGACACCAGGTACTTGAGCATCGCGTGCTCGTCGATGCCCATGAACCGCACGTTCAGGCCGGGCTCGTACTCGTCCGGGATGCCGGTCTGGCGCAGGCCGACGACGCCCTGCTTCTCCTCGCCCAGCCGCATCGCGAGGATCGACGTGGTGCCGTTCTTGTTGACCGGGATCTTGTCGCACGGCGCGATCGGGATGCCGCGCCACGACTGCAGCTGCTTGCCCTCGACCTCGACCGTCGGCGCATAGAGCCCGCGCGCCGACAGCTGCCGGCCGAACGCCCCGATCGCCTTGGGGTGCGCCAGGATCAGCCGGGTGTTGCGCCGCCGCGAGATCAGCTCGTCCATGTCGTCCGGCGTGACCGGGCCGGAGCCGGTGCTGACCCGCTGCTTGAGGTCGGCGTTGGCGAGGAGGCCGAACTCCTTGTTGTTGACGAGCTCGAACTCCTGCCGCTCGCGCAGCGCTTCGATCGTCAGCCGCAACTGGTGCTCGACCTGGTCCATCGGCTGGCTGTAGAGGTCGGCGACGCGCGTGTGGACGCGCAGGATCGTCTGCGCCACCGAGAGCTCGTACTCGCGCGGCCGCAGCTCGTAGTCCACGAACGTGCCGGGCAGCACGGGTTCGCCGTCGTGGCCGGACGCGAGACGGATCTCCGCCTCACCGTGCTTGTTCGCCGCTCCGGCCGGGCTCGCCAGCTGCTGCGCGATGTGCTCGCGCAAGGGCTCGATCTGCCCGTTGAGCTGGTTGAACGTCGCCCGTGACAGCACCACGACGGTCGTCGGCGTCAACGCACGTGCGGTGAACTCCCACGTTCCCTCGACCCCGGCGAGGATCTCGTTGTCACCGAAGTGCTCACCGTCCGCGATGGTGCCCAGCGCCACCTCGTCGCCGTACTCGCCGCGACCGGTCTTGGTGACCTTGCCGTGCGCGATGACGACGATCGAGTCGGCGGGGTCGCCGCGTTCCGCGATCACGTCGCCCGGCTCGTACTCGCGCTGCTCGAAGCGGTTGGCGAGCGCGGTGAGCGCGGCCTCGTCGTCGAACCCGCGCAGCAACGGGAACTCGCACAGCTCCTGCGGCACGACCCGCACCTCGGAACCGACGCTCGTGAACGTGACACGACCATCACCGACGGCGTAGCTCAGGCGCCGGTTGACCCGGAACGCGCCGCCCTTGGTCTCGACCCACGGCAGCATGCGCAGCAACCACCGGGGCGAGATGCCCTGCATCTGCGGCGCGGACTTGGTGGTCGTCGCGAGGTTGCGGGCTGCGGCGGTGGAAAGGCTCAGCTGCTGGTCCTCGACCCCAAGACCCGGATCGGTAACAGTCACTGCGAATCACGCCAATCTGCTTCAGCGGAAGTGGAACTAGCGAACGAGGGCTGCGGCGGTGCCGAGCCCGGTGGGGGAGTGGAACGACCTTCGGGTGGGAGTGGGGGAGAAGCTGAACCTGCGGGATCTCTGCGTCCAGAGCAGCTCACCGGCGAGCCACGACTTGAGCGCCTCGACGTACCGCTGCAGTGCGGCCTGCGCCTCCGTGCCGAGGTCGTACTCGGCCGCGATGGACGGCAGGTCGCCGATGATCGAGCAGATCTGCCGCAGCCGCGCGGCGATCAGGTCGGCGACCACGTCGGCCGCCTGCTGCAGTTCACACTCGAAGAACTGCTGCACGGCCAGCACCGCGCTGGTGGTGCTGGCACCGGTGGCGTAGGTGTGGCCGAACCCGACGATCTCCTGGCGCAGCGCCGGAACGTCACCGAACGAGTCGACGAGCGCCCGCATCGTGCTGTTGCGCAACAACTCCGCGGGCAGCTCGGCGCCGACCGACTTGCGCGCCAGCTTCGCGGACAGGTCCGTGGCGATCGACCGGCGCCGCATCTCCACGAGGTCGATCGGGTCGGGCACCCTGCCCTGGGCGGTGTTGTGCAGCTCCCACAGCAGGGCGTCCAGGTACTCGGCGAGGTGCTCCTGGTCCTCCGCGTCCAAAGTGGACCGGGAGACCAGGTCGGCCAGGCCTTTCTCCGCGGGGTGCAGCGCCGGAGCGGACCCGGTCAGCACCGACTTGAGCCGGGCGGCGAAAGCCTTGCCGCCCACGACGTTGCGCGTGCGGAGGAAGCCGTCCCGGAACGCGTCGCTCACGTAGAAGCCCCACGTGTGCCAGTCGCTGATGTGCTTCAGGTCGTCCAGTGACGCCGTCGGATGCGTCAGCGGCGCGAAACCGCCGTAGTCCGCCGCGTCGTAGAACGCCTCGGTCCACGGCGCGCCGTTCAGCATCCCCATGTCCCGCACCCACGCCCTGGTGTGCTCGCGGACGCGGTCGACGTGCGGCGAAAGCCGTGCCGCGAAAGGCATGTCGAACACAGGAACCTCAACCACGAGCCACCCCCAGCCACGCGGCGGACGTGCCCAGGCCGGTCGGCCCGCGCAGGATCGTGCGGAAGAACGCGCTGTTGCCGGCACCCGAGTCGGTCTTGGTGTAGCGGCCGGCGTGCAGGTGCCACTCGTGCCCGCCGGACTGCCAGTCCTGCAGGCCCTTCACGTACTTGAGCACCCGAGCCTGCTCCAGCGGGTCGACGCCGTGCTCGGAGAACAGCAGCGGCAGCTCCGTGAAGACCGTGTTCTCGAACTGGTGCAGCCGCGAGGTCAGCAGGGTGTTCACCGCCTCGACCGCGGTCTGCGTGTCGTGGCCGAAGAACTTCTCGAACACGAGGACGCCGTTGGAGTTCTCGCCCTCGCGCTGTACCTCCCGCTCGTACGAGAAGATGTCGTTGCGCAGATGGATGGCGTCGGAGAACGTGTCGGAGAGCACCCGCAACGGCCGCGTGCCCGCGATCGACGCGGGCACCTCGGCGGCTTCCGAGACCTCCACGAGGTTCGCAGACCAGGGCGCGCCGCCGACCTTGCGGCGCATCTCGATGTACTCGATGGGGTTGGCGACGGTGCCGGTCGCCATGTTCTTGATTTCCCACATGCACTCGAGCAGCAGGTTGTGGGTGCTCGTGGTGAACCGGCGCCGCCAGTCCTCCGACATCAGCGGGATGGTCCGCTGCCAGAGGTCGACGAGCCCGCGCTCGGTCGGGTTCCGCGGCTCCGGCGACGGGTCGGTGCCGTTGATGGGCATGAACGCGGGCAGCCGGTCGAGGTACGCCTTGGCTCCCGCAACGTCCGTGTTCTGTTTGAACTCCGCAAAGAACTCGTCGTCGAAGTAGAACACCCAGACGTACCAGTCCGTGATGAGGTCGAGGATCTCCGCGGGCGCGTCCGGGTGGGTCCACGCGCACATGAACCCGTAGTCGTCGCCCGCGAGGATCTCCGGAGTCCACACCCCGGTGTCGAGCATCCCCATGTCCCGCGCCCACTGTGTCGAGTGGACGCGGGCACGTTCGAGGTGGGGGTTCATCCGTGCCGGGTGCGGCACGTAGAACTCCGGCATGGTGAAGGACGCCAACGTCTAGCCCTCGCGACCGAGCTCGACGTGCTCGAGGACACCGATCGCGTCGGGCACCATGATCGCGGCCGAGTAGTAGGCGCTGACCAGGTAGTTGATGATCGCCTGGTCGTTGATGCCCATGAACCGCACCGAGAGGCCCGGCTGGTACTCGTCCGGGATGCCGGTCTGGTGCAGGCCGATGACGCCCTGGTTCTGCTCGCCGGTGCGGATCAGCATCACCGACGACGTGCGGGTGTCCGAGATCGGGATCTTGTTGCACGGCAGCACCGGGATGCCGCGCCACGCCGGCACCTGCTGGCCGTGGAAGTCGATGTGCTGCGGGTATACGCCGCGCTTGTTCAGCTCGCGGCCGAACGCCGCGATCGTGCGCGGGTGGGCGAGGAAGTAGCCGGGGTCCTTCCACACGATCGACAGGAGCTCGTCGAAGTCGTCGGGCGTGGGCGGGCCGGTGCGGGTGTGGATGCGCTGCTTGAGGTCCGCGTTGTGCAGCAGGCCGAACGACCGGTTGTTGACGATCTCGTGCTCCTGGCGTTCGCGCAGGGCCTCGATCGTGAGCCGCAACTGCTGCTCGACCTGGTCCATCGGGTTGTTGTAGAGGTCCGCGACACGGGTGTGGGCCTGCAGCACCGTCTGCGCGACGCTCAGCTCGTACTCGCGCGGCGAGAGTTCGTAGTCGACGAAGGTGCCGGGCAGCACCGGCTCGCCGTCGTGGCCGGCGGCCATGTCGATCGCGGCCTCGCCGAAGTCGTTCTGCGGCTTGTTGCGGCTGTTGTAGGCCTGCTGGATGTGGGCGCGCAGGCCGCCGGCCTCGCCGTTGAGGGCCTGGAAGTCGTCCCAGGACAGCGTGAGGACGGTGACCGGGGTGACGGCCCTGGCGGTGTACTCCCACTCGCCCTGCGGCCCGGCCAGCACGGTCTCGCCGAAGTACTCGCCGTCGGCCAGGTTGCCGAGCACGGTCTCGCCGCCGTACTCACCGGTGCCGATCTTGTCGACCTTGCCGTGCGCGATCAGCACGACGGTGTCCTTCGGACGGCCCTTCTCGACGATGAGGTCGCCGATGCCGAACTCCTGCTGCTGGAAGCGGCCTGCGAGCGCGGCGAGGACCGCCTCGTCGTCGAAGCCCTTCAGCAGCGACAGCTCGGTGAGCTCGGCCGGTACGACGCGGATGTCCGCGCCGATGTTCGTGAACGAGACGCGACCATCGCCCAACGTGTAGGTGAGACGGCGGTTGACGCGATAAGCGCCACCTGCGGCCTGGACCCAGGGCAGCACCTTGAGCAGCCAGCGGGAAGTGATTCCCTGCATCTGCGGGACGGACTTGGTGGTCGTGGCCAGATTACGAGCGGCGGCCGTACCCAAACTCAGCTGCTGACGGCCCTCATTGAGGTCAGAATCCGTCACAGTCACAACCCACACCCACCTATCTCAATGCGCTAATGGACCAATCCGATACGCCGGAACGGACGTTAGTTCGCGCAATTGAGAGCTGTGAAGGGGCCAACAAGGCGACATTCGGGTGGGTGCCTTACGCCTGTAGATGCTACGGAGCGTACAACTGATGGCCCGCGCAACTGCCTTCGCATCGGCAGAAGGGTGACTCCGTCTCTATTCGTAAATGGGTGGAATAGGGCACTCGTTTGGCCCAGTAGGATCACCCTTTTGTTCGCACGGGTGAGGCATGTTCGGATGCTATACAACACCACCCCGAGTGGATGTGAAGCCACTCGAAGTGATGTGTACCAATACAACATTGCGCCTCTTGGTGCCACTCCGGACTGGTGTCGGGATTTTGTACCAAGGACTATTCGTGCTATTGCGCGTCGCGCGAGTTCAGAAACGATTCCAACTGAGTGACGACGAACGCGTGGTCCTCGGCCTGCGGCAGCCCGGACACGCCGACGGTGCCGACCGGGCCGGTGCCGCGGACGATGACCGGGAAGACGCCGCCGTGCGCCGCGTACAGGTCCGGGTCGAGCCGCGACTCCGCCTCGAACGTCGTGCCCTTCTCACGGAACGAGGTGCCCACGTAGAACGAGCTGTGGCCGAACAGGTCGACCACGCGGGCCTTGCGCTCCAGCCACCTGTCGTTGTTCGGCGCGGTGCCGGGCAGCGAGGCGTGGAAGAGCTTGTGCCCGTTGCGCTGCACCGAGATCGCGATCGGCAGGCCCTGTTCACGGGCCGCGGCCAGCAGGTGCAGGCCGAGGTCGATCGCGACGTCGTTGCCGAAGCGGGTGAACTGCAGGCGCCGCTCCTGGGCGAGGAGCTCTTCGCTCGTGGTCACAGGGTCACCACCCGGTTCTCGCGCGCGGAGGTGAAGGCGGCCTCGATGACCTCGAGCGCGTACACGCTCCCCGCGGGGTCGACGGGGATGCGGCCGGCCTGCAGCTCGGCGTAGAAGTGTTCGTACGCGCCGAGCTCGACGGGCACCTCGACCGTCTGGCCGAGGACGCCGAGCTGGCCGCTGCGGGTCTCGTAACCCCAGTTGGCGTCGGTCGGGCGGCGACCGGCGTCGAGCGCGTCCTCCTGCTCGTCCAGGCCGCTGATCACGAACGCGCCCTCGCTGCCGAGCACGCGGAACCGCGGCCCGTGGTGGGCGGCGTGCGCGCTGGCCCACAGGTGGGACCGGACGCCGTTGTCGTGCGTCAGCGCCACGAACACGTCGTCGTCCACCTGCACGCCGGGCCTGCGCAAGTCCAGCTCCGCGTAGACGTTCGAGACCGGGCCGAAGAGCTGCACCGCCTGGTCGACGAGGTGCGCACCGAGGTCGTAGAGCAGGCCACCGGCCTCCTCCGGCGCGCCGGACTCGCGCCAGTTGTCCCAGATCTCCGGCACCCAGCGCTCGTATCGAGACTCGAACCGCCGAACTTCGCCCAGCTGGCCGATGATCTTGCGGACGGTGAGGAAGTCGCTGTCCCAGCGGCGGTTCTGGAAGACCGTGAGCGGCACGCCCTTCGCCCTGGCCGCGGTCACGAGATCGTTCGCCTCGGCGCTGGTGGGCGCGAACGGCTTGTCGACGACGACCGCGACACCCTTGGCGATGGCTCGCCGCGCGTACTCGACGTGCGTGCGGTTCGGGGTGCCGACGACGATCAGGTCGAGGTCCAGCTCGAACAGCTCGTCGGCGGTCACGATCTTGGCGTCCGGGTACGCGGTACGGGCGTGCGCCTGCCGCTCCGGGTTCGCCGTGACGATGGCGACGAGATCCATGCCCTCGGTCGAGGAGATGAGCGGGGCGTGGAAGACCCGTCCCGCGATGCCGTAGCCCAGCAGTCCGACTCGTGTCATGCCCCGATTAAAACAACGCTGTTGCATAATTGCTATGTGGACCTCACCTCACTGCGTTCGCACAACGACCGGACGGTGCTCCGCCTCGTTCGGTCAGGTGCCCTGAGCAGGGCTTCCATCGCCGCCGAAGCTGGGCTGACCCCGCAGGCGGTGTCGAAGATCGTGGCGCGGCTCATCTCGGCCGGGCTGCTGGAGGAGACCGGTGCGGTCCGCGACGGCGGCCGTGGCAAGCCGCGGATGTCGCTCCAGCTGGCCGCCGGCGGGGCGTTCGCGTACGGGGCGTACGTCGACCGGGACGAGCTGCGGGTGGTGCGGCTCGACCTGACCGGTGAGGTCGTGTCGGCGTCCGTCGTGCCGCTGGCGCCGATGTTCACGCCTTCCGACGTGCTGGAGGTGTTGGCGTCGCTGATCTCGGCCGATGAGAAGGTGCTCGGGCTCGGCATCGGGATCGCCGGTCCGCTGAACTCCCGCGACGGGGTCGTGGCCCCGAACGGTCTGCCCGGCTGGTCCGGTGTTCCGTTGCGGGAGCTGGCGGAGGAACGACTCGGGCTGCCGGTCGTCGTGGACAAGGACACCAACGCCGCGGTGCTGGCCGAGGCCTGGCGGAGACCGATGGAGGACGCCGCTCTCGTGCTCGTCGGCACCGGTCTGGGTGTCGGGCTGCTGCTCGGCGGAGAGGTGCACCGGGGCGCGCGGTCGGGCGCGGGCGAGCTCGGGCACACCACGATCCAGCTGGACGGGCCGCTGTGCGTGTGCGGGCGGCGCGGGTGCGTTGAGGCCGTGCACGCCGTTGCGAGCGGTGAGCAGGCGGCTCGGGTGCTCGCGGCCGCCGTGCAGAACCTGGTGCAGCTGCTGGACCTGGACCAGATCGTCCTGAGTGGACGGAAGGTGCTGGAGTCCCCTGAGCTGTACCTGCGCGCGATGCCCGGGCTGGACGTGAGCGTCACGTCGTACGGCGCCGATCTGGTGCCGGTGGGCGCTGGGCTGCTAGTGCTCGGCGAGTTGTTCTAGTGCCGCGACAGCCAGCCTTCGCCGCGTGTTCGACGCTCAGCGGCACCACGATGCGGCCGTCTGACCGCCGAACACGGGGGCAGAACTGACTGCAACGGCACTAGCATCGAGGACGTGGACGTCGAGCACGTCGTCGGTGCGCCGCACCCGAGGCTGCGGCCGTTCGTGACGCGGTACTCCGGGTATCGGCTGCGGTCGGAACCCGGCATCCACCGCGGCCTGCCGTCGCGTTCGCTGACCCTCGTCGTCACCGTGGACGGCACGGTCGACCTCGACCAGGGCAGGTTCGCCACGCTGTGCGGCGGCCTGCACGACGAGGCCGTGATCATCACCCACGACGGCTTCCAGCACGGCGTCCAGTGCGACCTCACGCCGTTGGGCGCGCGGGCGTTCTTCGGACTGCCCGCCGGCGAGCTGGCGGCGACCACCGTGGGGCTGGACACGCTGGACGCGCCGGCCGGTGAGCTGCGCGAACGGCTGCAGACCGCGACGACGTGGCGGGACCGGTTCGCTCAGCTCGACCTCGTGCTGGGACGGTTGCTGCGGCCCGTGAAGCAGCAGGTCGAGGTCGCGTGGGCGTGGCAGCGGCTCGCGGCGGGGGCGACGGTCGGGGAGATCGCCGCCGAGGTCGGGTGGAGCAGGCAGCACCTGAGTGCGCGGTTCGCTGCGGAGTACGGGCTGACACCCAAGGTCATGGGCCGCGTCATGCGGTTCGAGCGGGCGAACCGGATGCTGCGCGGGCAGCGGCGACCGACGCTGACCGAGGTGGCCGCTGCCTGCGGCTACACCGACCAGGCGCACTTCAACCGGGACTGGCGGGCGTTGTGCGGAGCCACCCCGACCGAGTGGATGGCGGCAGAGCTTCCATTCGTACAAGGCGGTGAGGCGTCCGGCGTCGCAGAGTGGTAGCCATGACCACACTTTCACCTACCTGTTGGCCCACGTTGTCCTATCAGGACGCCCCCGCCGCGATCCGCTTCCTCGTGGAGGCGTTCGGGTTCTCCGAGCACCTCGTCGTGCCCGGTGAAGCCGAGGGCGAGGTCGTGCACTGCGAGATGGTCTGGCCGGAGGGCGGCGGAGTGATGCTCGGCTCCACCGTGCGTTCGGCCGGTGAGGTCGAGGCGACCGCGGCCGGCGCCGGGTCCGTCTACGTGGTGACCGACCGGCCCGACGAGATCCACGCGCGGTGCATGGCGCGCGGGGCGACGGAGATCCGCGGGCTGCGCGACGAGGACTACGGGTCGCGCGGCTTCACCGTCGCCGATCCCGAGGGCAACCGCTGGAGCTTCGGCACGTACCGCGGTGCGTGATCCGAGCAACCTTTTCCGAACGTCTTGAGTCTCCTGGGGTGAGAGGTTCACATCCAGGGGAGGACAGGTGCGCCGAGCGCGCTGTTTGATGATCGCCGTCCTCGCCGCCGGGCTGCTCAGCCCGGTGGCGACGGCACAGGCGGAACCGCCCAGAGCTCAACTGGGGACGACCAGCACCATCACGCTGATCAGCGGTGACAAGGTGGTCGTGAACGAGCGGGGAGAACTGCTCGGGGTCGAGGGGCGGCCCGGCATGCGGTTCGCCCAGTACGTGCGGGACGGCCACCAGTACGTGGTGCCGGCGGACGCCGTCGACGCGGTTGGGCAGGATCGCGTGGACAAGCGCTTCTTCGACGTCACGGCGCTGCACTCGTTCGGCTACACCGACGACAAGATCGACCGGATCCCGGTGCTGGACAACCGGTTGCGCGCGGCAGCGGCGGTGCCGAAGAAGGAAGCCGAGCAACGGTGGAAGCAGCGGGCCACCGCGCGCAGTGCCGGAAAGCTCTGGCTGAACGGCAAGGCGAAGATCTCGCTGGACCAGAGCGTGCCGATGGTCGGCGCGCCCGCAGCCTGGCAGTCCGGGTTCGACGGCACCGGCGTGACCGTCGCCGTGCTCGACACCGGCTACGACCAGAACCACCCCGAGCTCGCGGGCGTCGTGGCGGTCTCGAAGGACTTCACGCCCGCCGGCATCCAGGACGACATCGGCCACGGCACGCACGTCGCCGCGACGATCGCCGGGCGCAGTGACAAGTACTCCGGTGTGGCGAAGGGCGCGAAGCTCGCGGTCGGCCGGGTCTGCGAGGCCGACTGGTGCGAGGAAAGCGCCATCCTGGCCGGCATGGACTGGGCCGCGCGCGAGGCCGGGGCCAAGGTCGTCAACATGAGCCTCGGCAGCCAGATGGCGTCCGACGGCACCGACCCGATGTCGGTCAAGGCGAACGAGCTCACGGCCGAGACCGGTGTCCTGTTCGTGGCGGCGGCGGGCAACTCGGGTGACCGCGTCAAGGTCGGCGGACCGGCGGCCGCCGACGCGGTGCTGGCTGTGGCGAACCTGACCAAGTCCGGCACGGTGAACGAGTGGTCGTCGCAGGGGCCTCGGCACAAGGACTTCGCGGTCAAGCCGGATATCGCGGCACCGGGTACGGACATCGTGGCCGCGCGGGCGGCGGGAACGCTGTGGGAGTACTACGTCGACGACCTGCACGCGAAACTGACCGGCACGTCGATGGCGGCGCCGCACGTCGCCGGCGCCGCGGCGATCCTGGCTCAGCGCAACCCCTCCTGGACCGCAGCCGAGCTCAAGGCGCACCTGATGGCGACGGTGAAGCCCGTCGCGGACACGCCCGCGAAGGCCGGCAGCGGCCTGCTGGACGTGGGCCGCGCGGTGTCGCAGCAGGTGCGCGCGGACGTCGGCAGCCTGTCGTTCGGGTTGCTGGAGTGGCCGCACACCAAGACGTTCACGAAGACGATCACCTACTCGAACTCGGGTTCGGAATCTGTGTCCCTGGCGCTGCAGCACGATCTCGGCGCCGACTTCACGGTTCCGGCCGCGGTGACGGTTCCCGCCGGTGGCACGGCGGTGGTCGACGTGGTGCTGGACCCGCGCAAGGGCAACGGCACGTTCTTCGGGCACATCAAGGCTTCCGGCGGCGGCGTCTCGCTGACCACTTCGGTCGGTGCGTACGTGCAGGAGGAGCGCCGCACGTTGACGCTGTCGATGACCGGCCGCGACGGCAAGCCGGTCCCCGACGAGTTCGTGGTGCTGGTCAACATGGCCACGCAGGAAGCATCGATCATGGAGATCACCGACGGTGTCGGCACGGCGCGCATCGGCGTGGGGGACTACGCGGTGCTCGGCCGGATCGACGAGAAGACGGCGAACTACGCCTGGTTCACCCCGGTGTCGGCGACCGAGGTGGCCGGTCGCGTGTCGGTGACCGCGGACACGACGGTGACGCTGGACGCCAGGCAGGGCAAGCAGATCAGCGTCCAGCTGCCCGATGACAAGTCCGAGGTGTGGTACCGCCACGCCGACCTGCGCGTGCCGTGGAAGCCGGGCCGGATCAACGGTGTCGCCAGCATCATCGACGGCCGGGTGCCGTTGTACGGCCTGTCGTTCGGCGCGGCGCTGCCGGAGCTGACCTACGAGTCGAGCCTCAAGGGCGGGCAGCCGCTGATCTCGGTCGTGGGCGGGTTCCCGGTGCTGTACTGGGAAAGCAGCACGTACCTGAAGCCGGGCGATCACGCGCTCGACGTGGCTGAACGTGGCACCGACGTGCGAGGCAAGCTGGCGCTGGTGCGCACGTCCGGTGAGGAGAGCCCGCTCGACGTCGCTCGTGAGATGCAGCAGGCGGGCGCGGTCGCCGTGTTGTGGGCAGGCCCTGTGCCGTTCCCGGCCAACGAGCGGTCGGTGATCCCGGTGATCGCGGTGGCGGAACACCACGTGACGGTCACGCCGTCGCGGCTGACGTTGCGCGCCATCGCGGGGTCGCCGGTGTCCTACACCCTGTACCTGCAGGACAAGGGTGCGTTGCCGGCCGGAACGCGGCAGATCCGCCACTCCGAGCTCGCCGAGGTCAAGGCGCGCTACCACACGTCGGGTCCGGACGGCTATGTCGGCCAACGGAACTACCCGGTGGTGAACGGTGAGCCCAAGCTGAGCATCGGCGCCCTGGACGAGGACCTCATGGGTCCGGTGCAGCGCACCGAGTACTACTCGGCGGGCAACGGCGTCGGCTGGTTCCACGAGGGCTTCGAAGGCGCCACGTCCTGGGCGGACCTCAAGGCGGTCACCTACGCACCGGGCGAGAAGTACGAGCGGTCCAACCACCGCGCGGTCGCCTCACCCCGCTTCGGCCGTCCGTCGGCCGTGACCTGGTCGCTGGGCGGCGGCGTCGACAGGGCCGGCGACATGATCAGCGTGCGGATCTCCCCGTTCGGTGGCTCCACGTGGGTGGAGAACTGGCGGAACAGCGGCTACGGCTCGGTGGAACTGCGGCACAACAACGAGGTGGTGGGCATCGTCGACTACCGGCAAGGCTCACTTCCCGCCGCGGCGAAGGACGGTCGCTACCAGCTGACGCTAAACGCGGCTCGCGACACGCCGGCGTTGTCGAAGAACGTGCGGACGACCTGGGAGTTCTCCGGTGCTGCGAGCGGCAGGCTGCCGTTGCTGGAGGTCGACCACACGCTGCCCGTCGACCTGCGCAACAGCTGGAAGGCCGGTGCGCCGATGCCGGTGAAGTTCACCGCGTCGCGTCAATCCGGGGCCGGCAAGGCCACCATTCGTGAACTTCGCGCCTACGCGTCGTTTGACGACGGTGTCAACTGGGTCCCGGTGAAGTCCATCGTGCCCCCTGGTGGGGCTCCTGGGGGTTACGTGTCGCTACGCGTGGTGGCTGAGGACACCGACGGCAACACGGTCGACCAAACGGTCGTGCGGGCTTACCGCCTGCGGGCGTAACCCGGCGGCCATCCGGTCGTTGTAACTCCCTGCGGCACCTGCCTTGCTGTGCGCGAGACGAAGAAGGACGCGGCGTCTCGCGGCCCGAGGCAGGTGCCGCCATTTTCGGTGGCCCGTTCTCAGCGCTTGTGGTGGCATGTCGAGCCATGGGGACCTTCGAAGACCTGGTGGCAGAGGGGGACGCGGTACCGCTGGAGGGCTGGGACTTCTCCTGGTTCGACGGCCGCGCCACGGAGGAACGCCCGCCGTGGGGCTACGCGTCGCAGATCGCGTCGAGGCTGGCGGCCGTGTCGTCGGCGCTGGACCTGCAGACCGGCGGCGGCGAGGTCACCGCCTCCGCACCCGTGAAGCCGCCGCTGCTGGCCGCCACCGAGTCGTGGCCGCCCAACGCCCGCGTGGCGGCCCGGAACCTGCCGGAGGCGTTCGTCGTCCAGGCGCCGGACGAGGGCCCGCTGCCGTTCCACGACGAGATGTTCGAACTGGTCATCAGCCGGCACCCGGTCGTGACGCCGTGGGCGGAGATCGCGCGGGTGCTCAAGCCCGGCGGGACCTGCTTCTCGCAGCAGATCGGCGAGGGCACGAACCGCGGGCTCACCGAGTTCATGATGGGGCCGCAGCCGGTCGGCGACGCTCGCGCCACCGAGCGGGCGCGTGCCGAGGCAGAGGCGGCAGGGCTGGAGGTGCTGCAGCTGGAGTCCGTGGCGCTGCGCGTGGCGTTCTTCGACGTCGGCGCGGTCGTCCACTTCCTGCGCAAGGTGCTGTGGACCGTGCCGGGGTTCACGGTGGAGAAGTATCGGGACCGGCTTTTGGACATGCACGAGCACATCCAGGAGCACGGGGAGTTCGCCTGCACCTCGACGCGGTTCCTGATCGAGGCGCGCAAGCCCTGGCGCCCGACGGTTCGAAGCCAGGTGGGGACGAAAGCGGGCCCCGGCTGTGCAGCCGGGGCCCGGATCCGAACTCACCGCACTAGCGGGGCTGACGCTCCCGGCGGACCGTGACGCGCTTGCCTTTGATGGTCGCGTCCCGCAGCGACTCGATCACGTCGTTCGCGGCCGCGCCCGGCACCTCGACCAGCGAGAAGCGGTCCGCGATCTCGATCGCGCCGATCTCGCGGCCCTTCAGCTTCGTCTCGCCGGTGATGGCGCCGACGATGTCCTGAGGGCGGATGCCGGACGAGCGGCCCGCGCCCAGGAACAGCCTCGTCATGCCCTCGGACGGGCCACGGCGCTCACGGCGCGGGCCGGCGGGGGCACCGTCGCGGCGGGGACGGTCCTCGCGCGGGCGGACCTCGGGGATCTCCTCCTCGTCGGCGGCGGCACCCGAGGCCTCGTGGGCGAGCTTCACGGCGGCGAGCGCGATGTCCATGACGTCGAACTCGTCGGCCAGGGTCTCGACGACGACGCGGAACCGGGAGAGGTCGTCCTCCATCAGCGACTCCTGGAGCGACGAGCGGGTCAGCTCCAGCTGCCGTGCCCTCAGGTCGGCGACCGTCGGGACCTTCTCCATCGGGATCTTGGTCTTGGTGACGCGCTCGATCGTCTTGAGCATCGAGTTCTCGCGCGGCTCGACCAGGGTGATCGCGACGCCCTCGCGGCCGGCGCGGCCCACGCGGCCGATGCGGTGCGTGTACGCCTCGGGGGCGGACGGCACGTTGTAGTTGACGACGTGCGTGAGCTGCTCGATGTCGAGGCCGCGGGCGGCGACGTCGGTGGCGACCAGCAGGTCGGCGGTGCCGCCGCGCAGACGGGCCATCACGCGGTCGCGCTGCTCCTGGCTGATGCCGCCGTGCAGGGACTCGGCGCGGTAGCCGCGGCCGTTCAGCGTCTCGGTGAGCTGGTCGACCTCGTCGCGGGTGCGGCAGAAGACGACGGCGGCGGTGGGCGCCTCGACGTCCAGCACGCGGCCGAGCGCGGCGGGCTTGTGGTCACGACGCACCAGGTACGCGGTCTGCCGGACGCGCGGGGCCTCGCCCGGCTCGGTCTTCTCGCGCTCGATCTGGATCAGCACCGGCTCGCGCAGGTGGCTCTTGGCCATGCGGTCGATGCGCGGCGGCATCGTGGCCGAGAACAGCACGGTCTGCCGGTCGGCGGGAGCCTCGGCGAGGATCGCGTCGATGTCCTCCGCGAAGCCCATGTCGAGCATCTCGTCGGCCTCGTCGAGGACGACGATCTGCAGGTCGCCGAGCTGCAGCGTGCCGCGCTGCAGGTGGTCGATCGCGCGGCCCGGGGTCGCGACCACCACGTCGACGCCGCGGGACAGCTCGCGCAGCTGGCGGCCGATGGGCTGGCCGCCGTAGATCGGCAGCACGCGCGCGCCCATGTGCCGGCCGTAGCGGTGCACGGCCTCGCACACCTGCACCGCCAGTTCACGGGTCGGCGCGAGCACGAGGGCGAGAGGCTTCTCGCCCTTGCCGATCCGGTCGGCGATGCGTTCGAGCAGCGGGAGCGCGAACGCCGCCGTCTTGCCCGTGCCCGTGGCGGCCTGCCCGAGCAGGTCGTTGCCCGCGAGCAGCGGCGGGATCGCTTCGCTCTGGATCGGCGTCGGCTCCTCGTAGCCCAGCGTGGTGAGTGCGGTGAGGATGTCGGGCCGCAGCCCCAGGTCGGCGAAACCGTTGTCGGCGGTGGTCATGGGCAGTATCTTCCCTCACCGCCCGACATCGCACTCACTCAGACCGGGCTGACGCGTACTCCGGTGCTGCGCGTCACTCCGTTCACCGCGACCGAGATCGTGATTTGACCAGGCCTGATCGCGGTCAGCAGGCCTGCAACCGGGTCGAGCCACGCCACGTGCCACGGCCGGACACCGGACGAATCGCCCACGTGCAGGCCGGGTGATCCCGCCCACACCGCGCTCATCGGGTACTTCACCGGCAGCGTCCGCGCACCTTGTTTCAACGTCGCCGCAACCTTTTCCGGACTGCCGAACCTCAGGTTCGCCGGAGCTTGGACGTGCAGCGAGTCCACGTGCGGCCGGATCTCCGCCTTGATGTTGTTCTTGGTGACGCCGACCAGGGTCCAGCCGGTGAACCCACCCTGCTCGGCCGGTGCCTTGCCGGAGTTGCCGTTGACCACGTGCGGCACGCCGTCCACTGTGGACGCGAAGAAGCCGCCGACGTGCCCGCCGATGAACGCCGTGGGCTTGTCCCGTTCGGACAGCAGCCGCTCGAAGTAGGCGGCCTCCATCCGGTCGGCGAGCTGGCTCGTGCGCGCGGGCGAGGGGTCGCGCGGCGGGTGGTGCATCATCACGACGGCCTGGCCCTCGGCTGTCCGGAGTGCGTTCCTGAGCATCTCCATCTGCTCGAAGCCGCCGCCTCGCAGCGTTTCCGTCGACGAGTCGAGCAGCACGAAACGGGTGCCCTTGTGGTCGAAGGTGCGGTGGGTGGCACCGAACTCGCGGCGGAAGTTGTCGATCGTGCCCGGCCCCATGATCTCGTGGTTGCCCGGCACGTAGTACCAGGGGAAGTCGCCGAGCTCCTCGGTCAGCACCCGTCGTGCCAGCTTGAGGTCCTCCGGGGAGGCCTCGTCGACCAGGTCGCCGTTGATCACTACGAACTCGGCGCCGGAAGCCTTGATCTCCCTGAGCGTGCGCCGGGCGGACCTGACCAGGTCGCTGTCCGGGTTCCTCGCCACGAACTGGGCGTCGGACATGACCGCGAACTTCCATCCGCTCGCCTGGCCGATCACGTCATCGCGCAGCTCTGGTGCGGGCGGGAGTGCCACCGGTGGCGGGACCCGTGCGGTGATGTCGTCGACGATCACTTCGCCCTGGTACGAGCGGTCGGCCTTCGTCTCGATCGCGGTGAACCTGGTGACCTCGACGGGGAACTTCAGCTCGGGCGGGACCGCGACCTCGAGCTGTTTCCAGCCGTTCCAGGTGATGTACGGGCCGTAGAGCGATCTCGACTGGCCGCTCGCGTCCTTCACGGTGAACGCGGTCCACTCGCCCTTGCCGCTGCCGTGCACCCAGGCGGCGAGGGAGAGGGGCTGTCCGTTGACCTGCAACGGCTTCGGCGGGACGGCGTAGGCGGTGCGGGTGCCGGTCGACCGGGTGAAGTCGTAGCTCAGCTTCAGGCCCGTTCCGGTGTGGCCGTTCGGTTCGGCGGACACGGAACCGGTCGCGCGGGCCGATCCGAAGGTCCACTGTGGAGCATCGTTCTCAAAGGTGGCGATCGGCTCGTCCTGCACGCCGACCGTGACCGCTACCTGGGTTTCCTCGCCCTGTGCTCTGGCCTTGATCGTGGTCGCACCGGGTCTGAGCGCTCTGATCTGCAGGTCTGCCGTGACCTCCACGATCTGGCGGTCGTAGCTGAGGTCCAGGTCGGCCCGTTCGATCTTCGCGCTGAAGCTCCTGGCGTCGAAACCGTTGATCTGCAACGGCTTCTGCTCGTTCATGCCGAGGCTGATCCGCGAGCTTGCCGGGGCGATCCTGGAGAGCTTGCCCAGGACGGTCAGTTTCTCGGTCTTGGCCGTGCTGCCGCGGAAGGCCGTGAACGACGCGGGTCCCGGCTGCGGTGCCGCGTGGAAGGTGTCGCCGATGGCCCAGCCGCCGGTCGCGCGCGTCACGTGCTCGTTGTTGGTGGCCGGCCCGAACGTCTCGTCGTAGCCGTGCACGGTCATGCGGCGGGTCATGCCGGGGAAGACGCGTTTGTCGTGCGTGTCGACGTTGAACCCGACGAGCCTGCCGGAGCCTTGCGGCGCGTAGAGGGCGAGACCGTTGGGGATCGGGCGCTCACCGCCGTCCGAGGGCGTGTTGACCACCTTGAGCTCGGTGGTGCCGGGTTCGCGGGCGAGCATGGTCGACGAGCCGCCGCCGTCGAGGTTGAGGGCGTTGTGCGCACCGAGCTCGATCATGGCGTCGGCGAGGTCCCTGAGGTTCAGGCCGGGCAGGTACGGGCTCTGCCGCCCGTCGACGGTGAGCATCACCATCTTCTTGCCGTCGGCGGAGAACCCGACCGCGGTGCGCGGGTGCAGCGGGTCGTCGGGTGCGACGTTCCTGCCGTTCTCGACGAGCAGGTGCCGACCGCCGATGGCTGTCGTCGGCACGCTGCCGTTGCTGGTGCGGCTCTGGTAGGCGACGTGGACCCGGTCGCCGGGCTTGAGCTGCCTGAGGACGTCCGCGCCCTTGTCCCTGCCCACCAGCGCGTAACCCTGGACTGGTTTGTCGCCGGGTTCGCCGATGGTCTCGACGACGTCGTCGCGGACGATCACTTCTGCCGTGTTGGTGGCACCTTGCACAGCGCGCGCCCTGCTGTAGGTGCCCCACAACGGGTTGAAGACGCCGATCCCGTCCACGTCGATCTTCGCGTTGTTGAGCTGCGTCAGCTTGTGCGTGCCGTTGAGCGTGCCCTCGAAGAAGGTCTCCATCACGCTGCCGATGCCGGCCGCGTCGATGCCCACCGCGCGGCCCTGCCCGGACTTCCTGAGCTGGCCGTCCTTGATGCCAACACCTTGGGGTGCGTTGGAGTTGTTGATGTCGAAGAAGTCGCCGTTGATCGCCGCGACGGCTCTCGACGCCTGCTGGGAGAGGGGAGCGGCCTGGGTGACGCTGCCGGGGTCGACGTACCCGACTTCGGCCTTGGTGAGGTCGACGGCGAGCGCGTCACCGCGGATCCAGCCGCCGGGCTCGTACCAGTCGAAGGAGCTGAGTGCGACGCCGGGAGCGACGGGTCTCTCCGTCCGCTCGGTCTCGATGCGTCTGGTGATGTCGGCGTGAGCAGGGGAAACGGGCGCAAGGAGCGCCGCGGTGATGATCACCGCGAGTGCACGTCTCGTCACGCCCCGGATCCTAGACTGGCCCGGTGAAGAATCGCCTAACGGTCTGCGCCTCGCACCTGATCACCCTGCCCAGCGCGCCGCACGGCCCGGTCCGCGGGGCGATCGGAACCGCCCGCGAGGCCGTCGCGGCCTTCGACCCGGAACTCGTCGTCTTCTTCGGCACGGACCACCGCCGGGCCTTCCGCGCGGTCGTCCCCACCTTCGCGGTGGTGCTGGCGGCCACCGCCCAGGGCGACGTCGCGGGCCCCGTCGGCACCTACGACGTGCCGTCCGACCTGGGCCGCGCCCTGGTGGCGAACCTCGTGGCCCACGACTTCGACATCGCGACCGCGTACGAGGCCGCCCTGGACCACGCGTTCGGCCACACGACCCGCGACCTGCTGGGCGCCATCGACGCCCGGCCCGTGCTGCCGGTCTTCATCAACTGCGCGTCGCCACCGCACGCGTCCTTCCGCCGCGCGGCGTCGCTGGGACGCCGCGTCGGCGAGTTCTTCGCGGACAAGCGCGTGCTGTACGTGGGGTCGGGCGGTCTGGCGCACGACCTCCCGGGTTTCCGCGAGCCCGAGACCGGCGTGGTGCTCACGGAGGAGGAGCGCCAGGCGTGGATCAAGTCGGTCAACGAGCGGGCTCGCTCCGAAGGCACGATCCGCGAGCTGGTGCGCACGTGGGACGAGGCCTTCCTGGCCGGTGTCGGCGGGACGTCGTGGGACTGGCTCGACGAGATCGGCACTGACCTGGTCGAGCGCGGTGGCAACGGTGCGGCGGAGTGCCTCACCTGGACAGCGGCGTGGGCCGCCGGTGGTGAGGCCCTGACGACCTTGGCGCACGAGTTCGACACGAACGGCCGCGCGGTCGTGATGTCCGCGCGATAGGCCTTGGACGTTTCGGCCCAGGAGAACCGGATGTTCCGGGCGCTCCCGCACTGCCGGACGAACGAATGAGGCGCAAGAAGGGTTCTCTCTCGGCAGTGCGGTGCGGGCACGACGTACGGTGCCGGCGTGCTGGGGCTGAACCTGGCGGGACGGCTCCTGGTGAGGAGAAGTTGCTCCACGCGGAGAAGGGGCCAGGGTGTCCAGCGGGTCTTCCCTTCTGCACGATCGTCGACGGCTTCCGTGAGGCACTGGCGCGCAACCAGCTCGACTGACCGCCCCTCAAGTCGGCGGCATCTCGACCGTCGACAGCACATCGGCCTCGGCGAGGTACAGCCTGCCGAGGTCGATGAGCAGCGTGCCGAGTTCCCGATAGTGCTCCGCGCGCTCGACGTCGGGAATCAGGCCGCACGTGCGCAACATATTTTGTGCGAGCATCTCCCCGAACTGTGGATAACTCTTCACCACCTCACGCGAGAGCCGTTGAAGGGATATCCGCAGAAGGTCTTCGGTCAGGATTTCCGCGGCCATGGCAGGATCCCCTCGTTCTCGCGCCAGACGCCGTCGCAGTCCCAGCAGGTCGGCCAGCAGATCTTGTCGCGCCACAGGCTGAACTCTTGCGGTACAAAGGGATTGCCGCATAGTGTCTCGACGAGCCGCCCCCTGGCCGGCTCGTCGGGGATGGCGTGGCGCCGCCCCTCGTGGGGCATCCAACGAAACTTCACGGAATTATTGTGGAACTTGGAGGTCCTCCAAGCTAACGCCCTTTTGGGTTATGTTGCGATCAAACGTTCTGAACCGCCTGGGAATGGGTCTAACGTCCTCGCCATGCCGAAAAGATTCTCCACTGCAAGGGGCCGGGAGTTCGGTGACGGGCTGCGCGCGGCCATTGCCGCCACGGGCATGACTTCGCGTGCGGTCGCCGAGCTGGTCGGCTGGAACGAGGCCAAGCTCTCCGACCTGGTGAACGGCAAGGGCGGCGCCACCGAGCTGGAGCTCGCGCTGTTGCTGGGCACCTGCCGGACACCGCCTGAGGAACGCGACCACCTGCTGTCGCTCTTCAACGAGGCCAACCTCAAGGGCTGGTGGCAGGAGCACGGGGCGTGCACGCCGATCCGGCCGCGCACGTTGATCGAGCACGAGCGCACCGCGAAGAAGCTGATCAGCTGGCAGGTTTCGCTGGTGCACGGCCTGATCCAGCTGCCGGAGTACGCGCGGGCCGTCATTGCGGCGGGTGCGAACGTGCCCGAGGACGAGATCGAGGAGCGCGTGCACGCCCGCACTGAGCGGCAGATGGTGCTGCGCAAGGGCCTGAAGTGCGTCTTCTACATCCATGAATCGGTGCTGTTGTCACCGATCGGCGGTCACGAGGCGATGGAGGCGCAGCTGGAACATCTGCTGAAGATGGCCGCGCGGTCGTACATCGAGATCCGGATCGTCCCGCTCTCCACCGGTGCTCATGCCGGGCTCGCAGGGGCGTTCGACATGTTGACGTTCGACAAGTACGAGCCGGTCGTCTTCCTGGAGAGCGAGAACTCGAGCCTCATCATCGAGACGCCGTACGCCGTGAAGTCGTACGAGCGCGTGGTGGAGGCACTCGATGAGATCGCCCTGGATGAGGAACAATCGAAGGAGCTGATCAAGCAGCTGCTGACATGAGGAGATTCCTATGGCCGGCTGGCGCAAGAGCACCCACAGCGCGAACGCAAGCTCTTGTGTGGAGGTGGCCATCGGCATCGGTGTCCGGGACAGCAAGGCGCCCGCCGTTCACATCGAGGTGGGCGCCGCCGCGTGGAACTCGTTCCTGAGCACGGTGAAGCGTGGCTGACTACCCCAGGTAGGGGGAGAAGTGGTCGGTGACGAGGTCGGCGACTGCTTCGGCGTCACGGTTGCCGTCGATCTCGATCACGCGGATCCCGAGTGCGTGGGCGTTGCGCACCGCGTCCTCGGCGACGAGACGGTCGCGTTCGAGGCGGTTCCGCTGGCCCCTCGCGGGGTCGCTGACCTCGGCGCCGATCGCTCCGGCTCGGGGCAGCACGCGGACCTGGTGTTCGCGGAACTCCGGAGTCGGCACCATCACGACCATCCGGCGCGGCGAGTCGATGAGTGGCGCCACCAGTTCGGGGCGCAGGCCCCAGCCCTCGGCGAGGATCGGCCGGCCGGACACGAGCGCGCGCAGGTCGTCGAGCGCCCACTCGAACCGGGCCGGGAACCCTGCCAGCGTGCTCGCCGCCATGTCCTGAGGAGACGCGTGCACCCACAGGTCGTCCGGCGAACCCGGTAGCGACTGACCGCTGGCGATGCGGCGGTCGTTGTGCGCGCGGGCGTCGTGGTAGTCGTAGTGGTACGCGGTGATGCCGTGCCGCCTGGCCAGAATGCGTGCCACGGTGGACTTTCCCGCCCATTGCGCCCCGCCGATCCAGAGTGCGTCGCGCAGTGTGCCGAACGGGTCCCAGGTCTCGGTCATGACGCCATTCTCCGGGTCGTTACCATCCGAACCATGACCATGCCCGCGGCGATCGAAGCCGTCCGCGCAGCGTTCATCGGGCTGACCGCCGGGGAGTTCGAGCTGCCGCCGCGGCAGGCGTTCAGCGGCAGCCGGTCGCTCGTGATGGCGGCGCACCACCGGCCGACGGCGTCCACGGCCGTCAAGGTGATCAGCATCGAGGCCGAGCGCGACCCGGTGATCACCGGCACGGTCGTCTACTCGCACCCGGACGGGCAGTTCGTCACGGACGCGGTGCCGCTGACCACCCTCAGGACCGGTGCGGTGGTCGGGGTGGCGACGGATCTGCTGGCCGACGAGGACGCCTCGCACCTCGCGTTGCTCGGGGCCGGGGCGCAGGCGGCGGACCAGGTGCGGGCTGTGCACGCGGTGCGGCCGCTCAAGAAGCTCGTCGTGTTCAACCGGGACGCCAAGAAGGCGGAGGCGTTGCTGGAGAGCCTGAAGGACGAGCTGCCGGACACGGTCATGGATCTCGCGCCCGACGCCGAGGAAGCCGTGTCGGGGGCGGACGTCGTGTGCTGTGCGACGGCGTCGACGGCGCCGCTGTTCACGTGTGACGCGCTCAAGGAACGGGTGCACGTCAACGCGATCGGCTCGTACCGGCCGGTGATGCGGGAGCTGCCGGAGGACCTGCTGGCGACCGCCGGAGTCGTGGTCGTGGACCAGGTAGAGGCCGCGCTGAGCGAGGCGGGGGAGATCATCCAGGCGGTCAACTCGGGCGTGCTCCGGCTGGAGTCGCTCGTCGAACTCGGTGCGGCGCTGGGGAATCCGCCGTTGCGCGAGGGCCGGACCGTGTTCAAGTCGGTCGGTGTCGCGGTGCAGGACTGGGCCGTCGCCAGGCTCCTGGCGTGAAGAAGCGCTGGACATGAACCCTTCCGCCGCAGGGGTTCACGTCCAGCGCCGTTGTTCTCCCGCTCAGGCCATGCGCAACCCGGCCGGGAGAAACCTCATACCTGCCACTTCTGGCTGGCGACGCCGAGGCAGTCCCAGATGTGGAGTCTGGTGCCGTCGGCCGAGGAGCCTCCGACGGTGTCCAGGCACTTGTTGGCTTGCGGGTTCACGATGTCCTGTGCACCGCTCACGGCCCACTGCTGGGCAGGGGTTCCGTTGCAGTCCCACAGTTGGACCACGGTGCCGTTCGCGACACCGCCGCCGTTGACGTCGAGGCACTTGCCCAGCGCGCGGATGGTGCCGTCGCCCGGGCGGCTCCACTTCTGCGCCGCGTTGCCGTTGCAGCCGGTGATCTGGATGGGCGTGCCGTTGGCGGTGTTCGCCCAGGGCACGTCGACGCACTTGCCGCCGATGCCGCGGATCTCCGTGCCACCGCTGGGTGGCGGGCTGTCGGTGGAGACGCGGACCCAGTCGACCACGAGCTGCTGCGGGAACGTCGTGCTGCCGTCCGGGTAACCCGGCCACTCACCACCGACCGCGAGGTTGATGATGATGAAGAACGGCTTGTTGAACACCCACGTCCGGCCACCGAGGTCGGCGGGCGTCTTGCGGCCGTAGACCTGACCGTCGACGGACCACACGATCTCACCCGGACGCCAGTCGACGGTGAAGTTGTGGAAGCCGTCGGAGAAGTTCGGGCCGTTGTACTGGTGCAGCAGGCCGCCGGAACCGGAGTAGCCAGGGCCGTGGATCGTGCCGTACACGGTGTTCTGCTGGTGTCCCAGGAACTCCATGATGTCGATCTCGCCGGAACCCGGCCACGGGTTGCCCGTGTTGATGTCCGCACCCAGCATCCAGAAGGCCGGCCAGATGCCCTTGCCGCGCGGCATCTTCATGCGCGCTTCGAACCGGCCGTAGGTCTGGGTGAACTTGCCGGCGGTGTTGATGCGGGCGGAGGTGTACTCACACCTTCCGTACCAGCACTGGTAGTTGCCGGGGTTCTCGCGCTTGGCGGTGATCACGAGATTGCCGGCACCGTCGTGCACCGCGTTCGAGGTGCCCGCCTGGTACCACTGAGACTCACGGTTGTTGCCGTTGTTGTTGCCCACTTCCATCTGCCACTTGCCACCGTCGACACCGGTGCCGGCGGGGGCGTTGAACTCGTCGGCCCAGATCACCGCCGCATTGGCAGGGGGAGCTTGGGTGGTGGTGGCGACGGTGATCCCCGCGGCAACCATCAAGGCAGCAGCGAGGGCCGTCCCGATGCGTCGCTGCATCGAACCGACCTTTCCTGGATTTAGTTGTGCGCCCAGTGGTTCGGAAGTGTTGTCACACCGTGACTCTCGGTCAACGTGTAAACCTTTTCAGTTATTCATCAGGTGAGAGCGCTCCCATCGAGCGCTCCCACCTGATCGGGATCAACCGCAGCGGACGTCGACGAAGATCGTCTTTTCGTGTCCGATGTTGGACACGCGCACGCTGACCGTGCCCGGTCCGTTCAGGCGCTGGTTCTGCACGTCGACGCGCAGCACGGTGCAGCCGGGCTGGTTCGCCACCGAGATCTGGTGGACACCGGCCTCGACGGCCTCCACGTGCGCCTCGTGCATCACGTACAGCTCAGGTGCGTAGTAGGACCACTTCTTGTTCGACGCGCCGTTGGTGTCCGTCCACGTCACGGCATAGCCGTCCAGCGGGCCCGCGCCGTCCCAGCGGTAGAAGCGGGTGTCGATCTCGACGATCACCCGGTCGCCGACCTTGAAGTTGTCGGTCTTGCTGTGCGCGGGCACGAACCCGTGCCGGTTGCCGCCGGCGTTGCCGCAGTCGACGACGTTCAGCCCGTTCGCGACGCCGAACTGCGCGCAGCCGGCGAGGAAGTCCTCGACCGTGGTGACCCAGACCTTGTACACGCCACCGTTGTTGGGCGTGTCGAGGTACGGGAAGAGCTGGACGGTGGTGGCGTCGTGGTCCACATCGGACCCGGTCACGTGCTCGCAGTCGGTGTCGACGACGCCGCTGATGACACCGTCCGCAACGGTGAACTGGCGGCAGCGCGCCGGATCGGTGGACAGCAGCACCTTGCCGCTGGGGTCGGTCACCTGGAACACGTACGTGCCGTCGTCGAGCCCGGCCGCCGTCTGCGGCGCGCCGGGACCGGGGCCGCCGTCCAGGTACACGTCCTGCTTGGTGGGGAAGTGGTTGAAGTTGACCTCGCTGCCGTCCGGCAGCGTCGTGAAGATCGCGCCTGATGGTGCGTGCGCGCTCGCGGTCGTGGGAACCAACAGCGCTGTGCCGACGGCGACGGTGGCGGCCGTCGCCCAGCGTCTGGCTACTCGCATGCCTTGCCTCCGGGTGGTGAAGATCCCGGCTTCGACCGGCACTCCGCCGGTCGCCCCGACGCCGCACGCGGTCACGGTACTTGTCAGCTGACCTGCAGCCAATGAGTCGAACGGCCTGCAATCGGTAGGGAAATTCGATTGCGCCAGGTGGTGGCGGCCGCAAGCGTCACGCCCATGACTCGGGGGATGCTCTGGTTGCTGACCGTCGCCTGCGGTGTCGCGGTCGGCAACGTCTACTTCCCGCAGGCGGTCACCCCGCTGGTGGCCCAGGGACTGCGGATTGCCCCGGGCCAGGCGGCTCTGGTGGTCACCGCGGCCCAGATCGGGTACGCGGGCGGGATCTTCCTGCTGGTGCCGCTGGGTGACCGGATCCCGTACCGGCCGCTGATCGCCACGTTGTTCACCGTCACCGGGCTGGGCCTCGCGACGGCGGGGTTCGCGCCCTCGTTCGGGCCGCTGTTCGCCGCCGGGGTCGCGGTCGGCGCGGCCACGGTGATCGCACCGATCATCGGGCCGATGGTCGCCGGGATGGTCGCTCCCGACCGGCGCGGTGCGGCGAGCGGGACCATGCTCGCCGGCTCGGTCGGCGGGATGCTGCTCGCCCGCACGTTCAGCGGGGTGCTCGGCGAGTGGCTGGACTGGCGGGCGCCGTACCTGGTGGCGTCGGGGCTCGCGTTCGTGATGGCGGTGGCGCTGTGGCGGGCGTTGCCTCGCACCGAACCTCACACGCGACAGTCCTATCCGGACCTGTTGCTGGAACCGCTGCGGCTGCTGCGAAGTGAGCCCGAGCTGCGGCGTTCGTGCTGGTACCAGGCCATGATCTTCGGTGCGTTCAGCACGGTGTGGGGGAGTGTCGCGCTGCTGGTCACCGGGCCGGTGTACGGCTACGGCGCGCAGGCGGTCGGGCTGCTGGCACTGGTCAACGCGGCCACGATGATCGCGACGCCGATCGCGGGGCGAGTCGTGGACCGGCGCGGACCGGATCCGGTGAACCTCGTGTGCATGCTCGCGGTCATCGGGTCGGCCGTGGTGCTGGCGTTCGGGGTGGCGGGTGGGATCGGCGGCCTGGTCGCGCTGGTGCTCGGCACGCTCGTCCTCGACGTCGCGATGCAGTGCGGGATGGTGGCGAACTCGATCCGCATGTACGCGCTTAGTGACACCCATCGCGGCCGTCTCAACACCGCCTACATGACGTGTGCGTATCTCGGCGGAGCGGCCGGCTCGTGGCTGGGCGTGCGGGCGTACACCGGGTTCGGCTGGCGGGGCGTGTGCGGTCTCGTCGCCCTGATGGCGATGGCGGCGCTGGCACGCCACGTCGTGGCGCTGCGGTTCCGGAAGACCCGGATCGGGCCTTCCGGAACCTGAGGGCGTCAGCCCTGCGGCGTGGTGATCACGTTGAAGACCGAACCACCGCTCGCCTGGCGGGCGCTGAGGTCCTCGAGGATCGTCGAGATCGGTGAGTAGTTGTTCAGCTCACCCATCTGGCAGGCGCCGCTGCGCGCCTGCTGGCTGCCGTTGAGGATACCCAGCGCTGCCTTGTCGACCTGGCTGAACAGCGGGCCACCGCTGTCACCGGCCCTGGCGCAGACGTCGGTGTTGATGCCGACGTCGGTCGAGAGGACCCGGCCGCACCTCGTGCCGACCAGGTAACCCGCACCGGCACCGCTGTCCACGGAGTCCGGGTAGTTCACCGCGCTCGAACCCGAGCCGGAGGCGCACACGATCATGCCCGCCTTGATCTCGGCCAGCGGGGTGACCTTGGTGATCTCCTGGTTCTGCGAGGTCGCCTGCGGACCGCACGGGGTGTCCGCGTTGCTGTCCGTACCGCCGTTGCGGCAGTACTTGAGCACCACGTTGCGGTTGGTCTGGCTCTCCAGCCACTTGTTGGCGGCGGCCGCGTCGACGTACCGCACGGCGGCGTAGTCGTACGGGTACGCGTTCTTCTCGATGCCGTGCTGGTTCACCACAGGCTCACCGTTGTGCTGCGTCGGCACGTTGTTCGTCTTGGTGGCCATGCAGTGTCCCGCGGTCAGCACCCACGGCACGCCCGGGAACGCGCCGCCGGTCGTCCGCAGGTTGAAGCCGCTGGTGCAGCCGCCGACGGTGCCGTTGTCGCGCCTCATGTCGAGCCGCAGACCACCCCGCATGGGGCCGTAGTTCGTGCAGTACAACGGGTGGCAGAAGCCCCAGTCGACCGCGTACGGGGTCGGCTTCGGCAGGGTGCGGGTCGAGACCATGCCCGGCTCGGCGTCGAAGGCGCGCTCCGTCGCCTGTGCCTCGGTGGCGACCCCGGCCTTCTTCTCCTTGAGCCACGCGCGTTCCCAGACCACCACGCGGTTCTCGGTCTCGCTGATCGCGGGCAGGTGGACCGCGTCCGGACCGGCGCCGACCTGCTTGCTGATGCGGTCGTGAGCCGATCGCAGCGCGGACAGCGAGTTCTTCACCGTGCGGATCTTGACGTTGGCGCGGTCGGGCATGGTGACGACGTGCCGCTGGGCGGCGGAAGGCTTCGTCATCGCCACGACGAGCTTGCCACCGCCTTCCTGGTCCAGCCACATGCCGGCGTACTCACCAGAGGCGTCGCGCTTCAGCATCTCTTCGAGCTTGGCCGCGTCGTTCTGGAGCTCGAGCCGGCGCAGCGCTTCCTGCTCGCTGACGCCGTAGGTCTTCACCAGGTACTCGATCGACTCCTTCACGGAGCTCGGGTCGATCTCGGTGTGGAACGACGGTCCGGCCGTGGCCGGTACCGCTGTGATGGTCGCCGCGACCATCAGGCCTGCGGCAACCACCCCCAGGTTTCTGGCTAACCGCAATGGGTTCTCCTTGCTTGCGGGAGTGACTTGACCATTCAACCTTTCCTGCGGCCGAACGTGGCGGTATGCGCAAGATCTTCACAAAAATTTCGATCACCGCGCTTGCCTTGACACCTCTGGCTAATGACATTAGCTTTTGGGCTATGGCCGTTCGCCCCCGTCTCACCACCTCGAAGGTCGTGGACGCGGCACTGGAACTGGTCGACGAGCAGGGTGTCGAAGGACTGACGCTCGCCGCCGTCGCCGCCCGCACCGGTGTCGCCACGCCCTCGCTGTACAAGCACGTCGCGAGCCTCGCGGACCTGCGTGGTCACGTCGGCGTGCGGCTGCTGGAGGACATGGCCGAACGGTTCACCAGAGCCGTGCTCGGTCTTGCGGGCGACGAGGCCGTGGCAGCGCTGATGCACGCGTATCGCGCCTACGTCAACGAACACCCGAAGCGGTATGCGGCCATGCCGATGGACCCGTTGCGCGACGAACTGCAGCGAGCGGCCGGGATGAAGCTCATGGAGATCCAGCTCGCGACGTTGCGCGGGTACGGCATCGAGGGCTCGGCCGCCATCCACGCGACGCGGCGGCTGCGGGTGATCGTGCACGGCTTCGCGTCGATCGAGTCCACCGGCGGGTTCGGACTGCCAGAAGGCCTCGACGACACCTACGACCAGCTCATCCGGATGTATCTCAACGATCTCAGGGGGACACGATGAAGATGACGCTCACCGCCGCCGGCCTGCTCTTCCTGCTGTACCCGGTGTTCAGACCGTGGGAGGACGAGACGACAGCCGCGGGCGCCGCCACCGCGATGGGATCCGGTGCGTGGCTCGCCTCGCACCTGTTCGCCATGATCGGGTTCATTCTCGTGCCGATCGCGCTGCTGGAGATCCACCGCACCGCCGCGATCACGTTCTGGGTGGGCGCCGGGCTCACGTTGCCGTACTACGGCGCGGAGACCTTCGGCCTGCACGAGATCGCCGCGCAGCCGAACCTCCTCGAACTGGCCGAGGCCGTGCGCTACAACCCGGTCGCCGCAACGACTTTCGCGATCGGGCTCGTGACCATGGGCGTCGCGGCGGTCATGGTCGCGCTCAAGCTCCGCACGCTGCCCTCGATCCTGTTCGCGGCGGGGTTCGCGTTGTTCCTGCCGCAGTTCTTCACGCCGCCCTCGGCCCGGATCGCGCACGGCGTGCTCATGATCGTCGGCTGTGTGTGGCTCGCGTGGGACTCAGCGCGGCGTGAGGCGAAAGACCCTCAGCTCGCGGCCTCCTGACCGCTCGACGTAGTCCTGGAACGAGGGCCAGGCCGCCACGAGCTTGCTCCAGGCGGCCTCGCGCTCGTCCCCTCCGAGCAGCGTCGCCCGCACGTCACGGACATCGCCGCGCACGTTCACCTGGATGTCCGGGTTCTTCAGCAGGTTCGCGGTCCACGCCGGGTGGTTCGGTTTGCCCCAGTTCGAGCCGACCACCAGCATGCTGCCGCCGTCGGCCACGTACTGGACCTGGTTCTCGCGCCGCTCACCGGACCTCGCTCCGACGGTGATCAACGTCAGCCCGCTCTGCTTGCTGAACGAGACGGTCATGACCTTGCCGCCGGTCAGCTTGTACAGCAGGCGGTCCGTGCCGATCACGGCTTTCTCGAACCACGACATTCAGAGCGCTCCCGTCGACCTCGCCGCGTGGACAGCGGCGGTTCTGTTGTGCACCCCCAGCTTGCGCATGGCACCGCGGAGGTAGGCCTTGACGGTTTCGGTGCTCAACCCGAGCTCGGCGGCGATGTCCCGGTTGGACGCTCCGACCGCGGCCAGCCGAAGCGTATCGAGTTCGCGCGGGGTCAGTCCCGTCGGGACGGCAACGGGGGCCGCACCGCCGAGATCCTGGTGGACCTTGCGCAACCGTTCGCGCAGAACGGGATCCCCGACGAGCTTGGCGACCTCGGCGAGCTCGCGCAGGGCGGCTTGGGTGTGAAGAGATGGCATGTCCAGGTCCCCTGCGATGCCTTGCGCCATGGCGCCGGCGATCCTGATCGCCCGGTCACCGACGGTCGCCTGCCCGCGCACGGCGCCGTAGAGCACGCCGTGCACCGTGCCGCGGACCGCGACCGGGTAGGCGAACACCGAGGTCAGGCCTTCCTCGACGACCACCATCTGGTCGAACTCGTGGGTGATCGCGCGGGTCGAGGCGTAGTCGTTGACGCGCACTGCGGTGCCCATCGCGATCGCCGTGCCGCCCAGCCCCCGGCCGGTGCCGACGCGCAACCCGTGCAACGCCGTGCCGCGCGTGCCGTAGAAGCTGCTGAGCAACAGCTCACGACCGGGCGTGACGGCCCCGCCGAACACGACGGGCAACCCGGTGGCACGGCGGAGCATGTCCAGGCGTTGCGGCAGCAGCGCCTGGAAGCGGTCTGGCAGCACGCTGGCAGTTTCGCCGACACGGGCACCCTCGAAAAGGGGTGCACCCCCGTACGGGGGTATACCGCCGGCCTCGCGTCTCCGCACGCTCTGGGAATGTCCAGTCATGACACCTACCGCGCGGCCCGCGACCTGATGCTCACCGACCCGGCGTCCTTCAGCTGGCCGAGCTTCGGCAGCAGCTTCAACTGGGCGCACGACTGGTTCGACGTCATCGCCGAGGGCAACACGACGACGGCGTTGCACATCGTCGAAGAGGACGGGTCCGAGCGCGCCTACTCCTACGACGAGCTGCGACGCCGGTCGAACCGGGTCGCGCGCTGGCTCGCGTGGCACGGCGTCGGCAAGGGCGCCAGCGTGATGATCATGCTCGGCAACCAGGTCGAGCTGTGGGAGTCGATGCTCGCGGTGATGAAGCTCGGCGCGGTGATCATGCCGACGACCACGGCGCTGGGGCCCGCCGACCTCGCGGACCGGTTGAAGCGCGGCAACGTCCGGCACGTCATCGCGCGTGTGGAGGACGCGGACAAGTTCGAGGACGGTCCCGTCCTGATCGCGGTCGGCGGCGCCGCGGCGGGCTGGCTGGACTACGCGGAAACCGCTGAGGCGCCGGACAACCCGTTGCCGCACCCGCAGACGAGGGCGGACGACCGCCTGCTGCTGTACTTCACGTCCGGCACGACCAGCCGCCCCAAGCTCGTCGAGCACACCCAGACCTCGTACCCGGTCGGGCACCTCACGACCATGCGCTGGATCGGCGTCGAACCGGGCGACGTGCACCTCAACATCAGCTCGCCCGGCTGGGCCAAGCACGCCTGGAGCTGCTTCTTCGCCCCGTGGATCGCCGAAGCGACGATCTTCGTCCACAACTACGGCCGCTTCGACGCGGCCGCGTTGCTCGGCCAGATCAGGGACAAGGGCGTCACCACGTTCTGCGCGCCGCCGACCGTGTGGCGAATGCTGATCAAGGCCGACCTGAGCGGCGGACCTGGCTCGTTGCGGGAGGTCGTCGCGGCCGGTGAGCCGCTCAACCCCGAGGTGATCGACCAGGTCCGGCAGCAGTGGGGCCTCACGCTGCGGGACGGCTTCGGCCAGACCGAGACCACGCTGTCGGTGGGCAACGTTCCCGGCGCGCCGGTGAAACCCGGCTCGATGGGACGGCCGCTGCAGGGCGTTCCGGTCGTGCTCGTCGATCCGATCAGCGGTGAACCGGCTGAGGAAGGCGAGATCTGCATCGACCTCGCGCAACGGCCGATGTCGCTGATGGTCGGCTATCACGGCGACGAGGAGCGCAACGCCGAGGCGATGGCCGGCGGTTACTACCACACGGGTGACATCGCGAGCCGCGACGAGGACGGCTACCTGTTCTACATCGGACGGACGGACGACGTGTTCAAGGCGTCGGACTACAAGATCTCGCCGTTCGAGCTGGAAAGCGTGCTGATCGAGCACCCGGCGGTCACCGAGGCCGCGGTCGTCCCGGCGCCGGATCCGCTGCGGCTCGCCGTGCCCAAGGCGTACGTGGCGCTGAGTGCGGGCTGGGAGCCGAACCGGGAGACCGCGCTGCAGATCCTGCGGCACGCGCGCGAGAACCTGGCGCCGTTCCAGCGGATCCGGCGGCTGGAGTTCGCCGAGCTGCCCAAGACGGTGTCCGGCAAGATCCGCCGCGTCGACCTGCGCACGCGCGAGGAAGCCGGGGTCGAGGGCGGTGAGTGGCGGGACGAGGAGTTCCCCGAACTGCGCCAGTAGGCGGCTTGCCCATGGTGATCTACTGGTCGCATGGTGCGAAAGATCGCGGGTCGCCCGGCGGTGATCACCGGTGCCGCCTCCGGCATCGGCCGCAGCCTCGCGCAGCGGCTGTCCCGGCACGGTTCCCCGGTGGTCATCGCCGACGTCGACGAGGCGGGCCTGGAGAAGACCGCCGCCTCGTTGCAGGGCCCGGTGCTCAGCCGCGTGCTCGACGTGCGGGACGCGGACGACGTGCGGGCGTTCGCCGGGGAGGTGCGGGCCTGGCTGGACCTGCCGCTCGCGGCGGTGTTCAACAACGCGGGTGTCGCCACGTCGACGACCGTGCTGAACTCCGTGCCCGAGGACGACTCGTGGCTGTTCGACATCAACTACTGGGGCGTGGTGAACGGGACGCGCGCGTTCCTGCCTCAGCTCGTCGAGCAGAACTACGGCGTCATCGTGAACACCTCCAGCGTGTACGGGCTCGTCGGCATGCCGAAGAACAGCGCCTACTGCGCGGCGAAGTTCGCCGTCCGCGGGTTCACCGACTCGTTGCGGCAGGAACTGCGCGGCACCGGCGTCTCGGCGGTCACCGTCCACCCCGGCGGCATCAAGACCAACATCATCCGCAACGCCCGCATCCACACCGATCCCGACGGCCGCGGCCGGTCGCTCGACCAGATGGCGGCGGACTTCGACAAGATCGCGCTGACCACCCCCGACAAGGCGGCCGAGATCATCCACCGCGGTGTCGAACGCGGTAAGGCGCGGATCCTGGTCGGGCCGGACGCGTACGTGTTCGACGCGCTCGCCCGCATCGCCCCGACCCGTTACTTCAGCGTGATGGCGCGGCTCTTCGACCGTTGAGGCATGATCCACGCCGTGGCTTCGGAGATGTTGGTGCGGCGGACCGAACAGTGGTTCGTCCGTCAGGGTGCGCCGACCATGATCGAGGGGTACGGCTTCCGGTCGCACGTGCTGCCCCGGATGCTGCCGGCACTGACGTTCGTCGCGGTCGGCAGCCTCGCGTGGCTCGTGCTCCAGCAGTCCGCCGGACTGCCGAAGTGGGTGCTGCTCGGGGTGATCGTCGCGGTGATGGTGGCCGCGTGGATCCTGCTGTCGCTGTTCGTGCGGCGGCTGCCGAGCTTCTCCCCGCGCACGACCGTGGTGTTGCTGATCGCATACGCGGCGATGCCGGTGATCGTGCCCCTGCTGCAGTACGTGGTCAACGACAAGATCACCACGCCGGGAGCGGAGGGGCCGGACTACGAGTGGTGGGTCGTGCCGCTGTGGTTCGTCACCTTCTTCGGACTGGCCTTCCTGGCCACGATGCTGGCCACCACCTACGGCTTGGGCGCACTGCTGAAGGCCGCCATCCGGCACGTGATCGCCGACCTGCGCAACAGCGTGCATCTGCTCGGCCGCGCGTTGCCGCCCATGCTGTTCGTGACGCTCTTCCTGTTCTTCACCGGTGAGCTGTGGCAGGCGATGAACCGGTTGAAGTGGCCGCGGGTCAGCCTGATCGTGCTGCTGTTCGCCGCGATCACCGTGCTGGCCGCGGCCGCGCGCCTGCGCGACGAGATCGGCCGGGTGGAGCAGGACCTGCGGCCGGAGATCCTCACGGTGGCGTGCAAGGGCACGCCGCTGGCCGGCGTCGAGATCGCCGAACCGTTGCAGCCCAAGCGGTTGAACGGACGGCAGCTGCGCAACCTCCTGGTGATGCTCGCGATCCGGCAGCTGGTGCAGGCGGCGGTGGTCGGGCTCGCGCTGTTCGCGTTCTTCGTCCTGCTGGGACTGATCGTCGTCACGCCCGACATCGCCACGCAGTGGATCGGGGCGCCGCCGGAGCCGTCGATGATCCCCGGTGTGCCGTCGGCGATGCTGCGCAACGCCACGTTGTTCGCGGCGTTCGGCAGCATGTACTTCTCGGTGATCTCGATGAGCGACGCCGAGCACCGGCGCCAGTTCTTCGCGCCCGTGCTCGAGAAGGTCGAGCGGACGCTGGAGGTGCGCGCGGTCTACCTGGCCGTCAGAGAGCGGGTTCAAGCCTGAGGGCGGCGTCACGGCTGGGCGGCGCGCCGAACTGACGGCGGTACTCCCGGCTGAACTGCGACGGGCTGTCGTAGCCGACGCGGTGGCTCACGCCCGTGACGTCCCTGGTGGTCGTGAGCAGCAGCCGTGCCTCCTGCAACCGGATCTGCTTCTGGAACTGGATCGGGCTCATCGCCGTGACGGCCTGGAAGTTGCGGTAGAACGCCGACTCGCTCATGCCGGCGATCCGCGCGACGTTCCCGACCTTGAACGACTCGGCGTAGTTCTCGCGGATCCATCTGACCGCTTTGGCGATGTGGCTGAGGCTGCTGTCCCTGGTCCCGAGCTGGCGGACGACGGCGCCCTGCTCGCCGGTCATGACGCGCCAGAGGATCTCCTGCTTGATCAGCGGGGCGAGCGCTCTGGCGTCCCTCGGGTGGTCGAGCAGTCTCGCGAGCCTCGTCACGGCGTCGATCAGCTCCGGGGTGGCGTCGCTGACGGCCAGGCCCTCCGGCGTGCCCGGGGTCTTCGGCAGGTCCTGTCGCAGCAACAGCTCGGCGACGTTCTCCGGGCGCAGGACCAGACCGATTCCGAGCGCGGGCTCCTGTGGGCTGATGCCGACGTAGTTGCCGGTGATCGGCATGTCGATCGAGGCCACCAGGTACTGGCCGGCCCGGTAGTCGTAAACGCGGTCGCCCAGCGCGATGCGTTTGCGGCCCTGAGCCACGAACGCGAGGATCGTGCCGGTCATCGCGGGCGCGGGCGGACCGCTCGTGGTCGTCCTGGAGACCAGGACGTCCTCGATCGACGTGGTCAGGTCGGGCCGGGCGTGCTTGGTGAGCAACGCGCGCAGTTCCTCCACCCTGCCGATGGTTCCCGGTTGCGGGACGATCAGGCAAGTCCGCGGTCTCCGGATAGTGGTTCGACATCGGCTGCGTGCCGCCCATTTCCAGCTTTTCCGGGGCGGACGAGCGTGTCGTTCCTCCAGACCTGGCGAGAGAGGAAAGCACGTGAGACGGTCGCGTTTGCTCGCCGTCCTGTCGCTGGTCGGAGCCGCCTGACCGGGTTGGTCGTCAACCCGGCTCTCGCACAGGCCGGTCTGGTCGACGGAGAGGTCGACGACCTTGAGCAGCTGGCCGGTGACAGCGGGCAGGAACCGCCACTCGTCGAGGACCGGAACGGCGGCGCCCAGCTTCATGTCGATCTCTCTAGTGGCGCGGCCCGCCGACGACGGTGAGCGCCGCGGACAGCGGCTTGCGGCGCAGGTCGGGAACCTCGCAGTCGTCGGCGGGGTAGCCGACGGGGAACAGGATGTACGGCCGTTCGCCGGGACGTCCCAGCAGGTCGCTGAGGAACGTCATCGGGTTCGGTGTGTGCGTCAGCGTCGCCAGGCCCATCGTGTGCAGCGCCGCGATGAAGAAGCCGCACGCGATGCCGACGCTTTCGTTGGTGTAGTACGTCTTCTTGCCGTTCTGCTGCTTCTGCGCGAACGCCACCACGAGCCACGGCGCTGTTTGCAGGAACTCCTTGGTCGCGTCGGTCTCCAGCGGTGCCAGCGCCGCGTGCCACTCCGGCAGGTCGCGCTCGTGGTAGAAGCGGCGTTCCTCTTCTTCCGCCGCCTCACGGACACGCCTCTTGAGGTCATCGTTCCGGGTGGCGACGAACCGCCAGGGCTGCTGGTGCGCGCCACTCGGGGCCGTGTTGGCGGCACTGACCGCCAGTTCGATCGCTTCGGCGGGAACCGGTTCTGGCGAGAACCACCGCACGGACCGGCGACCGTCGAGCAGCCGGTAGAAGGCCATGCCGCGGTCGAGTCCCTCTTCGATCGGCAGCCGTGGCGGTGCGTACGGGATGAACGGGTGGCGGTGCGGTCGGTTCACAGTTCGTACGATGCGCCCTGCCCACTCTTCTGACCAGCTCAAGTTTCTTGTGCCAGCTATAAGCTCAACTGATGAACGTGACGCTGCGGCAGCTCGAGTACCTGATCGCGGTGGCCGAGACCGGCTCGCTGACCACCGCCGCCGCACGCTGTCACGTCTCCCAGTCGGCCATCTCGCTGGCACTCAGCGAACTCGAACGAGCGCTGGACCTCCGGCTGGTCGTCAGGTCGCCACGCCGGGGCGCCGCGTTGACGGCGGCGGGCACGCGGGTGCTCGCGGACGCCCGCCGGGTGATCGGCGCCATGAGCGACCTCGGAGCCGAGGCGCGGGGACTCAGCCAGCAGGTCAGCGGCGTGCTGACGGTCGGCTGCTACACGCCGATCGCGCCGTTCCACCTGCCCGCGGCGATCGCCACGTTCGAACGCGCGCACCCGGAGGTCTCCGTCCGGTTCGTCGAGGGCAGCCTGCCGGAGGTGCAGGAGGACCTACTGGCGGGACGCTGCGAGATCGCCTTTCTGTACGACCAGGACCTGCAGCCGGGAATCGACACCAGCACGTTGTACGACCAGCCGCCGAAGGTGCTGCTGCCGTCCGGCCACCGGTTGCGCCGGCGCCGCGCGGTCGCGTTGCGCGAACTCGCGGACGACCCGTTCGTCCTGCTCGACGTGCCTCCGAGCGAGCGCTACTTCCGCGCCGTGTTCGCCGCCGCAGGTGTCGACCTGGTGGTGACGCACCGCGCCCGCAGCTTCGAGCTCGCCCGGTCGCTCGTGGCCCGCGGCATCGGCTACTCGATGACCGTCCAGCAGCCCGCGCTCTCGGCTTCCTACGAAGGCCTCGAGGTGGTCGCCCTGCCGCTGCGCGACGCCGTGCCCACCACCCCGGTCGTGCTGGGCTGGGCCGGCGGAGGGCCGCTGACCCGCAGGGCGCAAGCGTTCGCCGAGCACTGCACGGCCCTGTTCACCCCCTGATACGTTGCCGGTAGACGGGTCGATGAGGATCCATCGGCCCTCGCGGAGAAGGGTTGGCTCGATGAGCTTGCTGCGCAGTTACGTGTCGGGTCGGTGGCACACGCCGGACGCCGAGGGCGCCCCGTTGCACGACGCCGTGACGGGGGAGGAGATCGCCAGGATCTCGTCCGCGGGCATCGACATGGGCGCTGCCCTGCGGTACGGCCGCGAGGTCGGCGGGCCCGCGTTGCGCGAGCTCACGTTCCACCAGCGCGCGCAGCTGCTGAAGGCTCTCGGTCTGTACCTGAAGGAGCACAAGGCCGAGCTGTACGCGCTGTCCGCGCGCACGGGTGCGACCAAGTCCGACTCCTGGATCGACATCGACGGCGGCTTCGGCGTGCTGCTCGGGTACGCGTCCAAGGCCAAGCGCGAGCTGCCGAACGACCGCGTGTTCGTGGACGGCGCCGTGGAGCCGCTGGGGCGTGGTGGCACGTTCGTCGGCCAGCACATCTGCACACCTCTGCGCGGTGTGGCCGTGCAGATCAACGCCTTCAACTTCCCCATGTGGGGCCCGCTGGAGAAGTTCGCGCCCGCCTTCATCGCCGGGGTGCCGTCGCTGATCAAGCCCGCGTCCCAGACCGCGTACGTGACCGAGAAGCTGGTCGAGCTGATGCTCGCCTCCGGTCTGCTGCCCGAGGGCTCGCTGCAGCTCGTCTGCGGGTCCGCCGGCGACCTGCTCGACCACCTGACCCCGCAGGACCTGGTCGGTTTCACCGGGTCCGCGTCGACCGCCCAGCACCTGCGCACGCACCAGGCCGTGATCCGGTCGTCCGTGCGCTTCAACGCCGAGGCCGACTCGCTGAACTGCTCGATCCTGGGGCCGGACGCGGTCGCCGGTACGCCGGAGTTCGACCTGTTCGTGGGCCAGCTGGTGACGGAGATGACGACGAAGGCCGGCCAGAAGTGCACGGCGATCCGGCGGGCGCTGGTGCCTGCCTCGCTGATGGACGAGGTGGCTGAGGCGACGGCTGCCCGGCTGGCCGAGGTCGTGATCGGCAACCCCGCCGACAAGTCGGTGAAGATGGGCGCACTGGCCGGGCTGGAGCAGCGCGAGGAGGTTCGGCGGTCGCTGAAGGCGTTGCAGGAGAACGCTTCGGTGGTCTACGGCGACGGGCCTTTGTCGCTTGTGGACGCTGACGCCGAGCGTGGCGCGTTCATGTCGCCGATGCTGCTGAAGGCCGCGGCCGACGCGGTGCAGCCGCACGAGGTCGAGGCGTTCGGGCCGGTGTCGACGCTGATGCCGTACTCGTCGGTGGACGACGCTGTCGAGCTGGCGGCGCGCGGTTCCGGCTCGCTGGTCGGGTCGATCGTGTCGGCGGACAGCGACTTCGTGCGTGACGTCGTGATCGGTGTGGCGCCTTGGCACGGGCGGTTGCTGGTGCTGGACCGGGACGACGCGGGTGAGTCGACCGGGCACGGGTCGCCGTTGCCGATGCTGGTGCACGGCGGGCCCGGGCGTGCCGGTGGTGGCGAGGAGATGGGCGGCATGCGTGGCGTGCTGCACCACATGCAGCGCACCGCTGTGCAGGGGAGCCCGCGGACGCTGGCCGCTGTCACGAACCGCTGGGTGACCGGGGCGCCGCGCCACGAGCACTCCGTGCACCCGTTCCGCAAGACGCTGGCAGAGCTGCGGCTGGGCGACACGGTCGTGGCCGGGCCGCGTGAGGTGACGATGGAGGACATCGAGCACTTCGCCGAGTTCACCGGCGACACCTTCTACGCGCACATGGACGAGGAAGCCGCTGCCGCGAACCCGTTCTTCGGCGGACGGGTCGCGCACGGCTACCTCGTGGTCTCGTTCGCGGCTGGCTTGTTCGTCTCGCCGGAGCCCGGTCCGGTGCTCGCCAACTACGGGCTGGAGAACCTGCGGTTCCTCACGCCGACGTTCCCCGGTGACACGCTGACGGTGACGTTGACGGTCAAGCAGATCACCCCGCGCGAGGACCAGGAGTACGGCGAGGTGCGCTGGGACGCCGACGTGGCGAACCAGAAGGGCGAGTCGGTCGCCCGCTACGACGTGCTCACGCTCGTCGCCAAGAGCTAGTGCCGTGCCGCACTAACGCGGTTCACGCTTCGGGAGGGGCCGGGTCGCCGGTCCCTCCAGCACCTCGCCGTCGATGTCGAACCGCGACCCGTGGCACGGGCAGTCCCAGCTGCGCTCCGCCGCGTTGAACCGCACCAGGCAGCCGAGGTGCGTGCAGCGCATCGACACCGCGTGCAACTGGCCGTCGGCGTCGCGGTACACGCCGGTCTTGCCCAGCCCGTCGCGGATCACGTGGGCGTGGTCGCGCGGCAGGTTCTCGCTGGAGGTGGCGTCGGCGGGCAGGACGCGGTCGCCGACGAACTCCACGGCGACCTCGGCGTTCTTCTTCACCAGTTCCGGCAACGACTTCAGCGAGAGCCGGTGCGGGCTGAAACGGTCGGCCAGGTCGTTCGGCTTGCCGGTCACCAGGTCCGCGAGAAGAGAGGCGGCGAACGTGCCGCTGGTCAGGCCCCACTTCATGTAGCCGGTCGCGGTGAACATCGTGTTGTTGCCCGGCAGGTAGGTGCCGATCATCGGCAGGTGGTCGTAGGCCGTCGGGTCCTGCGCTGACCAGCGGTGGGTGATCTCCTCCACCTGCCAGTGCCTGCGGGCGAACTCCTCCAGCCTGCGGAACGGTTCGACCGCCTGCTTGCCGGTCGGATGGCTCTGGCCTGCGACGATCAGCTTGTCCTCGTGGGCAGCGATGGACCACGACGGGCTGCCGGTGCTGATCGCGAGCGCTTCCGGGGGCGACGAAACCCTGGCGGCGATGCAGTAGGCGCGGGTGAGCTCCATGCGGGCGAAGTACAGGCCGCGGTCCAGCGTCGGGAAGTGCGTGGCGATCACGATGTGCGCCGCGTCGACCTGACCGTCCGCTGTGGACACACGGGTGCCGCTCACGTCCAGGACGCGGCTGTTTTCGCAGACCTGGCTGCCGTCGCCGTCGATCGCGGCGGCCAGGCCCAGCAGGTACTTCACCGGGTGCAGTGTGAGCTGGTCGTCCAGCCGGACCGCGGCGTGCACCTCGAACGGCAGGTCGAGGTCGACGCTCGACCGCACCGGCAGGCCGGCCCGGCGTGCCGCGATCAGCTCGTCGTCGACCTGCTGGGCCTCGGACTCGGTGTAGGCGTAGGTGGCGGCGGGGGCGCGGCGCAGGTCGCAGGAGATGTTCTCCAGCTGGACGAGGTCGGCCACCTGGGCCACCGCCGCCAGCGAGGCGGTGGCGTAGTCGGTGGCCGCGGCCAGGTCGTGCGCCTTGATGATCTGCGAGTACACAGTGGACTGGAGGGCGGTCACCTTGGCGGTGTTGTTGCCGGACACGCCAGAGGCCACGCGGCCGGCTTCGAGGACCACGACGCGCAGCCCCCGGCGCTTGAGCAGCAGGGCGGTGGTGAGGCCGGTGATGCCGCCGCCGACCACGGCCACGTCGAAGGTGTGTTTGCCGGTCAGGGGCGGGCGCGGCGTGGCGGGCAGCGCGGAGAGCCAGAGCGACTGGTCAGCGGTCGTCGTCATGAGATCCGGTTACCCAGCGACGCGAATGGCAACCGGGAGGAGCGGGTATGCGAACTCCATGGGTAAGCACCGGGTAGTCGTCGTCGGTGGCGGGTTCGGCGGGCTGGGCGTCGTGCGCGGGCTCAAGCGCGCGGACGTCGAGGTCACGCTGATCGACCGCACGAACCACCACCTGTTCCAGCCGTTGCTCTACCAGGTGGCGACCGCGTTGCTGCCCGCGGGCGACATCGCGCCGGCGTTCCGGGCGATCCTGCGCAGGCAGCGCAACGCGCGGGTCCTGCTGGGGGAGGTGACCGGGTTCGACACGGAGCAGAAACGCGTCCACGTGGACCTGCCGGACGGTTCCTCGCGGACGGTCGGCTACGAGACGCTGGTCGTGGCGGCCGGAGCGCGGGACAGCTACTTCGGGCACGACGAGTGGGCCCGGTCCGCGCCGCCCATGAAGACCCTGGAACAGGCCGTCGACCTGCGGTCGAAGCTGCTGCGGGCGTTCGAGACGGCGGTGGCGGCCGACAACGCCAAGGAGTGGCTGTCGTTCGCGATCGTCGGGGCGGGGCCGACCGGGGTCGAGCTGGCCGGACAGCTCGCCGACCTGGCGCGCCGGGCGTTGAAGGGGCAGTTCCACGAGATCGACCCGCGCGACATCCGGATCACGCTGCTCGACGCCGTGCCGCACGTGCTGCCGCCGTTCTCCGAACCGCTGCGTCAGCACACCAGGAAGAAGCTGGAGAGCCTCGGCGTCACGGTCATGACGGGCGCGATGGTCGAGTCGATCGACGACACCGGCCTCACCACCAAGGACGGTGACCGGGTCGAGGCGCGGACGATCATCTGGGCGGCCGGTGTGCAGGCCTCGCAGCTGGCCCGCAAGCTCGCCGACGCCACCGGGGCCGAGTTCGACCGCAAGGGCCGGATTCTGGTGAATCCCTCGGACTGCAGCGTCACCGGCGACATCTACGCGATCGGTGACATGGTCAACCTGAACGACCTGCCCGGCATCGCCGAGCCCGCGATCCAGGAGGGCCACCACGTCGCCCGCGTGATCAGGGCACGCCTGGAGGGACGCCCCACCAAGCCGTTCAAGTACCTCGACCTCGGCACGATGGCGACGATTTCGCCTGGTGACGCCGTCGCGGACATCAAGAAGCTGCGGCTGAAGGGCCTCATCGGCAAGGTGGCGTGGGCGGTCGTGCACATCGCGTTCCTCGTCGGCTGGCGCAACCGCGTCGCGGTGCTGGCGCAGTGGGCGTGGAACCTCGTCACGGGCCGCCGGGCGCAGCCGATCATCCTGGAGCCGATGCACGCGATAGAGCGGAAATAACCGGCGGCTAGTGGTGTGGCCCGGAAGGTTGCCGCGGAATTCGCGGTCAGACGGGTGCATCGTGGTGCTGACCCCGCGTCGTCGTACTGGTTGTACGGGGGCGCGGGGTCGGTGCCGCGACGTGCCCCGCTGAGCGTGAATCACCTCGCCAACGTTCCGGGACGCGCCACCAGCGTCCACGCAAGCCGGAGGCTCGGGAAGTGGACGCATGTCGAACCTGGTGAACCGTCTGCCCGTCGAGGTCGTGCGGTGGCCGGTGGACGCGGCGGCACGGGAGGCGCGCCAGCGCAGCGGGACGTTGTGCCTGCTGGTGCTGGAGAAGAACGTGCCCGCGCCCGTCCTCACGGACATGCGGGAGGACTGGGTCCGCGTGCCCGTGCGGCCCGCTATGCCGTGCCGGAGCTGGACATGTCCGGCATCCTCCGCTTCCGTTCGCGTTCCGTCGTGCTGTCACCGACCGAACGTGCGCTGGTCGCCGAACTGCTGCGGCGTTTCCGCGCGCTGACCTCGCGCGAGGACCTGCTGCTCTGCCTGCCCACGAAGGACGGCGACACCAGCAACGCGCTGCACCTGCGCATCATGCGGTTGCGGCGCCGGATCGCCCCGCTCGGCCTGGTCATCAAAACCTTGTGGAATCAGGGACATCAGCTCGGACCGGCGAGTCCCTGATCTTGGTTCGGGGTACCCGCACGGCGTGAACACGGAGCTGCTGGACATCTACCTCAACGACCACCTGGCCGGGACGATCGCGGGCGTCGAGCTCGCGCGCCGCGTCAGCCGCACGCACCCCGAACTGCGCGTGCTGGCCGACGACGCGGAAGCGGACCGGCACGAGCTGCTCGACGTGATGAGGGCGTTCGGCGTCGAACCGCGCCCGCACAAGGCCGCCATCGGCTGGCTCACCGAGAAGGCGGGCAGGCTGAAGCTCAACGGACGGCTGCTGGGCCGGTCGCCGCTCAGCGACGTCCTCGAACTGGAGACGTTGCGCGTCGGCATCGAGAGCAAGGCCGCGATGTGGCGCACGCTGCAGACCGTCCCCGGAATCGACGCCGAACGACTGGACCGGCTGCTTCGCCGCGCGGAGAGCCAGGCGGCCCTCGTGGAACAGCACCGGATTCGCCTCGCACCACAGGCGTTCAACGCGCCGCACACGTCCGGCGTCGACGTCGAGCGCACCTTCACCGTGGCGTCCTCACCCGAAGGTGTCGTCGAGTACCTGCGCGACTTCTCCCGCACCGAGCAGTGGGATCCGGGCACCGTGACCTGCACGCGCATCGACGACGGCCCGGTCGAGGTCGGCTCGCGCTGGCACAACGTGTCTACGTTCCTCGGCCGCAAGACCGAGCTCGTCTACGAGCTGACCCGCGACGACCCGCAGTGCCTGCAGTTCGTCGGCCGCAACGACACCGCCACCGCGACCGACGACATCTCGATCACCGCGGGACCGGCTCCCGGCACGACCAAGATCGCCTACCACGCCCACCTCGAGTTCAACGGGCTGGCGAAGCTCGGGGCGCCGGTGGCGAAGCTGGCGCTGGAGAAACTCGGCAACGACACGGAGCGCAGCTTGATCCGCGCGCTCGGCTCAGTGCGGTAAAGGAAGAGGAAAACCGCAGGTCAGGCCGCATTCCCCGTTCTGAACACGATCCCTAGACTCCCTCGGGCCGGTTCGTGAGACAGGCCTTCCTCCTGTCCGCACCGGCTAGGACACAGAGGGAGAACTGGGGTGTTCGAAAACAACGTCACCAGGCGCGGCTTCGTCACGGGCGCGGCGGCCGTCGCCGGTCTCGCCGGTCTGTCCACCATCGCTCCTGGACTGGCGGGCGCCGACCCGAAGATCGGCGACCAGCACACCGACGCCGAGATCCGGGCCGCCGAGGCCGGCGCGCTGGCGATGATGACGTTCCAGAAGATCGACGGCACGCCGGTCTACTACTGGCGGTCCAACCGCGGCAACACCACCGCGCGAAACTGGCAGTGCACCGACGCGTTCTACAACGCGCTCGTCGCCTGGATCCGGGACCTGCGCTCGCTCTCGTCGAGCTACGGCTCGATCAGCTACGTCGTCTCGGCCGGTTTCTACGTCAACAAGCCCGGCCAGCACGGCGCCGGCACCGCCATGGACCTCGACCACGTCCGCTGGTCCGGCGGCAACACCATCTCGCCGCTCGACAAGCACCACGCGTCGAGCAACGCGGCGATCCGCAAGCGCTACCTCGCGACGGAGGCCGTGTGCCGCCGCCGGTTCCGCTATGTGCTCGACGGCTGGTACAACGCCGACCACGCGGACCACATCCACGCCGACTTCGGTGGCATGCCGGTTCGCGTGCTCAAGGACTCCGAGTCCGACACCAAGTTCGTCCAGGCCGTCTGCAACAACTTCCGCGGCTCCGGCCTGGTGATCGACGGCGACTGGGGCACGAACACGCAGAACGCGTTCAACGGCCTCAAGTCGGCGCTCGGCGTGACGGGTGACCCGCACACCAGCTCCTCGGTGTGGCAGGGCATGTTGTCAAAGATCGCGACCAAGGGCTTCGCGAACCAGAACATCTGATTCGAAGTCGTCGAAGCTGTCGATCCAGGAGTCCGGCTGCAGGCCACCGGTTCCGCAGCCGGACGACACGCAGACGACGGGAACCGCCGCCGCGCGGGCGGCACGGATGTCGCTGATGCTGCTACCGAGCATCAGCGCCGCCGTGCCGCCCGCGCGGCGGACCGCTTCCAGCAGATGCCGCGGATCCGGTTTGCGGTGGGGGAGTTCGTCCCCGCTCACCACCGCGTCGAACGCCCCGTCCAGCCCCAGCGCGCGCAGCATCCCGCCGGTGATGCGGCTGGACTTGTTGGTGCACAAGGCAAGCCGCACCCCACGCGCTCGCAGGCGTTTCAGCAGCACCTCGGCGCCGGGGTGCACCACCGCGAGATGGCCGGGATCCGCCGCGTACGCCCGCAGGTACGCCTCCTGGACCTCCCCGGCCAGATCGGGCGACGCCTCCGACTTCCTCAGCGCCGCGCACACCAGTGCGTTGTCGCCCAGGCCGATGTGCTCTCGCGTCTCGTCGTCGGTGAACTCCATCAGCACGTATTAGCGCAAAGCGATGTTCAGGGCGTGCGCGGTCCCGGAAAGCGTGTCGACCACGGTTCCGTCCAGGTCGAATACGACGGGTGTCCACCTTCATGGCTGCTCCGGTGTTTTGTGCGTTGCCCGAGGAACGCTCTGATTCTGCACGTAAAGGTTTTCATCGCGGCGGAAGGCTGTCTGGCCATTACTTGTCCCAGGTTTGCCCCTTGGGGGAACACCTGGTTGCCCGCAGATCGGCGTTCCCGTCGAAGTGCCGCGGGCACAGCGGAAGGCCCCTTGGTCTCGTGTGGCGGGAGACCAAGGGGCCCGGCGGCCAGGCTGTTCGGTTATTCGGTCACGCCTTCGGACACTTCTTCCACGCGAAGTGGTAAATCGTCTCGATGGAGCCGTCCGTCGAGTCCATTGCCATGAAGCTGGTCTTCTTCGGGTCGGACGTGCCCTTGTCCACGCGGAGCTCGGTGTTGATGTTGAAGTTCCGCTTCGCGCCGCACGGGTGGTAGACGATGGAGGCGACGTCGGTCTTGTGCGTCACCTGCCAGTCGTCGCTCATCGCGCCGTTCCAGGACTTGGTGCGCTGGTCGTTGTCCGACATTCCCTGGAAGTAGTAGCTCGCCCGCTGCGTTCCCTTCGCTCCCCGCTCCAGGTGGGCGAAGCCTCTGTAGTCGGCCTGCGCGATTCCGTAGGTGAATCCGCTCGGCACGTTGACCCTGAGGTTCAGCTGGCAGTTCTTCCGGAAATCGGTCGGCCGCGCGTCCGGGCCGACCTGGGCCATGTACTCGCTGTAGGTGACCGTGAAAGCCTTGTTGTCCGGGGAGACGGCGATGGCGGCCGTGCCGATGCGGCAGCCGGAGCCGTTGACCGTGACGACGTCGATGGTGATCTGGCCCGTCGGGGGCGGATCCGCGACCGGGGGAATGACGATGGTGGACAGAGCCAGAGCGGCCGCAGCCAACGTGCTAATCATGAGACACCTTTCCGAATGTGCGGGACATGTCGGGCGGCGTGATACGAGACCGTATCGGAAAGGGTGTTAACGAACCTCCGCCAACCAGAGCAACATTGCCGGGCGTTAGCCGAAGTCAATGCGCATCGACCATTTGTCACTTTTTGTGGTCGATCGGTTACCGCACCAATGGGCGAGGCGGGGCCGTCGTCGGTGAATTGCCATCCGTACCGAAAGAACGCCATTCAGGAACCTGATGGTCCACGCGCCGCGCCGAATGTAACACGGCTCGAACGGAGTAACCGCAGTCTGAGATGCGGAACCCAATTGGTGAAGCGTCCACAGTTGTGAACCCGCGGACACCACAAGGGCGCGTCCACCGTTGGACGCGCCCTTGTGGGTGAAACTTGAACTAGAGCGGTTTACCCCGGTCCCTACCGCTGGGGACCGCCGCCCATGGAGCCGCCGAGCCCGAACAGGATCCGCTGGATGAGCTCGGGATCGACGTCCGGCTCGTCGCCCAGCGCCTCGGCCGCGGGGGAGCGGCGGGGTTCGCGCCGTGGCAACGGCACCGCGTTGGCGTTCACGCCGGTCGGCAGCGGGAGCTCGCACCAGATCAGCTTCACGCCGCCACCGAGCTGCAGCTCGCCGGTGCGGAGATCGGGCGAGGTCGGCGGCATCGTGAACCTGGCCGCCTCGAGCTCGACGACCAGGTAGTCGCCGCTCAGCCGCAGTCGCAGGGTGATCAGCCGCGAGGTCTTGGGGTCCGCGGACTCGATGGCCGCCTCCACCAGGGCGCAGGCCACCGCGGAACAGTCGTCGATCATGTTGCGCAGCCGCCACTCGCCGAGTGTGAAGCGCACGAACAGATCCGCGCAGTTCACCGCGGTGGGCAACGCGATGAGTGTCAGGTCGTCAACCTGTGCGGTCTGGGCGTTCACCTGCATGCAGCCTCCGTTCGCGTGCGGCGCGCGAGCCAACGACGGTCACCCGAATGGCCGTCGCGGTGAGTCGGGAATCTACATGGGTATACGCGGGAAGCAATGGCCTGGTTGACTCGCCCGTCAAAAGTCACGTGCGGGTCACGGCGAGAGCCCCCGGCGCTCACTCTGGGTCGAACACCGGGGGCACTCCGTGATCAAATTCGCTCAGCATCGCTTCCAGGCGAACTGGTAGCGGGTGTTGACGCTGCCGTCGGTCGAGTCCATCGACACGAACGCCGCCTGGTTGGAGGAGTTCGTGAACGCGCGGACCTCGGTGTTCACGTTGAGGTGCCGCACCGCGCCGCACGGCGCGAAGACGATCTCCGCGACGTCGGTCGTGTCGGTGAACTGCCAGTTGTCGGTCTTGGGGCCGGCGATGTTGTGCGTGCTCGTACCGGTCGACGACTGGCCGGAGAAGTAGTAACTGGCGCGTTGCATGCCCTTCGCGCCTCTGGGTAAGTGCGCGAACCCGCGGTAGTCGGCCTTCGCGATCCCGTACGTGAAGCCCTGCGGGTAGTGCACGCGCAGGTTCAGCTGGCAGTTCTTCCGGAAGTCGGTCGGGGCCGATCCGGAGCCGGCCTGCGCGGTGTAGTCGCTGTAAGTGACCGTGAATGCCGTGTTGTCGTCCGCGACCGCTACCGCCGCTGTTCCCGCGGGGCAGCCGGAACCGTTGACCGTGACGACGTCGACGGTGATTTTGCCGGGAGGAACGACATCGGCGGCACTCGGCGCCTCGGGGGCGACGAGGAGCGACAGTGCCAAACTCGTAGCTGCCATCACACTGAGCATGAGGCGCCTTTCATTTCGGGGGATGGGATGGCGGCGTGGCAGCGACGTTATCTTAAATAGACTTAAGGCGAGGACAGCCGACCGGGCGAACTTAAATATATTTAAAACGGATTAATCGTCTGAACGGTGGATTGGCGACGGCGGGCCGTCGGCTAACTTCGTGTCAGATCACGAAAAACGATCACACAGACCTCCTTGAATACGCCGGTCCCCACACCTGGCGCCGAGAGCCCCGGCTGAGATCCACCTCGTAACACCGGTGTGGGATGGCAAGCGCGCACTGCTCATCGGGTTCCACCCTCCTGCTCGGAACTCGGTGGTGCGGCAGCGGTGCAGCGCAGCCGGCCGGTGCCCGCCGGCGGCGTCGGACCCGTCCCACGGTCCGCGCCGCCGGCGGTGTTCTTTTCCGGCCCTGACCAGGGCCCTAGAGCCTCCGGAGCCTCAATTGCACGCGTGCCCCACCCAGCGGCCCGCGGTCGACGCGGAGAGAACCACCCGTGCTCTCCGCGGCGCGGCGGGCGATGTCGAGCCCCAGCCCGGTGGATCCACCGCCGCTGGCGCCGCGTTGCAGCGCGCGCTCCACGTCCGCAATGCCCGGCCCCGCGTCCTCGACGACGAGAGCGACCAGGTCGGCCTGGTGCACCAGCGTCACGGCGAACCTCGTGCCCTCCGGCGTGTAGCGGAAGACGTTGCCCAGCAACGCGTCCAGCGCGGCCGTGAGGTCGGTGCGGGCGAGCGGCACGTGTGCGGGCCGGTCGGCGCCGCGGATCGTCCACGGCCGTTCCTGGTCGTCGGCGAGCGCGGACCAGAACACCAGCCGGTCGCGCACGACCCCGGCCACGTCCACGGCCGTGTTGCCGGGCTCCAGACCGGACCGGGCCGCCTTGATGATCTCGTCGACCTCCCTCTCCAGTCCTTGGACGGCCTCGCGGACCCGATCCGCGCCTGGACCCCTCCCGAGGGTGTCCGCGTCCAGCAGGAGCGCGGTGAGAGGCGTTCTGAGGCGGTGGGAGAGATCGGCGACCACCTCGCGCTCGGCGGCGAGCAGGTGCCGGACGCGTTCGGCCATGGCGTTGAACGCCTGGCCGACCTCCTTGAGCTCGGACGGTCCCTTGACCGGCACGCGGACGGAGAGGTCGCCCTGACCCATCCTCCGTGCACCTTCGGCCAGCGTGCGGGTCGCCTTCACCGCCCGCGCACCCAGCCGGTCTGCGACGAACACCGAACCGGCGACGAGTCCGACAGCGACCCCCGCCAGCGCCCACCACGTGCCTATGACGCCGTGCGTGAGCTGTTCGCGTGGCACGAACGCCTCGACGATCACGATGCCGTTGGCGCTGGTGGCCAGCGGTTGCAGGTAGGCGACGCCGTCCGGGCGTTCGAGGGTGGACGCCCTCGCGAGGTTCTGCGCGTCCTGCAGGTTGGCCGCGGTGATGTGCGAGGTGCCGTAGGTGTTGGGGGCCGGTGTGCTGATGTGCACGGCCAGCCGCTGCTGACCGCCGTAGCGGGTGCTCCTGATCGCCTGGCGGATCTCGGGCGCCTTCGTGGTGATCAGCAGCGCCGGCGTGAGGGCGGCGGCCTGCTTCTCGGCCTCGCTGATCGCGCTGTCGTACGCGGCTTTCTTGGTGACGATGGCGAGCGGGATGAGGAACGCCAACGCCACCATGCTGGTCGCCGCGAGAGCGACCAGCACCAGTGACCGCCTCATCTCGGTGCGACCAGACGCACGCCGACGCCGCGCACGGTGTGCAGATAACGCGGCTGCGCGGCCCGTTCACCGAGCTTGCGGCGCAACCACGACAGGTGGACGTCGAGCGTCTGGTCGTCGCGAGTGGACGGCCACAGGCTGGCGAGGATCTCGGCGCGCGGGACGACCTCGCCGGAGCGTGCGGCGAGATACGAGAGCAGCTCGAACTCCTTGTGCGTCAACGACAGCTCCCGTCCGTCCACAGTGGCCTTGCGGTGGTCCACGTCGATCTCCAGCCCGCCGACGACGAGCTGCTTGCTGTCGCGGGCCCTTCTGAGCACCGCCTGCACGCGGGCACCGAGGTGCTCGCTGGAGAACGGCTTGACGAGGTAGTCGTCCGCACCCGCGTTGAGCAGCCGGATGATCTCCTGCTCGTCGTCGCGGGCGGTAGCGATCACCACGGGGGTGTTCGTGACACCCCGGATCATCCGCAGCGCGTCACCGCCGTCGAGGTCGGGCAGCCCGAGGTCGAGCACCACGACGTCGTAGTTGTTGGCGGTGACTTCGCGCAAAGCCTCGATCGCGAGCGCGACACCGTGCACCATGTGGCCCTGGCCGGTGAGAGCGCGTGTGATCGCCGCTCGCACCACCGGGTCGTCCTCGACCAGCAGTACTGATGCCATGAGTCGCTACAGGAGGGTCGTCGCAGTGAGACGGTCGGTCGGATACCTGGTCGCCTGGGCGGTGGTGACCGCGGTCGCCGTCGGCCTGTCCTGGTTCGGGATCCGTTCGGCGATGGAGCCGGCGCCGGTGGCGGCGGTGGGCTCCACGGCGGGTCCAGGGGTGCTGCCGATGCCGACCGTCACGTCGATCACCGTCGCGGTGCCCGCGACCGGCACCTCTGCCAGTTCGTCACCCGTCACGCCCTCGTCGTCCACCAGGCCTCCTGCGATCAGCTCGTCTGTTCCGGCTCCTCCCAGTAGTACGGATGGACGTCCCTCCTCGGCTCAACTTCCCGAGGGGGAATGGCAGCCGGACGGTTCGTACGTCCACGCGTTCCACCTGCGCGGCGGTGACGTGGTCGTGCGGTACCGCCCGTCGGGGGTGGAAGCGCTGTCGGCCACGCCGACCGACGGGTGGTCGGTGGCCGTCGAACAGCCGGGTGGGCCGCTGGTGGTGAACTTCCGCAACGCCGAGGGCCGCCTGTCCCGTTTGGAGGCCACGTGGTCGAACGGCCCGACGGCGCGCGTGATCGAGAAGTAGCTGGTAACGGCGCCTGCAAGTACCACCGACCTGGGGACGGTGGTACTTGCAGACGCCAAGATCACAGGCCGATGGCCTTGGCGATCTGCGCGGGCTTGAGCACCCGCAGGATCGCCTCGAACAGGTAGTAGTCGCCGTAGGGGAGCGAGACCTCCACACCGTCTTCCGAGGGCCGGTTGCGGGTGCCGCGGGCCATGATCGCCTCGGCGCGGGCCGACCTCGTGGTGAGGCAGGTGCCGACCAGGCCGTCGAGGATCTTCAGCGCCCGCTCGCGGTAGCGGCCGTTGCCGGTGACCGCGGCCAGGTCGAGCAGGCCGCACGCCAGGATCGCGCCCGCCGACGAGTCCTTGATGTCGTTGGCGCCCAACGGGGAGCGGTAGTCCCACACCGGCACGTGGTCCGGCGTGATGGCGCTCAGCGCGAAGTCGGCCATCTTGCGGGCCGTGTCGCGGAACTCGCGCAGGCCCGTGCGGCGGTACATCGTCGTGAAGCCGTAGATGCCCCACGACTGGCCGCGCGACCAGCACGACGTCGGACTGTAGCCCTGCACGGTGTTCGGGCCGATCACCGCGCCGGTGTCCGGGTTGAAGTCGAACACGTGCGGGGTCGAGCCGTCCGGCCGGATGAAGTGCGTCTGAGTCGTTCTGGCGTGGGCGATCGCGATGTCGATGAACTTGCGGTCGCCGGTCTGCTCGGTAGCGAACGCGAGCAGGTCCAGGTTCATCATCGTGTCGATGATGACGCGGCCGGCGTTGCCCGGTGTGCCGAGCCTGCCCCACGCGCGGATGTACCTGCCGGTGGGGTTCCAGCGCTGGATCAGCGTGTTCGCGGCGTCGACCGCGCCGTCACGCCACTTGGTGGCGCCGGTGAGCCGGTACGCGGTGACCCACGACGGGTAGAACAGGAAGCCCAGGTCGTGGTCGCGGGGTTCGAGCCGGCGCGGCGCCAGCCTGTCGTTCGCGGCCTCGGCCAGCGCGCGGAACTGCGCGTCACCGCTGTCGAGGTGCGCGAGCCAGAGCGTGCCCGGCCAGAAACCGCCGATCCAGCCGCCGTCGGCGACGTACGTCCACTTCTCGAACCGGGTGATCTCCGGGAACGACGTGATGCCCGGTGCGACCGCCTTCAGCTTGGTCAGGCCGTAGTCGAGAGCGCCGCGGAGCTTGGCGGGGGAGGCCGAGGCTTCCCCCGCACCGAACGCTGCTCCGGCTCCGGTGAGCAGGGGAGTGGCCGCGGCAGAAGCCAGAAGGGTGCGTCGAGACAGATTCACGAGACCGTCCAGTCCCTTTCATGTCCTTGCGCCCGGCGACACCCTGCCAGATCCGATCAAGGTCTGTAAAGAGAAGTCAAAAACGATTCTTTCCGTTGTTCCGGGATTCCCACGTTGTAACGGGAATTGTTCACAAGGATGAACGGTTCGGCGCCCGACAAATGGTCGCTACGCTTGCCAGACCGCGAAGGGCACGTCGATCTCGTCCCGGCTCAGGCCACCGTGCTCGAACTTGGCGGACGGATCCGCCACCGGGAACGCCGGCGACGCCGCCACGGCCACGACAGGACCCGCCTCCGGCTGCGGCAGTCCGAGGTCGGTGGCGTGGTGCACGGTCGCCGCGGCGCCCAGAGCCGTTGCCACGCGGTCGAACACGGCCTCCACGCGGTCCGCTTTCGGGTAGAGCCAGCGCAGCCGCCCGGCGCCACCGGACGGGATCACGCAGTCCTCGCGCACGATCGCGTCCCAGGCCTCCACGAGAGCGGGGTCCGGCTCGACGGGAACCTGGCCGTGGTCGGAGTGCGCCACAACGGTCCAGCCCTGCGCCGCCCAACGGGACGCATGCGCGTCGAGCCGGAGCATGGCCTCGTGCACCGACTCGTCGTAACCGTTGCGGTGCACGTGGTCGTCGATGTTCACGTACGTCCAGAGGAGCCGGGCGTCCGGCAGCGCCTTGTCGAGATCCGCCACGACGTTCGCGACGAGCAGCGGCGGGTCCTCCGCCTGGGCGGTGAGTTTGTGCCGAGGGGGTGCGGGTATCCGGGTGCAGCCTCGCAGCAGGGCGTGGGCCCAGGTGCCTTCGAGCAGGTCGAGCTCGCGGGCCAGGACGGTGGCGCCGTGCCGTTCGAGAACGGTCGGCAGCTCCGGGATCGCGGGCGTGCCGTTGATGGCGTGCACGAGACCGGATCCGTTGCGGTACACCGTTCCCGGCACGCGGTGCACGTCCGCCGGAACACCGGTCAGCGCGGTCAGCCAGGCCGTCGCGGAGGTGGACGGCACGGTGGAGGTGAGCGTGGAGAGGGAGGCCGACAGCCAGGATTGTTCGGCCACGTCCGAGGACAGGCCGTCCACTGCCAGGACGATGACGCCGCGATTTGCCGATTTCAGGGCGTCTTCGAGCCGGGAAGGGATCTCTGCCAAGGACATCGGGGCACTGTAACGCATCTCATCCCCGAAGATGCCCTGTTCGGGTGCCAAGACTCCCACAATGGGTGCCGATGAGGTAAATGGAACTTGGTAGAAGAAGGAAGGTTGGCGGATGTCGGTCGGTGTTCTGGACGTCGGGTGCTTCAGCGCGCACCTGGTGATCGTGGAACGCGACTTGATGCGTCCGCTGGTGTCCCACAAGGTCAGGCTGCGCCTGGACCGCGAGATCAACTCGGAGGGGGCCATCAGCCGCGACGGCGTCGAGTCGTTGTGCGCCGCGGTGCTGGCCGCCTGCAAGAAGGCCGGTGACACGCCCTTCCTCCCGTTCGCGACGTCCTCCGTCCGCGACAGCACGAACGCCGATGCCGTGATGCGCAAGGTGCACAGACGCACCGGCGTCGAGCTGAAGGTGTTGTCGGGCAAGGAAGAAGCACGTCTGTCGTACACCGCGGCACGGCACTGGTTCGGCTGGAGCGCCGGTCCGATGGTCGTGCTGGACGTCGGTGGCGGCACGGTGGAACTGGCCGCGGGATCCGGGGCGGAACCGGATCGCGCGGTGTCACTGCCCTTGGGGGCGCGGACTTTGACGCGAGCCGGCCTGACCGTGCAGGACATGCGCGCTGAAGTTCAAGAACGGATCGCGAAAGCTTTCCCGCGCGATGAGAGCGCTCGCGCCGTTGGCTGTTCGAAGGTGTTCGAGCAGCTGGCCAGGCTCGCCGGAGCGCGCACGGGCACGTACGTGCCACGTCAGTTGTGGCTCAAGGACTTGGAGAAGTGGATCCCGCGGCTCGCGAAGCTGTCGGTGCGCGAACGGGCGGCGCTACCGGGGATCTCGCGGCACCGGGCCCAGCAGTCGCTGGCGGGCGCGGTGGTCGCGGAAGCGTTGATGCGGGTCTCGGGACACGAGGTCGTGGACATCTCGCCGTGGTCCACCAAGGAAGGCCTGCTGCTCGACCTGGTGGAGCGCTCTCGCAACCGGCGAGAGTCAGCCGCCTAGCAGGCGCTCAGCGCCGTGACGGCGTCGTCGACGTCGTTGAACAAGAGCAGCAGCTGGTCGACGGCCGTCATTTCCAAGGGGCGCAACACAACTCTGGTGTCGCTGACGACGCCGAACTTGACACCGAGCTCGTCGGCCTGGTGCTGCGTCTCCACGAGCGCGCGGATCCCCTCGGACCCGAAGAACCGAACTTCCCGCAGGTCGATCACGAGTGCGGGCGGCTTGCGGTCGAGCAGCTCGGCGAGCCTGCTGGTCACCGGGGCGGACGACATCATGTCGATCTCGCCCGTGACGGCGACGATCGGAATGGACTGGACGTAGGTCGTTCTCTGGCGAAGCTGGTTCATAAGGACTCCCGTCCGGACCGACCGTACGCGCCTTCCGGTGACGACCACAAGCCGAGACGGTTTTCACCAGGCCATGGCGGGTACACGCCGAGTGACCGCTAATTCCCTGATAGATGAGGAGGGACCGTGTCGACCACGGAAACCGGTCACGTCACGGGTACGAAGGACAAGGATTACAACATCCTGTGGTTCACCGAGGCGTGCCTCGACAACGCGCTGCGGCTCGAGACCTTCATTCAGGACGCGGAACGCGAAGGCGACCGTGAACTGGCGGAGTTCTTCAAGAAGGCGCAGACCGACAGCCGCAAGGGCGCCGAGCAGGGCAAGCGCCTGCTCGCCTCGCGTCTGTCCGGCTGAATCGTCAGCTGAGCAGGAACGCCTGGGTCAGCAGCATCGCGGCCACGAGCACGACGAGCACCATGATGAGCGCGATCACGACGCGCCCGGTGGTCGCTTTCGGCGGCGTCGGCTCGCGATGCGAAAGACCTGAGGTTTGTCCGGATTCAGGCGGGGTGTCTCCTGGTCGCACCCCGCCACCGGGCTCCAGCCCAGGCGTGCGCTGCGGATCAGGATCGGGTGGTGTGGCAGTCATACGGGCTTAGTACCCGTTCTCAGGACTCCAACTCGGCCCACACGACTTTTCCCCGCGCGTCCGGAGTAGTACCCCAGCGCACGCTGAGCGCCTTCACGAGCTGCATCCCGCGCCCCCGCGCCGAACTGGTGTCGACCGGCCGCACCTGAGGCTGCTGGGACGACTCGTCGTGCACTTCGACGAGCATGCCACTGTCTCTTCGGCTTACAGTGAGTGTGATCAGCCCCTCACCGTGGTCGATCCCGTTCGACACGAGTTCGGTGACGACGAGCTGCGCGTCGTCCGTCAGGTCCTCCGACAACCCCCACGAGACAGCGGCGTCGCGGACCACCTGACGTGCACGAGCGCACGATCCACCCTCGGCGGTCAGAATCACCCGCACCTCAGCCAGTGGGTCGTTCAGCACAAGGCGCATCGTCGCACATCCGGCGCCCCGTTCGGATCTTTCAGCCCCCCGGTGGTCGCATGCCTTGACGTCGTGCTGCACGATTTGGGTCGCACGAGTCGGGCGTGGCGGAAGGAACGGCGACGATGGAGCTCAACGTCGGCAGCGAGGTCCAGCGGGGATGGCGAGTGCTCGCCGTCGCCGGCGAGCTGGACATCGACACCGTCCCTGTGCTTGCCGCACGGCTGGATGCGGACGTGACCGGGGCACACGCCGTGCTGGACCTCGCCGGGTTGCAGTTCATGGACTCGACCGGGCTGGCGCTGGTGCTCGACTGGCACCGGCGGCTGGGCGAGGCCGGCGGGCAGCTGCGGATCGCTGCCACTCAGGCGCCGGTTCGGCGGTTGTTCGAGCTGGCGGATGTGGCCCAGGTGCTGAGCTTGCACGAGACGGTGGACGCGGCTGTTCAGGAGTCGGTGGACACGGCTCACTGAGGATTGGGGGTGGCCCGGGGTGGTCACCTTGCGGTGGTGGGCGCGCGGGCCGATACCGAGCGTTGATTGCGTCATCGCCGCTCCGCGACGATTGCGATCGGGGCTTGACTTCGGGGCCCTTGCGAGGCGCTCATCGGCCTGAGAAAGCCGGGCACAGAAGCGCCCGGCCGATCCGAACACGCTAGCACCTCGCACCCAAAGCCAAGCCCCAAGCGCCTGCGTACGTGGGCACGTTGGCACCGTCGGCTCACGTCATCACCGTTTGCACGGCGGTGCATCGCCCTGTCCGGCTCGGCTTCGCCTCTGCACCCTGCCGGTACCCGGCTCAAGCGTCCTCAGGCTTCTGCGGACACCCCGAGGTAGTAAGCGATCAGCCTGATCAGGTGCTCGGTGTCCACCGGCTTCGTCACGTAGTCGGTCGCACCCGACGCCAGCGACTTCTCCCGGTCACCCTTCATCGCCTTCGCGGTGACGGCGATGACCGGCAGGTCCGCGTAGCGCTCCATGGCCCGGATGGCGGAGATCGTGGCGTTGCCGTCCAGCTCGGGCATCATGATGTCCATCAGGACGATGGCCACGTCGTCGTACTGTTCCAAAGCACGTACGCCCGTGATGCCGTTGTCGGCGTAGATCGCCTCCAGGCCGTGCAACTCCAACACGCTCGTCAGCGCGAAGACGTTGCGCAGGTCGTCATCGACGACCAGGACCTTTTCGCCGTGGAAGCGGATCGAGCCGGACGCGGCCAGCACCGGGTCGGGGGCCACGATCGGGGTGGGCTCCGGCAGGACCACGGCGTCGGTGGCGACCTTGCCCAGGGGGAGGCAGAGGGTGAACGTCGAGCCGATGCCCGGCTCGGAGCGCACGCGCAGGGCGCCGTTCAGCAGTTGGGCCAGTTCTCGGCTGATGGACAGGCCCAGGCCCGTGCCGCCGTACTTGCGGGACGTGGTGCCGTCGGCCTGTTGGAAGGCTTCGAAGATGACGGCGAGCTTCTCGGCAGGGATGCCGATGCCCGTGTCGTGCACGTCGAAGGCCACTGTGGACGGATCGTCCATGCGGACGTGCAGGCGGATGCCGCCGTCGTGGGTGAACTTGACGGCGTTGGAGAGCAGGTTGCGCAGGATCTGCTGGAGGCGGTGTTCGTCGGTCCGGAGCGTTTCCGGGACGTTCGGGTCGACGCGGACGGAGAACTCGAGGTTCTTCTCGGCGGTCAGCGGCAAACACAACGTCTCGACGTAGCGGACCAGCTCGTCCACGCGGACCGGGTCCTCGTGCAGGGTCATGTGGCCCGCCTCGACCTTGGTGAGGTCGAGGATGTCGTTGATGAGCTGCAGCAGGTCCGAGCCGGACGAGTGGATCGTGCGGGCGAACTCCACCTGCTTGGCGTTGAGGTTGCCGTCGAGGTTGTCGGCGAGGAGCTTCGCCAGGATCAGGAGGGAGTTCAGCGGGGTCCGCAGCTCGTGGGACATGTTGGCCATGAACTCGGACTTGTACTTCGAGGCCGTCTGGAGCTGGCGGGCCCGGTCTTCGAGCTCCTCGGAGCCGGCGCGGAGCTCGGCGGTGAGGCGCTGGGACTCGACCAGCAGGGCGTCGGTGCGGGAGTTGGCGAGCATCGTGTTGACGTTGACGCCGATGGCCTCTTTGAGCTGGTCCAGGAGGTCGAGGTGGACGTCGGTGAAGACGTTCAGGGACGCCAGCTCGATCACGCCCAGGGTCTCGCCCTGGAACAGGATCGGCAGGATCACCAGGTTGACCGGGGCGGACTCACCCAGCGACGACGACACGGTCAGGTAGCCCGGGGGCACCTCGGTGACCAGGATCGTCTTCTTCTCCAGCGCGGACTGGCCGACCAGCGACTCGCCCAGCGCGACACGGGTCGCGCGGGCGGCGTCCAGGCGGAAGCCGTAGGAGGCGGTGAGCTCCAGGGTCTGCTTGGAGTCGTCGTCCTCCTGGATCTGGAAGAACGCGCCGTGGTGGGCGCTGACCAGCGGCGTCAGCTCGCTCATGATCAACGAGGCCAGGGCGCGCAGGTCGCGGTGGCCCTGCATCAGGCCCGACAGGCGGGCCAGGTTGGTCTTGAGCCAGTACTGCTCGCGGTTGGCGCGGGTCGTTTCCTTGAGGTTGGCGATCATCTGGTTGACGTTGTCCTTGAGCTCGGCGAGCTCTCCGGACGCGTCGACGGTGATCTGCCTGGTCAGGTCGCCCGCGGTCACGGCGGTGGCGACGGCGGCGATGGCGCGGACCTGGGTGGTCAGGTTCGAGGCGAGCTGGTTCACGTTGTCGGTCAGCTTCGACCACGTGCCGGCCACGCCGTCGACCTCGGCCTGACCACCGAGCTTGCCCTCGGTGCCGACCTCGCGGGCGACACGGGTGACCTCGTCGGCGAAGGACGAGAGCTGGTCGACCATCGTGTTGATCGTGGTCTTGAGCTCCAGGATCTCGCCGCGGGCCGAGACGTCGATCTTCTTCGTCAGGTCGCCCTGCGCGACGGCGGTGGTGACCTGGGCGATGTTGCGGACCTGGTTGGTCAGGTTGTCCGCCATGAAGTTCACCGAGTCGGTGAGGTCCTTCCACGTTCCCGCCACGCCGGACACGCGCGCCTGACCACCGAGGATGCCCTCGGTGCCGACCTCGCGGGCGACACGGGTGACCTCGTCACCGAACGCGCGCAGCGTGTCGACCATGCCGTTCAGGGTCTCGGCGAGGGCCGCGACCTCACCCTTCGCCTCGACGGTGATCTTCTTCGAGAGGTCGCCGTTCGCGACCGCGGTGGCGACGGCGGCGATGTTGCGGACCTGGTTGGTCAGGTTGTCCGCCATCAGGTTGACGTTGTCGGTGAGGTCCTTCCACGTGCCGGCGACGCCCTGCACACGGGCCTGACCGCCCAGGCGGCCGTCGGTGCCGACCTCGCGGGCGACGCGGGTGACCTCCTCCGCGAACGACGAGAGCTGGTCGACCATCGTGTTCAAAGTGGACTTGAGCTCGAGGATCTCGCCGCGCGCGTCGACGGTGATCTTCTGCGACAGGTCGCCGTTGGCCACGGCCGTCGCGACGTGGGCGATGTTGCGGACCTGGTTGGTCAGGTTGTTCGCCATGAAGTTGACGTTGTCGGTCAGGTCGCGCCACGTGCCGGCGACGCCGGGAACCTGGGCCTGACCGCCGAGACGGCCCTCGGTGCCGACCTCGCGGGCGACACGCGTCGCCTCGTCGGCGAAGGACGAGAGCTGGTCGACCATCGTGTTGATCGTGGTCTTCAGCTCGAGGATCTCGCCGCGGGCGTCGATCGTGATCTTCTGGGTCAGGTCGCCGCGCGCGATGGCGGTCGTGACCTGGGCGATGTTGCGGACCTGGGTCGTCAGGTTGTTCGCCATGACGTTCACCGAGTCGGTCAGGTCGCGCCACGTGCCGGCGACGCCCGGCACCTGCGCCTGGCCGCCCAGGCGGCCGTCCGAGCCGACCTCGCGGGCGACGCGGGTGACCTCGTCGGCGAAGGACGAGAGCTGGTCGACCATCGTGTTGATCGTGGACTTGAGCTCGAGGATCTCGCCGCGCGCGTCGACGGTGATCTTCTGGGTCAGGTCGCCCTGCGCCACGGCGGTGGTGACCTGGGCGATGTTGCGGACCTGAGTGGTCAGGTTCTCCGCCATGAAGTTGACGTTGTCGGTCAGGTCGCGCCACGTGCCGCCGACGCCGGGCACCTTCGCCTGACCACCGAGCTTGCCGTCCGTGCCGACCTCACGCGCGACACGCGTGACCTCGTCGGCGAAGGACGAGAGCTGGTCGACCATCGTGTTCAGCGTGTTCTTCAGCTCCAGCATCTCGCCGGAGACGTCCACCGTGATCTTCTGGGTCAGGTCGCCGTTGGCCACCGCGGTCGCGACCTGGGCGATGTTGCGGACCTGGTTGGTCAGGTTGTTCGCCATCGAGTTGACGTTGTCGGTCAGGTCGCGCCAGGTACCGGCCACACCCGGCACCTTCGCCTGACCACCCAGGCGGCCGTCGGTGCCGACCTCGCGGGCGACACGCGTGACCTCGTCCGCGAAGGACGACAGCTGGTCCACCAGGCCGTTCACGGTCGAACCGAGCGTGGCGAACTCACCACGCAGCGTCTGGTCCGACATGCGCTTGGTGAGGTCACCCTCGGCGACGGCGGCGAGCACCCGGCTCAGCTCCGACGTCGGCCGCACGAGGTCCTCCACCAGGCCGTTCACCGAGTCGGCCATCAGCGACCAGCCACCGGCGGTGCCCGCGGGCGCCACCCGTTCGGTGAGCCTGCCCTCCTGGCCGACGGCCTGCCGGACGCGGCCCAGCTCACCGGCCAGCCACTGGTTGCGCTCCGCGATCTCGTTGAACACGTCCGCGAGCGCCGACAACGCCCCGTTTCCCGGCACCACCAACCTGCGGCGGAAGTTGCCGTCACGCAGGTCTCTCATCGCGGCGAGAACCCGTTCGAGGGTTGCGTCCGTCTCTTCGTTGGCCGTGGTCACTCCAAGCCTCCGTGCCTCGGTGGTCGCAGCCAAGCCTGCCACGTTAGGTTGGGAGCGAGGTAACTTGATGCCGCGATGCACGCCAACTACCCGCAGGAGGCCGTGATGATTCGGCCGAGTGCGCTGGACAAAAGCGGATGAGCAGCGCCGTGGGCATCGACCTCGACGGCTGGCAGCGCCTGGTGGACGGGCTCCGCGAAGCCGTCTTCGTCGTGGACCCCGCCGGAGTGGTGCGCGTGCGCAACGCCGCGGCCGCCGACCGGTTCCCCCGGCTGTGCCTGGGCGAGCACTTCGACGTGCACGTCGCGGGCCGTCAGCACGACCTCGGCGAGGGCTGGAGCGCCTGGTACTTCACCGACTCCACGCTCGACCACGCCCATCTGCGGCTCGCGAGCGGCAGTTCCCGGCAGGACACGCTGAGGACCATCGTGCAGCTCGCCGCGGAGCTGCTGGGGGAGCACTGCGTCGCCGTCGTGCCGGCCACACGCGACCGTCTGGAGTGGTGGCGCTGCGGCGGCGGCGAACCCACGGTCTCCCGGACGCCGCGCCGGGCCAGCGTGCTGACGGAGGTGCTGACGGGCACCTCGACGCTCACCAGGATCACCTCATTGGGTGAAGGTAGCTGGGGCGTGCCGGACGACTTCGGCTGCGCCCTCGCCGTGCCTCTGGGTGTCGGTGGCGCTCTGGTCGTACTGCGACAGGGTGAATTCGCCCCCAACGACATCGAACGCGTCCGGCTGTTCGGCAAGCACGCGGCCGTGGCGCTCGAGTCCGCGTCGAGGCTGACCGAGCAGCAGCGGACGATCGACGTGCTTCGCTCGGCGTTGCTGCCGTTGCCGCTGCCCGAGGTGCATGGCGTGTCGATGGGGTCGGTGTTCATCCCGGCCCACCAGCGCGCGCTGGTCGGCGGCGACTTCTACGACGTCCACCCGCGCACGGACGGCACGGCGACGCTCGCTCTCGGCGACGTCTGCGGCCACGGCCTGGAGGCGGCGGTCCACAGTGGACGTGTGCGGCAGTCGCTGCAGGCGCTGTCGCTCGTCGAGACGAACCCGGTGCGGCTGCTGCACCTGCTGAACACCTCGTTGCGCGCCACCGGTTCCAAGCTCTTCACCACGATCGTCGTGGGCGAGCTCGTGCCGTTGTCGTCAGGGGGAGTGCGGCTCTCGCTCGCCTCCGGCGGGCACCCGGCGCCGTTGATCCTGCGCGCGGACGGCACCGTGCAGGACGTCAGCGCGCCCGGCGCGATCGTCGGCATCCTGTCCGACGTCCGGTTCCACGGCGAGCAGGTGACGCTGGCACCCGGCGACACGCTGGTGCTGTACTCCGACGGCTTCACCGAAGCCCGCGCGCACACCGACCGCACCGAACTGTTCGGCGAGCAGCGGCTGCGGGCCGTGCTGAAGGAGTGCAAGGGCCAGTCGGCCGAGGAGATCGCGCGGCGCTGCGAGGAAGCCGTGCTCAAGTGGCTCGACCGCGACGATCACGACGACCTGGCGCTGCTGGCCGTTCAGGCCGTGTGAACGAATTTCCCGGTACCAAGGTTCATTCGCCGTTCATCGGTGGTGGCAGGTTCACCGGTTGAGATCTTGCACATGTCCCACTCACACGATCATCACCACCACGACGTCGAGCCGGCCGAGGGCAGCTGGCTCGCCCCCGAGGACGACCGTCCCTCGTCGGTCGAGCGCCGCAAGTTCCTCGCCGGACTGGGCATCGCGGCCGGTGCCGTCGTCGCCGGTTCGGGCACGGCCGAGGCTCACGTCCCGGTCAACCCGTGGGGCGGCGGTGAGGGCTGGTACGCGGGCGACCACCACATCCACACGCAGTACTCCGACGACGGTCAGTATCCGATCGAGCACCAGGTGCGGAAGGCCCGCGAGTTCGGGCTCGACTGGGTCGTGATCACCGACCACGGCGGTCCCGCGCATCAGAAGTTCTCCATCGACCAGGTCGCGCCGGACATCGAACGCGCGCGTCGTGCGCAGCGCGACGTGCTGGTCTACCAGGGCCTCGAGTGGAACATCCCCGGCGCGGAGCACGCCACGGTGTTCCTGCCGCCCGGCAGGCACACCACCGACATCCTCAAGGCGTTCGAGCTCTCCTACGACGGCCGCATCGCCGGCAACACCGAGCCGCTCGCGCTGGCGGCGCTGCGGTACCTGGAGGCGCAGGTCCTCTCCGGACGGACCGAGATCGCGCTGATGTTCGCGAACCACCCGGCCCGGCGCGGCCTCGACAGCCCGCACGAGCTGCGCGGCTGGCGGGACGCGGCCCCGTCCGTCGCCGTGGGCATGGAGGGCGCGCCCGGCCATCAGGCGGCGGGCATCTCGAAGGCGGCGGGCGGCCCCGGCAGGGCGCGGGGCTACTACGACCTCGCGGCGCCGCTGGCGGACTCCTTCCCCGGCTACCCGATGGAGTCCTACCGCACGCACGGCGGCTTCGACTGGATGACCGCTCGCGTCGGCGGCCTGTGGGACGCGCTGCTGGCCGAGGGCAGGCCGTGGTGGATCACCGCGAACTCGGACGTCCACCAGGTCCTCGGCGACACGCTGACGCCCGGCAAACAGGACTACGCCACAACGGGTTCGAAGGGCGCGCCGATCGACTCCGGTGTCCGGCAGACCGGCTACGGCGACTTCTTCCCCGGCCAGTACGGCGCGAACGTGGTGGGCGCGCGGTCGAAGTCCTATGTGGACGTCATGCGCGGTCTGCAGTCGGGCAAGGTCCTGACGGTGCACGGCAGGCTGATCGACGGCCTTTCGCTGCGCGTGCGCTCACGTGAGGACCTGCGCGGCGTGACGCTGGGCGGGCGGACGTTCGTGCGCCGCGGCGGCGACGTCGAGGTGACGATCGAGATCGACCGCGCCGCCGGGCCGAACTTCTCGGGTGCCACGCCCGTCCTGGCCAAGGTCGACCTGATCTCGGGCCCGGTGACCGGTCCTTCGTCCGACCGCGATCTCTTCGTGGCGCCGGAGACGTCGGTCGTGAAGACGTTCGAGGTGCCGCGTCGGGGCAAGATCCGGTTCACGCACACGTTCGCGGGTGTCGAGCGGGCGTTCTACCTGCGGCTGCGGGGGAGCGACGGCAAGCGCCTGACGTCGTCGGGCGACCCGATGATCGACGAGATCGCGAACTCGGACCCGTGGGCCGATCTCTGGTTCTACGCCAATCCGGTGTTCGTCGACGTGATCTAGCGGACCCCGCGCGGACGGAACTGCACGCTGATCCTCGGTCCTACGGCTTTCGCGGTCTTGGGGACGGCGTGCTCCCACGTCCGCTGGCACGACCCACCCATCACGAGCAGATCGCCGTGCCCCAGCGCGTACTTGTGAGTCTCACCGCCCCCACGCGGTCGCAGCAACAACGCCCGCGGTGTGCCCACGGAGAGGATCGCGACCATCGTGTCCTCGGTCTGCCCCCGGCCGATCGTGTCGCCGTGCCAGGCCACGCTGTCGCGCCCGTCGCGGTAGTAGCAAAGGCCCGCAGTGGTGAACGGTTCCTTCAGCTCGGGCAAGTAGTAAGAAGAAAGCACGTCACGAGCGGTGGTGAGCACGTCGAACGGCAGCGCGCCGCTGTAGAAGCAGAGCAGGCGCGGCACGTCGACCACGTTGTCGTACATCTGGCGGCGTTCGGCGCGCCACGGCACCTCGGCGACGAGCTGGTCGAAGAGGGCGTCGGCGCCGGCGAGCCAGCCCGGCTGGACGTCGATCCACGCGCCGTGGCCCAGTTCGGTGCGGCGTGGGGCAAGCGGGGCCAGTGCGGGCTCCGCCTCCAGGTCGAACAGTGATCCCTGGCGCATACCAGCAGCATAATCGAACGTGTGTTCTATAGCTAACGAACTGCGGTCTGGGGTGATATTGCACGTATGACTGGGGATGAAGCGGACGAGTTCGAGATCGTGCAGACCGACGAGGACGTCACCAACGTCGTGCGGGGCAAGGTGTCCGGGACCGTGGTGCAGCTGGGCCGGGTCGACGGCGACCTCTCGTTCGACGGCGGCATCGTCATTCGCGGGCGAGCGCCGAAAGAGGACTAGGGCTTCAGCACGGCCCAGACGGCGTCCGCGATGATCTCGCGGGCCTCGTTCAGGTCGAACACCCCCAGCAGGAACCGGCGCACCGACTCGTGCGCAGGGCCCATCACCACGGGTTCGAGCGCCCATGGCGGCACCGAGCGCATTTCGCCGGAAGCCATGCGGTCGAGGAACCACGACATCACGGGGGCGAACTCCGCCTGCTTGACCGACGGGTCTGCGTGGCCCGGCGCGGCGTACAGGAACCGGGCGCGGCTCGGGTTCGCGGCCACCCAGTCGAGGTAGTGCAACGTCAGGTCGCGCACGGCGGGACAGGCGGGGCGCGAGTCCAGCGCGGGCAGCATCGCGGCGACGCAGCGGGCGTAGCTGTCGGCGTAGAGCTGTGCGAACACGCCCGCGCGGCTGCCGAAGTGGTGGTAGATGCTGCCGTTCGACATGCCGGATCGCTCGGTCAGTGCTGCGATCGTCACGGCGTCCAGGCCGCCCTCTTCGACGAGCTTCAGCGCCGCGTCCAGGAGGGACTGTCTTCGGTCAGCCATGCGGGTTAGAGTACCGCTCTGGAGCGACGCTCCAGAGAAGGGGAGAGCAATGGCGCTGTCGATTCCCGGCCTGCTGCGCGACCGGGTCGCCCGCACGCCCGACGCCGAGGCGATGCGGTACCGCGACCACGGTGGCTGGGCCTCGCTCACGTGGGCGCAGCTGCAGGAACGTGTCGCGAAGCAGGCGTTCGGGCTGCGCGCGAAGGGGCTCGCCAAGGGCGACAGGGTCGCGCTGATGGGCGGCACCAGCATCGAGTGGATCATCACCGACCTCGCGGTGCTCGCCGCCGGTGGCGCCACCGCCACGATCTACCCGAACAGCACGAGGGGCGAGGTCGCGCACATCGTCACCGACTCCGGCAGCCGCATGGTGGTCGTCGAGACGGACGAGCACGCGGCACTGATGCCCGACGTCGAGGTGCTGCGGTTCGGCGCCATCCCCGAGGCGGACGGCGACTACGACACGCTGATCGACGAGCTCGGACCCGACGATCTCGCCACGTTGATCTACACGTCCGGCACGACCGGCACGCCGAAAGGCGTCGAGCTCACTCACAACAACTGGCTGACGACGTCGGAAGCCATTGCGTCCCTTGGCATTCTGCAGCCCACGGACCTGCACTTCCTGTGGCTCCCGCTGTCGCACGCGTTCGGCAAGGTGCTGACGATGGCGATGATCGCCGCGGGCGTGCCGACCGCCGTCGACGGCAGTGTCGAGCGGATCGTGGACAACCTCGGCGAGCTGCGACCGTCGATCGTGGCCGCCGCACCGCGCATCTTCGAGAAGATCCACGGCCGGATCGTCGCGGGGGCGCGTGAGAAGGGCGGGCTCACCGAGAAGATCTTCACCTGGGCCGACCGCGACCACGGTCCCGCGACGCGCTGGCTCGCGGATCGCCTGGTGTACCGCAAGTTGCGTGATCGTGTGGGCGGGCGCATCCGGTACTTCGTGTCGGGCTCGGCGCCGCTGGCGGGGGAGATCGCGGAGTTCTTCGAGCGCGCCGGCATCACGATCCTGGAGGGCTACGGGCTCACCGAGTCGTCCGCGGCGACGTTCTTCAACCGGCCGGGCATGATCAGGATCGGCACGGTCGGGCCGCCGATCCCCGGCATGGAGGTGAAGATCGCGGACGATGGTGAGGTCCTGCTCAGGGGGCCCGGAGTCATGCGCGGCTACCACAACCGTCCCGACGCGACCGCCGAGACGCTGGTCGACGGCTGGCTGCACACCGGTGACGTCGGCGAGCTCGACGACGCGGGCCGGTTGAAGATCACCGACCGCAAGAAGGAGCTGATCAAGACCTCGGGCGGCAAGTACGTGGCGCCCGCGCCGATCGAGAGCCTGCTCAAGGCCGCGTCGCCGTACATCAGCAACGTGATCGTGCACGGCGACCGCCGCAAGTACTGCGTGGCACTGGTGACGATCGACCCGGACACCGCGTCGGGGCTGTCCGACGCGCGGGCAGAGGTCGAGAACGCGGTGAAGGTCGTCAACGCACAGCTGGCCAGGCACGAGACGATCAAGCGGTTCGCCGTGCTGGAACAGGACTTCAGCGTCGAGGACGGGCTGCTGACCGCGTCGCTGAAGCCGCGCCGGCGCGAGATCGAGAAGCGCTACGCCGACGTGCTGGACAGCTTGTACTAGCGAGCCGCCCACCGGCGGAAGTGGTGGGCGGCTCGCTCGGCGTCACTTCAGCGACGGCCGCGCGGTTCGTCGTCGCGCTCGACCTCGACGCGTTCCTTGCGGACCTCGCCCTTGACGCTCTTCTGTTCGGTGACCGCGTCCTTCTCCAGCCGGACCCGTTCCACGGCCGCCGTGTGCTTGCGCACCACCGGTTCCTCGCGGTGCAGCGTGACCTCCGCCTGTTCGTCGGCGAACGCCCTGCCCGTGCCGCCCTGCGCGGGCTCACGGCCCACCCGGACTTCCTCGTGCGTCACCGGCACGGTGACGTTGCGCTGTTCGGTGACCGTGTGTTTGACCAGCCGCACCCGGCCTGCCTCGACCTTGCGGGTGCCGACGTCGAGCTTCTCCTCCGAGCGCGTCACCTCGGCCGCGTCACCCCTGCCGCGCCTGCCGTCGAGCCGGTCGTGCTCACCGGTCTTCGCCTTCGGGATCAACCCGTAGTGCCGGCAGAGCGCCTCCTGCTCCTCGTCCGACATGTGGTTGCCCGAGGTGTGCACGCTCGGCGCGTCCTTCACCTGCTCCTTGGCGATGGGGACGGTGATCGCGCCACCCGCCACCTGTCCCTGCTGAATCGGGACGAAGCTCTCCTTCATGCCGAACAGTCCGGTGTGGACCTCGGCCCACATCGGTGTGCCGGTGCCGTCCTCGAGCCACACCTGCTTGACCGAACCGATCTTCTCGCCCTTGTTGTCGATCACGTCGCAGTCGTACAGAGTCTCAACTTGCGTCTGATCGATCATCGCGCTGTCCTTCCGCGTTGGCCGTCGGCTTGCCATCGCGAGGTACCCGCCGCCGCGGGGCGGTCGCCGGCGCCCTCCGATGAGGTGACCGTGCCCGCACGGCAATTCAGTCGAGTGAGTGACCCCGTTCACCAGGGGACGACGCCCTCGTCATCGAAGAACCCGCCGCGCGGGCCGTCGTCCGGGAGGGTGGCGAGCCGGATCGCGATCGCGGCACCCTGCTCGGGTGTCCGCAGACCGGCGAACCCGGTGAAGTCGGTCGCGACGTAGCCGGGGCAGCAGGCGTTCACGATGATGCCGGTGTCCGCGAATGCGCGCGCGTACTGAACCGTGAGGCTGTTGAGCATCGACTTCGACGGCGCATACGCGGCCATGATCGGACCGGTCCGCAGTGTCAGCGAGCCCATGTTGCTCGAGACGTTGACGATGCGGGGCGATGTCGCGCGGCGGAGCAGCGGGAGCAGCGCGTACGTCACCCGGACGACACCGAGGACGTTCGTGTCGAGGACCGTGCGGACGACGTCGAGATCGAGCGTCGCCGGGTCCTGTGCGCCGCCGTCGGTCCGGCCGCCGATGCCCGCGTTGTTGACGAGCACGTCGAGCCGTCCGGTCGTCTGTTCGATGGCGGTTGCTGCCGCGGTGACGCTGTCGTCGGAGGTGACGTCGAGGGCGACTCCGAAGGCGTCGATGCCCGTGGCGCGCAGCCGTTCGACAGCTTCCTTGCACCGGACGTCGTCGCGTGCGCCCACCGCGACCGTGAAACCGAGCGCTCCGAGGCCCTGCGCGATGGCGAAACCGATTCCCTTGTTCGCGCCGGTGACCAGCGCGATCTTCGTGTCCTTCACCTGATCAATGCTCGGCGCGGAGCACGTTCACTGTCCAAGATCGGTTCAGTACGCTCTGATACTCAGCGGGTATCAGAGCGTAGGCTGGGTCCGGTGGCCGATCTCGAGACCCGCGAGCTCAGGTATTTCGTCGCGGTCGCGGAGGAACTGCACTTCGGACGTGCCGCCGACCGGCTCGGGATCGCCCAGCCGCCGCTCTCACGCGCGATTCGCCTGCTGGAGCGCCGGCTCGGGGTCCAGCTCCTGGACCGGGACCGCAGGGGAGCGGCGCTCACCGACGCCGGCCGGGTGCTGCTGCGCGAGGCCAGAGCCGCACTGGACGCCGTCGCGGCCGCTGAGCGCCGGACGCGCCGGGCCGGTGATCCGAAGCGACCGCTGGTGCTCGTCACGAAGGCGGGGGCGTCCCACGAGCTGCTGCGGCGGCTCCTCGACGCGCTGGCGGGCGAACCCGGTGCGCCACCGGTCGAGGTGCTGCTGTGCGAGGTCGGCGAGCAGGCACACCGGCTGCGCGACGGGCAGGCCGACGTGGCGCTCATGCATCGCCCCTACGACGATCTCGCCGGGTTCGACACCGCGGACCTCCGCGTCGAGGGCCAGGTCGTGATCCTGCCGGCGGCGCATCCGCTGGCGGCCCGCGATCAGCTCACGCTGGCGGAGGTCAGCGACGTGCCGGGCCTGCCGATCGCCCGCTGGCCCCGGCTCGACGGGACGTATCCCGACGGGCCGGGGCCGGAGGTCCGCACCCAGTCGCAGCTCGCTCAGCTCGTGGCGCTGGGCAAGTGCCTGCTCGTCATCCCCGCTTCGAGCCGCGCCTGGCAGTGGCCGGAACACGTCGCGGTGCCCGTCGTCGACGCGCCCGACGTCACCACGGTGCTCGCCTGGCAGCGGAGCAGTCACTCCCCGGCGGTCGCCGCACTCGTGCGGTCGGCGGCCCTAGTCGCAGACCGCCCCGCGTGAAGCCGAGCCCACCAGCTTCGCGTACTTGGCGAGCACGCCGCGTTCGTAGCGCGGGGGCAGCGGCGCCCAGCCTTCGCGCCGGCTCTCCAGGTCGGCGTGGACGTCGAGCGTGCCCTCGGCGACGTTGAGCGTGATCTGGTCGCCGTCGCGCACGAACGCGATGGGGCCGCCGTCGACCGCCTCCGGTGCCACGTGGCCGACGCACAGACCCGTGGTGCCGCCGGAGAAGCGGCCGTCGGTGAGCAGCAGGACGTCCTTGCCGAGGCCCGCGCCCTTGATCGCCGCGGTGATGGCGAGCATCTCGCGCATGCCCGGCCCGCCCTTGGGGCCCTCGTAGCGGATCACCACGACGTCGCCCGCGGTGATCGTGCCGTCCTCGAGCGCGTCCATCGCGGCGCGTTCGCGGTCGAACACCCGCGCGGTGCCGGTGAAGACGTCCGAGTCGAAGCCGGCCGACTTGACCACGGCACCTTCCGGCGCCAGCGAGCCCTTCAGGATCGTGATGCCGCCGGTGTGGTGGATGGGCTTGTCGAGAGCTCGCAGGACGAGGCCGTCGGGGTCGGGCGGGGCGATGTCGGCGAGGTTCTCGGCGACGGTGCGGCCGGTGACGGTGAGGCAGTCGCCGTGCAGCAGACCGGCGTCCAGCAGCGCCTTCATCACCACGGGCACGCCGCCGATGCGGTCGACGTCGGTCATCACGTGCCGCCCGAACGGCTTCACGTCGGCCAGGTGCGGCACGCGCGAGCCGATGCGGCTGAAGTCGTCCAGGGTGAGCTCGACCCCGGCCTCGTGCGCGATCGCGAGCAGGTGCAGCACCGCGTTGGTGGAGCCGCCGAACGCCATCACGACGGCGATCGCGTTCTCGAACGCCTCGCGCGTCATGATCTGCCGCGCGGTGATGCCCTTGCGGAGCATTTCGACCACGGCCTGTCCGGACCTGCGCGCGAACCCGTCCCGCCGCCGGTCGGTGGCCGGGGGAGCGGCGCTGCCGGGCAGCGACATGCCCAGCGCTTCGGCCGCGCTGGCCATCGTGTTCGCCGTGTACATGCCGCCGCAGGCGCCCTCGCCGGGGCAGATCGCGCGTTCGATCAGGTCGACGTCCTCGCGGCTCATGAGCCCGCGAGCGCAGGCCCCGACCGCCTCGAAGGCGTCGATGATCGTGACTTCCTTCTCGGTGCCGTCGGTCAGCGTGACCCGGCCCGGCAGGATCGACCCGGCGTAGAGGAACACGCTCGCCAGGTCGAGCCGGGCCGCGGCCATCAGCATGCCGGGCAACGACTTGTCGCACCCGGCCAGCAGCACCGAGCCGTCGAGCCGCTCGGCCTGCATCACCGTCTCGACGCTGTCGGCGATCACCTCCCGCGAGACCAGCGAGAAGTGCATGCCCTCGTGGCCCATCGAGATGCCGTCCGACACCGAGATCGTGCCGAACTCCAGCGGGTACCCGCCCGCCGCGTGCACCCCGTCCTTCGACGCCTTGGCGAGGCGGTCCAGCGACAGGTTGCACGGCGTGATCTCGTTCCACGACGAGGCAACACCGATCTGCGGCTTCTCCCAGTCCTCGTCACCCATGCCGACGGCCCGGAGCATCCCGCGCGCGGCGGTGCGCTCCAGGCCGTCGGTGACGTCCCGGCTGCGTGGCTTCACGTCTGTCATGCGGGCACGTTAGCCCTTGTCAGGCCGGGTTCGCCGCGTGGGTGAGGGTCTCCCAGGCGATGAACAGGTTGTCGGTCCCGTGTGGACGATGTGACTCGGTGTAGAGCTGGGTGTTCGACATCGCGATGCCCAGCCGCGTGTGCAGCGCGTTGAACGACACCTCCGGGGTGGGCCCGAGCTCGCGGCTGTACGAGCCGCCGCACAGCCACGACGGCACCGGCGTGCCGTTCTGGTACTTGGTGTGCAGGCCCCACGCGTGCCGCATGCGCTCCCTGATCTCCCCCCAGATGTCCTGCCCCTGGTGCCGCGCGGTCTCGGCGAAGTGCGCGGCGGCCGCGAGCCCGTACCCGGTGTGCGCGAAGTCCCGGCAGGTCTCCTGGGTCAGCCCGTCGACGAACGTGGACTGGTTGTGCCAGTACGAGATGATCTCGGCCCTGGTGTCGATCCCGCTGCCCGGCGGCGTCTTCGGCAACGCTCCGTCGGTCGTGAGGTAGATGTAGGCCTGGATCCGGGTGCGGAAGATGCCGACGGCCTTGTCGTAGGCGGCCCTGTCCTCCAGGAACACCGCGATGCCCAGCGAGGCCTCCATCATGCTGAGTTCCCAGTTGCCGTTGGTGTTCGCGCGGCCGTTCGCGATCTCCGGCAGGTAGACGTTGCGCAGCATGGTGCCGAACCGGCCGCTGTTGGGCCAGTTCCCGTGGACGTGCTTGATGATCTCGGCGGCTTTGGGCCACGAGGAAGCCGACCACGCGGTCTGCAGCGGGGCGTTGGAGTTGGTGTGGTCCTGGATGGTGGCCGACCAGGCGTCCATGATCTCGATGGCCTTGGTCGCGTACCGGTTGTCGCGGGTGATGTACCAGGCCAGCGAGAGCGTGTACGCGGCGAGCGCGTCCTGGCGCTCGTCGGTGCAGCCGTGGTTCGGGTTCGTGTAGGGGCCGCACTCCACGATCGCTCTCGGCTTCGGGACGCGGGACAGGGAGGCGTACGAGCTCGCCATCATGCGGTCGTAGGCGAGCTTCCACGGCTGGGCGCCGGCCTGGACCTTGGCGCGGATGAAGTCGAGCTGCGGACGGGAGACCCCTACTCCGGGGTGCACGAACGTCGCCGGTGCCGCCGTGGCGGACGGGCCGGTGACCGGTACTAGCAGCGTTGCCAGCAGTGCGATCAGCACCGCGCAGGAACGGGTGACCATTCCGCCAGTGTCAGTGGTCTATACCTTTGCGGTCAATCATTCCGGAACAAGGTTCAGGCTGGTGAACAGGTCGTGGTCACGAACAGACAGTTCGGACCGGACCAGCTCCAGCAGCCGTCCGAGCCAGTTCCGGCCCTCAGTGCCGTGCTGCCCCCAGAACGCCGACGAGTCGGCGTAGACCAGCCGTGCGGTGCCGGTGGCCGTCAGCGTCTCGGCGAGCTCGGGGTGCTGGGCGAACTTGAGGCGCAGCAACTCCGCCATGACCGCCGTCCGCGCCTGCGCCGGCACGTTCGCCGCGACGGCCTCGTAGGCGTCGGCGACGCTCGGGTGGATCTGCGCGCCGACGGTGACGGGTGTGGGGAACTCGTTGCGCAGCACGAGGATTCCGGGATTCTCCGGCCATCCGCCCGGCACGGTGTGGTTGGTGTGGCTGATCACGATGCTGGTCTCGGCCGGTTCTGCAGGCGTTGGCGCCGCACGGCGCTGCCTGCGGAGACCTTCGAAGTAGCGCAGCGCCGCGGCGTGTTCCTTCTTGGAGACGAGCTTGTCCTCGTCCTGCCAGGAGTAGGGGTTGCCCGGCCCTGCCGCGAGCACCCGCAACGGCCAGTCCCTGCGGTCCATGTCGCCGAGCGCGTAGATCCGCAGGTGCTCGGGGATGGTGTGGTACGCCGCGCGCACGGCCGCCCGGCTGTCCTCGTCCTGCCGGTCGAGGAAGACGTCGACCGCCGCGAGGCAGCGCGCCGTGGAGTCCGGCCTGTCGTTGAGCCGGTCGATCTCGTCGAGGACCTCGCCGTAGAGCATGTCGGCGGTCAGCGCGGCCTGCGGTTCGGCGAACTTCCACGTGGCGACGTGGAACGCCGACGCCTCGGCGCCGTCGGGGAGCTCGGTCGCCACCCACCCCGAGGCGAGCTTGGCGGCGAACTCGTCGAGTGAGACCAGTCCCCAGCAGTCGACCAGCCCGTCGGCGTAGATGAACAGGTCGGTGAGGTAGTGCCTGTCCCCGTTGCGGACGAAGGCGTGCCGCCAGGTCCCCTCGATCCGCTCGCCGTCCACATCGCGCCAGGTCCGCCGTGATCTCGCCATCATGCGCGCCAGGTTAGCCGCGGGAATCTCTCAGCGGGACAACGAGAATCCCCCGGTGCGCGGGAGGTGCACCGGGGGACTTCGGTCAGACGGTCAGCGCGTCACTCGCGGCACTTCTTGCCGGTGTTCACGCAGTTGACCAGGCGGTTCATGATCTGCTGCGACATCACGTTCGCGAAGTCGTCGTGGTCGGAGAACGGGTTGTGTTCCTCCTCCGGGAACGCGTCGACCGCGTACCGGCCCTGCTGCTGGATCTCCCTGGGGATGTTGTAGGTCAGCGAGATACGCAGCTGGGGAACGGCCTTGAAGCCCTTCTTGCACTTGCCGTTCTGGTCCGGGAACACGATGTGGTCGCGGTGGTTGGCCGAGTCGATGTTCTTGCCGTCCCAGCAGCTCGGGAAGTCGTGGATGCGCTTGACCTTCGAGCCCTGCGGGCAGATCGGGTACTTGTTCATCAGCACCTTGTCCTCGAAGCCCGTGCAGGTCCACGAGTCCTTGGCGTTCTTGGTGCCGTTGGTCGAGACCTTGGCGTCGCCGTAGAGGACGCGGAGGAACTTCGGCATCGCGACGACCTTGCCGGTCGGGGAACCGCGGAAGGTCAGGTCGACGACCTCGGGACGCTGGATCTCGCCCTCGTTGCCCGGGAGCTCGTTGTTCGCGTTCTCCTCGGGGTTGTTCTGGTTCTTCTTGTTCTCGAGGCCCTCGGCCTGGGCTTCGTTGTTGTTCTCGGCGCCGTTGTCGAGAGCGGCGGCCTCGCCCTGCTCCTTGACCGCGCAGGCGGCGGCCGGGTTCAGGTCGGGAGCCTGCTGACCCTGGCGGCTGAACGCGAGCATCATCCGGTTCAGGATCGCGGCGCGCTTCTCCCGCGTCGGGCCGACGATGACGTTGTTGACGTCCTGGGCCTTGGTCTGCTCGAGCTTCTTCTCGGCCTCGTCGGTGACCTTCTCGATGTTCGCGAGCTCCCTGTCGATCTCCGCCTGGGCGCCGTTCGGCACGTCCTCGGGGAGCCGGGAGGCGACGTCGGGGCACTCGAGGCGGGCCGCGTCCTTGGCGGCCTTGTCCTTCTCCTGCTGCGCCTTGTCGTCCTTCTTCGGCGGCTGCTGCTCCTGGCCCTCGCCTTCCTCCGCACCGTCGTTGATGCGCACGACGGGCCAGAAGTAGGCGGACTTGTCACCGTTCTTGCAGGTGGTGCCGGCCGCCTGGAGCGACTTGTTGTTGGAGTCCGCGTTGGTGGACAGGTTGCCGACGTAGTCGTGCAGGTGCTGGGCACCGTTGCGGACACCGGGCTGCGCGATGAAGTTGTCCGGGTTGAAGTGCCCGTTCTCGTTCCGGCCGCAGTCCACGGTGAACGTACCCGTGGTGGCGTCGTTCTCCGGTTTTGGTTTCTTGACGTTCGGCTTCACCTTGGTGATGTCGACGAACTGCGATTTGTCAGCCCCGTCGGCGAGCGCGGCGCCATCAGAAGAACTGATGGCCACCACCGCGGCACCGCCAGCGACCAGGGCCATCGCCGCTGCTGCGGCCGTCAGCCAGATCGTGGATTTCCTACGGTGAAAAGCCATTTGCCACCTCGTGGTAGTCCGATAAAACGGCATGCTGAAGCTGACGGCGGTGAGCCGCTGTCTTCGGTTGAACGGGTGTGCGTTTTCAGAACGAACGAGATTTACGTCTTGTCTTCTTGGATCGGGAGATCATGCGCATCCCCACCAGCGCGAGCGCGAGCACCGCTATGGCGCCGAAGAAGACGCCGTTGTTGTCACCGAACACGCCTTGCTCGGCGGTGCGGGTGAACCTGGTGCCCTCCGGCACGGTCGGGATCACACCGTCGGTCGGGTTCGTGGAAGCGTCCGCGCTGTTGCCGTTCTCGCCCGTGGGTTCCGGTGCCCCGGCGGCAGCCGTCGGTGGTGCGAGCGGCTGCGGGGACTCCAGACCGGCGAAGTCGACACGACCGGTGTCCTCGAGCACCTTCATGTGGTCGAAGACGGTGATCATCGCCTGTGTGGACAGGATGCGGATGAGTTCGTTCTTGGTGCCCGCCCGGATCTGCGCGGCATAGGCGTAGACCTTGCCGTGCGCCGCCCGGAGCCGGTTGGCGAAGACGGCGTCGAACTCGTCGCCGTTCGCCGCGTCCATTTCGGCCAGCCAGCCCTTTTGCTCGTCGGAGGCTTCCGTGGGCAGCGTGTGCCCGAGCAGGACGCCCGCCCGGTTCACCACGTTGTCCAGCAGCGTGTGGCCCTCGATGAGGTGCTTGCAGGCTTCCAGGATCTTGGGCTGGTCCGGCCGCTTGGCCCTGCCCTTGTCGCCCGCGGGTTTCTCCCACAGCCCGGCCTGCTTGACCCGGTTCATGAAGTCCCGGTCGGCGGGTCCGAGCGGGCCCCACTGGGTCTGCACGACCTCGTCGCCCGTTCCGCCACTTCCGGGCGGCGGGGTCGAGATGGGGGTCGAGGGATTGGGGGGCTGGCCGATCGCGATCCCGGTGTTGAGCAGCACGGCCAGCGCACAGCCGGCCAGCGCGACGAGAAGTCGCGTCGGCGTTGCCAAGTTCATGGGGAGTCGCACGATCGGGACTACGGCCGAAAGCGGGAGCCCGCCTCAGTTCGAGACCCTGGCGTTATCGAAACGTTATCCAGCCCCGCGCAACCTCGGTCATGACGCGCGACCTAAAGTCCTGAGCATGAGCAAGCGTTTTGTGGCGTTGGGGGACTCGTTCACCGAAGGAGTGGGCGACGAAGACGCTGGCCGTCCGAACGGTGTGCGCGGATGGGCCGACCGCGTCGCCGACGTCCTGGGTGCCGCCGACCCGGAGTTCACCTACGCCAACCTGGCTGTGCGCGGCCGGTTGCTGCCGCAGATCCTGGGTGAGCAGCTTGAGCGCGCTCTCGCGATGAACCCGGATCTCGTCTCGCTCTACGCGGGCGGCAACGACCTCATGCGGCCGAAGGTGAACATCGACGCGTTGATGCGCCGTTACCGCGACGCGGTGGCGCGCACGGTCGAGGCCGGCGCGCGCGTCATCCTCTTCACGGGTGTCGACGGGGCCGACGACCCGGTGTTCCGCAAGATGCGTGGTCGCGTGGCCATCTACAACGAGCACGTGCGCGCGATCGCTGCAGAGCACTCGTGCGTGCTGGTCGACATGTGGGCGATGCGGCAGCTGCGTGACCGTCGTATGTGGTCTCCGGACCGGCTGCACCTGAACGAGCTGGGTCACCACGAGGTCGCCATCTCCGTGCTCGACGGTCTCGGGGTTGCGCACTCCCTGGAGCGGACGGTGCTCGGCAGGGCTCCGCTGGTCGACCGGAAGATCCGGCGGGCGGAGGACTGGAGGTGGGCGCGCGAACACGTCGTGCCGTGGGTGATGCGACGGCTGCGCGGTGAGTCGTCGGGCGACGTGATCCGCCCGCGCCGGCCAGAGCTGCTGCCGCCGTCCTAGCTAGAACGTGTTCTTTGGCCCGAGGTGGTCTAACGACGTAACTTCGGTTTGGTGACGGTGTTAGCCGCATTCCTTTGCCAATAGAACTTGTTCTAGAAATCGTGTCGGCCACATGGGTGAAATCGCTGGTGAGCGGCCTGGTCTGGATTGATGCAGTGGCCTAGCGTTCGTCCGCATGCATCGCAGGGTTGCGCTGATCGCGTTAGTGGTCTGCGCGTTGGTCGCGGGGTGCGGGAGCAGGCTCACCGACGAGCAACGCGCGGCACTCGCCGTGCCTCTGGGCGGCGGAGCGGAGACCCAGCAGGGCACCGTGCCGGGCGGCGAGTACGGCGGGGTGGCCGGCACCGACGGCACCGCGGGGCAGCCGGGTGCCAACAACCCGCAGCAGCCGAACAAGCAGCCGAACCCGCCCGGCAGCATCGCGGGAGGCTGCCAGGGCACCGGTGGCGCCACGGACAAGGGCGTCACCGCCGGCGAGATCACCATCGCCAACATCTCGGACATCAGCGGCCCTGTGCCCGGTCTCTTCCAGGCGGCGCAGCAGGGGACGAAGGCGTTCGTCGAGTACTTCAACGCCACCCAGGGCGCGATCTGCGGCCGCAAGCTCAAGCTCGTGTCGTTCGACTCCCGGACGGACAGCGGCGGCGACCAGCAGGCCACCTCCCAGGCGTGCGAGCAGGCGTTCGCGCTCGTCGGCTCGATGTCGGGGTTCGACCAGGGCGGTGGACCGGCCGCCACCGGGTGCGGCATCCCGGACCTGCGGGCCTCGACGGTCACGGTGCAGCGGCAGCGCACCCCGGTGAGCTTCGGCGTCGCGTCCAACGTGGTGAACCTGGTGTCCTCGGCGTACCCGGACCTGGTCAAGTCGAGCTTTCCGAACGCCGCGAGCGCCGCGTCGTTCCTCTACCTCAACGTCGACGCGAGCTCGCAGAACGCGCGCAGCATGCAGAAAGCCGCGGAGCAGCGCGGACTGAAGTTCGTCTACACGCAGGCGATCGACATCGCGGACGTCAACTACGCGCCGTACGTCGCCAAGCTCAAGGAGACGGGCGCGAAGATCGTGTACTGGATGGGGTCGGCGCAGTACGCGGTCCGGCTGCAGCAGGCCATGCGGCAGCAGGGGTACACGCCGGAAGCGTTCATCACGGACCCGAGCGCGTACGACGCGCAGTACGTGCGGCAGGGCGGGGCAGCGGTCGACGGCACCGTCGTCTACACGAACGGCGCGATGTTCGAGGAGAACAACGCCCAGGTAGCGCTGTACAAGCAGTGGCTGGGGCGGGTGGCGCCCGGTGCGGCACCCTCGTACTTCGGGATGTTCGCGTGGGCGGCCGCGCGGTTGTTCGTCCAGCTCGCCGCGAAGATCGGACCGCAGCTGACGCGCAAGGCGATGCTGGAGCAGGTCCGCGGGGTGCACGACTTCACCGCCGAGGGGATGGTCGCGCCGCAGGACGTCGGAGGTAAGCGGACGTCGGCGTGCATGTCCCTGATCAAGCTGAAGGGCGGGACGTGGACCCGGCTGGCGCCCGCGTCCGGGTACTCGTGCGGCCCGTTGATCGACACCGGGGTGGGTGGATGACCGCCCTCCTGGCCTACACCGTCTTCGGCCTCGTCACCGGCGGGGCCTACGCCGTCGTCGCCGGCGGTCTCGTGCTGACCTACAGCACCTCCAAGGTGTTCAACGTCGGTCACGGCGCGATCGGCATGGTCATGGCGTTCCTCTACTGGGAGCTCGCCGAGAACCGCGGCCTGCCGCAGTGGCTCGCCCTGCTGATCGTCGTCGGCGGCTGCGCGCCGCTGTTCGGGCTGGTGATCGAACGGTTCGTGATGCGCAGGCTCGCGGGCGCGCCGGTCGGCATCACGCTCGTCGCCGGCGTCGGCGTGCTGGTCGGGCTGATCGGTGCGGCCCACGTGATCTGGCCTCCGCAGGCCCGGCCCGTGCGGCCGTTCCTCGACCAGTACGGCATCCACATCGGACAGTCGTTCGTCAGCGGCCACGACCTCGTCACGCTGGCCTGCGCGGTGCTGGTCGCGGGCGGGCTCTACCTGCTGCTGAACCGGACGCGGACCGGGCTCGCGATGCGGGCGTGCGTCGACGCCCCGGAGCTGGCCGCGTTGTACGGGACGCGTCCCCACCGGCTGTCCGCGCTGAGCTGGGCCATCGGGTCGGCGCTGGCGGCGCTGGGCGGCATCCTGCTCACCCCGGTCGTGCAGCTCGACTACGTGACGATGACGCTGCTCGTGATCACCGCCTACACCGCCGCGCTGGTCGGGCGGTTGCGCAGTCTGCCGTGGACGTTCGTGGGTGCCCTCGGCCTCGGCCTGGTGCAGTCCTACGCGGTGGCGTACCTGCCGTCTTCGCCGTTCTGGATCGCGTTCCGGGCGGCGATTCCGGCACTGCTGCTGTTCGTCGTGCTGCTCGCGATGCCCCAGTCACCGCTGCGCATCGGTGGCGTGCGGGGATCGCGCGGGGTGGCGGTGCCGGGCGGGCTCGCCACCGGGGTCGGGATGGCGTTGTTCATGGGGGTCGTGGTCGCGCTGGCGTTGCTCGTGGACGGCGTGGTGGCCGGGCAGCTCGCGCTGGGGCTGGTGTTCGGGATCGTGCTGCTGTCGATGGTCCTGCTCACCGGGTACGGCGGGGTGGTGTCGCTGGGGCAGTTCACGTTCGTCGGCGTGGGCGCGGTGACGGTGGCGTGGCTGGAGAGCTCCTCGCCGCTGGCGTTGGTGGTCGGCGCGGTGGTCGCCGCCGCGATCGGTGCGCTGATCGCGTTGACGGCGTTGCGGGTGAGCGGGCTGTACCTGGCGTTGGCCACGCTGGGGTTCGCGCAGCTGATGGACAAGCTCGTGCTGCAGTCGCCGATCGCGTTCGGGGTGCGGGGCAGCCTGCAGGTGCCGCGTCTCTTCGAGTCCGCCACGGCGCAGCTGCTCCTGGCCGCCGGGGTGTTCGCGCTGGTCGGGGCCGGTGTGCTGGCGGTGCGGCGCGGCCGGCTGGGGCGGCGCATGATCGCGGTGAAGGACAGTTCGGCCGCGTGCGCGACGCTCGGCATGAACGTGCGCTGGATCCGGGTCTGGGTGTTCTCGCTGTCGGCGGCGATCGCCGGGCTCGCGGGAGGCTTGTTCGCGCAGCTGCGGGAAACCGTGGCGGCGAGCGACTTCCAGCTGTTCAACAACCTGCCGCTGCTGCTGTTCGCGGTGATCGCCGGTGTGACGTCGGTGTCCGGCGCGGCGCTGGGCGGGATGCTGCTGATGCTGCTTCCGGTGCTGCAGAGCGGGTTTCCCGCGTTCGCCGGGGTCGCGGTCGTGCTGCTCGGAGTGGCGGCGGCCGGGCTCTCGCGTGATCCCAACGGTCTGGTCAGCTGGTTCTTCCGGGCTTGGTCCTGGCGGCGCGCATGAGCAGGCTGAGGGTGGAGGGCGTGACGGTCCGCTTCGGCGAGGTGACCGCGGTCAACGACGTGACGCTGTCGGCCGATCCCGGCGTCACCGGGCTGATCGGCCCCAACGGCGCCGGCAAGACGACGTTGTTCGACGTGATCAGCGGGCTGCGCAAGCCGTCGTCCGGCCGGGTGCTGCTCGACGACGCGGACATCACCTCGAAGGGGCCGCACCAGCGGTCCAGACTGGGAGTGGCGCGGACGTTCCAGCGGCTCGAGGTCTTCGGGTCGCTGACCGTCTGGGAGAACGTGGTGGTGGCACTGGAAAGCCGCCGCCGCCCGGCCAAGCTGGCCGCGGAGCTGCTGGCACGGGTCGGGATCGCCGAGTTCGCCGACGCCCAGGCCGACACCGTGCCGACCGGTGCCGCGCGGCTGCTGGAACTCGCTCGCGCGCTGGCGACCGATCCCCACCTGCTGCTGCTCGACGAACCGTCGTCCGGGCTGGACCGCGCCGAGACCGACGCGTTCGGTGAGCTGCTGCGCGAGCTGAGCGCGGAAGGACGCGCCGTCGTGCTGGTCGAGCACGACATGGACCTCGTGATGGGCTACTGCGACCACGTGCACGTGCTGAACCTCGGGCAGCTCCTGACGTCCGGCACCCCCTCCGAGATCCGCTCGCACGAAGGCGTCCGGGAGGCGTACATCGGATGATCGACCTGATGGACGTCCACGCCGGGTACGGCAGGATCGAGGTGCTGCGCGAGGTCACGCTCAACGTGCCGCGCGGCACGGTCACGGCGCTGCTCGGCCCGAACGGAGCGGGCAAGTCGACACTGGTCAAAGTCCTCAGTGGACAGCTGCGCGCCTCCAGCGGGCACGTCCACCTGGGCGGGGTGCACGTCAACGACGCCGCTCCCGACGAGCTGGCGCGCGCGGGCCTGTGCACGATCCCGGAGGGCCGCGCGATCTTCCCGAACCTCACGGTCGCGGAGAACCTGCGCCTGATGCGCGGCGATCCCGCCGTGGTCTACGAACGGTTCCCGAAGCTCAAGGCGCGGCAGAAGCAGCTCGCGGGCTCGATGTCCGGTGGCGAGCAGCAGATGCTCGCATTCTCCCGCGCGTTGATCACCGACCCGGCCGTGCTCGTGATCGACGAGCTGTCGATGGGACTCGCGCCGGTGATCGTCGCCGAGCTGTACGAGGTCGTCAAGGAGCTGGCCTCGTCCGGCGTCACGATGCTGATCGTGGAGCAGTTCGCGGAGACCGCGTCGGCCGTGGCAGACCAGGTCGTGGTGATGGCGCACGGCGAGATCAGCGCCGACAGCGACCTGGCCACCGTCTACTTCGGAGGGACATCGTGAGGTACGCGCTGGTACTGCTGCTTCTGCTGCTGTCCCCGGCCCCTGCGCAGGCCGCCGACATCGGCGGGTTCACGCTCTCCGCCCGCGCCGCACCCGTCTCGGTGCTGCTGCACACCGATCTGATCCCGGTGCCCGCGGAACCGCAGGGCGAGGTGCACCTGTCGTACACGCAGACCGAGCTGGGTTCGGGCCCGATCGGCCGGTCACTGGCGAGCTCGCTGTGGCCGGGCGCGGCGGTCGGTACCGGACTGCCGCAGCTGCTGGGTTTCGCGTACCCGGTGCAGGCCAACGCGTCGCATCCCGGTGGTCCCGCGGACGAGTCGAAGTCGGGCATGCGCGCCACCGCGGGTGCCGCGAAGACCGAGTCGTCGGCGGGTGCGAAGCAGGAGGTGCCGTTCCTGCTCACCGCGGACGGTCTCGCGTCGAGCAGCGTTAGTTCGGTGTCGGGTTCCGAGGCGCGGTCCACCGCCGTGTCGTCCGCGCAAACGCTCTCGCTGCTCGCCGGCCTGGTCGTGCTGTCGGGCGTGCGCTTCGAGTCGGTCGCGGTCAGCGACGGCAGCAAGGGGAGCGGCACGAGCACGTTCTCGGTCGCCGAGTTCACGGTGCTCGGCCAGAAGTTCCCGGTCAAGGCACCGGACGCGCCGCCGGACGGTCTGCTGAAGGCGTTGGAACCACTGGGTATCACGCTGACGTGGCCGACGTCCGCGACGAAGCTCGAAGGCACCGCCGCGACGTCCAAGAGCACCGGTCTGACGCTGACGGTCGACGTGCTGGCGTTGCGCAACAAGCTGGGCCTCGGCGGAATCCTGGACGGCGTGCTGGCGCCGTTGCTGCCCAAGGAGCTCGTGCCGCTGCTGAACCCGTTGCGCAAGATGGTCGTGATAGTCGGCGACACCGAGGCGGCCGCGAACGCTTCCGCCGCCGCGCCGCTCACACCGCCTGATGCGCCTGCGCCGCAAGCACCTCTCGTGCCGCCGCCACCGGCCGCCGATGGTGCTTCGCCCCCGCTGCCCGGTTCACCGCCGGTTGCCGGGGTGACGCCGCCCAAGGCCGTGACACCGGTGGCGACCGCGCGCGCGAAACCCCGGTCGCTGCTCGACTTTCCCGGTGTGCCGGCACTTCTGGTCCTCGCCGGGCTCGGTGTCGCCGCGGCGGGCGCGTTCGGCATGAAGTCGTTCGGCACGTTCCTGCTGGGCGGCGCTCCCTGTCCCTCCGGACACCCGACCGGTGTCCCAGACCTGCGCAACGGGTGAAGCGATGACCATGCAGGATCGGCGCCGCGCACGGATGCAGAGCGGGCTCGGGTTCGTCGGCACCATGCTGATGACGGCGGGGATCGCGGCGATCCTCTTCGCCTGGTGGGGTGTCGCGCACACGGGTTACGTGTGGGAGCAGATCCCGTACGTGGTCTCCGGCGGGATCCTCGGCGTCGGGCTGATCGGGGTCGGCGGATTTCTGTACTTCGGATCCTGGCTGGTCAAGCTGCTCGAAGAGCAACGGCAGACCACGTACGCGTTGCTGCAGCTGCTGGAGGAGCGCGACGCGGAGCGGGTGGATCAGTTGTAGCGCCATAGGGGAGCGCTCCCACAAAACCGCAGGCCGATGCGTCTTGTTCACACCCTTGAACCGGTGGTCCAGACCAGTTAGCGTGCTCGCCATCACGTTCCCCCTGCACGTGAATGGAGCACCATGAAGAGGTTCCGCTGGCAGTTCCTGACCATCGGTCTGGCGATATCGGCCGTGGTCGGAGGCGTTCTCGCCGCTCCCGCGAGCGGCGCGACGGGCGTGACGGCGGCGTTCACCAAGACGTCGGACTGGGGCGGCGGCTACGAGGCCAAGTACACGATCTCCAACGGCGGCCCGTCCGCGCTCACGTCGTGGACCGTCGAGTTCACGCTCCCGAGCGGACAGTCGATCGGGTCTCTCTGGGACGGCAGCCGCACTGCCAGCGGGCAGCACATCACGGTCCGCAACACGTGGAACGGCAACGTGCCCGTCGGCGGCACGGCGAGCTTCGGCTTCACCGTGAGCGGTTCCGGTGGCAGCCCGACCGGCTGCAAGATCAACGGGGCAGCGTGCGACGGCACCGGGCAGCCGCCGGCGACCACGACCACCACGACGACGACCACGTCGAACCCGCCGGTGCCCGGCACCGGCCGCGGTGCGCCCTACCTGTACCTGGGCTGGGGCAACCCGCAGAGCGCCACGCAGGTCATGAGCTCGACCGGCGTCAAGTGGTTCACGCTCGCGTTCGTCCTGTCCGGCGGCGGGTGCACGCCGTCGTGGGACAGCCAGCGTCCGCTCACCGGTGGCGTCGACCAGCAGACGATCAACGCCATCCGCGCGGCCGGCGGTGACATCGTGCCGTCGTTCGGCGGCTGGAGCGGCAACAAGCTCGGCCCGAACTGCTCGACGCCGGAGGCCCTGGCCGCCGCGTACCAGCAGGTGATCAACGCCTACGGGTTGAAGGCCATCGACATCGACATCGAGAACTCCGACGAGTTCGAGAACACGACCGTCCAGGACCGGATCATCACCGCGCTGCGGATCGTCAAGCAGAACAACCCGGGCATCCAGACGATCGTCACGTTCGGCACCGGCACCACCGGGCCGAACTTCTACGGCGCGCGGCTGATCGACCAGGCCAAGGCGCTCAACGCGAACATCGACGTGTTCACGATCATGCCGTTCGACTTCGGCAGCTCCAACATCCGCACCGACACCATCGGCGCGGCCACGGGGCTGAAGAACAAGCTCAAGTCGACCTTCGGCTGGAGTGACGCCGAGGCGTTCAGGCACGTCGGCATCTCCGGCATGAACGGGCTGTCCGACCAGCGCGAGCTGACCACCGTGGACGACTGGACCGCGATCCGCGACTGGTCGAAGGCCAACGGCCTCGGGCGTCTCGCGTTCTGGTCGGTGAACCGCGACCGCGGTGGCTGCGACGGCCAGGTGGCCGCGCACTGCTCCGGCATCCAGCAGTCCGACCTCGCGTTCACCCGCATCACCGCCGGTTTCTGAGCGACTACGAGCCGTCAGCGCCATTTAATCGGTGGCGCTGACGGCTTAACCTTGTGCCATGCGACGACGACATTGATCTTCAACTGATCTGTCCCGAACCGCGACAGCGTTCGCGTGGTGTTCGCACCTCGTCCCGATCTACGCGCTGTACGCGTTGCTCTTCGCCGACAGCGGGCTGTCGGACGCCTCCATCTCCGTGCTGCTCGCGATCTGGTCGTTCACCGCGGTCGTGTTCGAGGTGCCGTCCGGTGCCATCGCCGACCGGTTCTCGCGACGGAGCTCGCTCGTCGCCGCCGGTGTGCTGCAAGCCGTCGCCCACGCGGCGTGGGTGCTGTTCCCGTCGTTCTGGGGTTTCGCCGTCGGTTTCGTGCTGTGGGGACTCGGCGGAACGCTGACCTCAGGAGCGTTCGAGGCCCTGCTGTACGACGGGCTGGCGGCCAACGGCGACGAGGAGCAGTACGGCCGGCTCAACGCGCGGGTCGACACCATCGAGCTGATCTCGCAGGTTCCCGTCGCGGTCATGGCCACCGCGTTGTTCTCGTACGGCGGCTACGAGCTGGCCGGCTGGGTTTCCGTCGTGATGTGCCTGCTTTCGTCGGTGATCGCGCTGCGGTTCCCGGAGCCTCCGCGTGAGTCAGAGGAGCACGAGAGCTACTTCGCGACGTTGCGCGCCGGTCTGCGGGCGTCCGTGCCCATCAAGCGAGCCGTGATCGCGGTGGCCCTGGTGTACGCGATCGACGCGTTCGAGGAGTACTTCACGCTGCTGGCGCAGGACTGGCAGGTGCCGACGGTGTGGGTGCCGCTCGCGACGATCGGGGTGCCGTTGCTGGGCGCGGCCGGTGCGTCGCTCGGCGGGCGGCTGCCGTTCCGCGGCTGGGTGCTGTTCGCCTCGGGCGTGGCGCTGATCGCGGCCGCCGTGCTCGCCGTGCCGATGGCGATCGTCCTGCTGGGACTGTTCTACGGGCTGTACCGGTTCGTGCTGGTGCAGATCGAGACCGAGTTGCAGCACCGGATCGAGTCCGACGCCCGTGCCACGGTCACCTCCGTCGCCGCCATCGGATCGGAGTTCGTGGCGTTCGCGGTCTACGGGCTGTGGGTGCTCGGGTCCGCGGTGGCGGTCGGTGTGCTGATCCTGGTGGTGGCCCTGGTGATCTGGCGGAGGTGATCGGGGCTCTTCGCGTGGATCAGCAGCCGGTCGGGTTTGATGTCCAGCGCTTCGCCGAGGTCGTCGTCGTTGGCCAGCACGCCGAGTTTCGGGTTTCCGGCCCTTTCGCGGTACCTGGCGACGTGCTCGGTCTGACCGGCGAACACGAAAAGCCCGTCGTCGTGTTCCGCCGCAATGTCGGCGATCTCGGGGGAGCGGGTGCAGGCGTGCCAGATGTACGGCCTGTCGCGCCACAACTCGCGCAGCACGCCGTAGTTCTCGATCGTCAGCGGGAGGCTGTACTCGATCTCCTTGCCGAACCAGCCGAACACCTTCGCCGTGTTGCCGCGTCCCAGCACGAGGTCGGTTCTGCCCGGCGCGAGGTGGTGCAGGGTCGCGTAGTCGGCGGCGATTCTCGCGGGGTCGTTCGTGGTGATGAGCGTCGTGGCGGTGGAGAGCAGGATGGTGCTGGTCTTCGCCGCGATGTACGCCAGCAGCGTGGTGGGGGACGACGAGTTGTAGGGCGGGTTGTGGTGCTCGCCGACCGCGAAGACGTCGAAGCCCGCTTCCTCGGCCGCGACCGCCAGCGCGACTATCTCGGCGGGTTCCAGGTCGCCCGCGGTGAAGACGCCGATCTGCACTCGTTCAGTGTGCTCGGTGCAGCTTCAGCGTCCACAGACAGCCGGCCGCGGCCAGCGCGCCACCGGTGGCGAGCGCCGCCGGGATGCTCGCGTTCGCGACGAGACCGAGCAGGATCGGGCCGCCGCCGAGCCCGATGTCGATGAACGCGCTGGCGGTCCCGGAGGCGGCGCCCCGCTGGTGCGGTTCGGCGGTGGCGAAGACGGCGGCGAAGAACGCCGGGGTGCTGAACGTGACGCCGAGACCCAGCACGACGCTGCCCGCGATGAGCGTGTGCGGGGTGGCGGTGAGGACCAGTCCGGCCGCGATGACGGCCAGGGCGATAGCGCCGAGTCTCAGCGGCGGCAGGCGGTCCGGGATCTTGGCGAACGCCGCCCTGGACACGACGACCGTGGCGCCGTAGAGGAAGAGCGGGAGGCTGGTGTTCTCCAGCCCCTCCTCCTGGGCGCGCAGTGCCGCGAACGCCAGGAAACCGCCGGCCGCAGCGAGCGAGGTGCAGAGCGCGATGCTCGGCGCGATGGCGGGGCGGTGGATCAGCTTGGTGTTCGTGGTGGTGGGTGTACCGGTTTCGCCGATGAACGCCGAGGCCGCGGTGGCCGCCAGGCAGAGGACTGCCGCTGTCATCCAGGCCGTGGGGAACGACCGTTGCGTGAGGACCTCGCCCAGTGGCGGGCCCGCGGCCAGGCCCAGGTAGAGGCCCAGCGAGTTGAGGCTCAACGCCTCGCCGAGGCGGTCCGGCGGGGCGATGTCGACCAGGGCGGCGAACGCGGCCACGAAGAAGGCGGCTTCGGCCACGCCCAGCAGGAGCCGCAGGGCGATGATCGTCGGGAGGTCGGTGGCCAGCGCGGTGAGGGCGAGGCTGGTGGCGGCCAGCGCGGTGCCGCCCAGCAGGAGCGGTCTGCGGCCGATGCGGTCGGTCAGGCGGCCGGCGAACGGGCGGAGCAGGAGGGCAGAGATGGCGAAGGCGCCGAACGCGAGGCCTGCGGCGGCGTTGGTGCTGTGCAGCGGGCCGGTGACGTAGAGGGGCAGGGCGTACACCGCGATGCCCATCGCGGTGAAGTAGCCCAGGTCGGCGGCGGTGAGGAGGGCGAAGCGCGGGGTCAGGAGGCGCGCCATCGGAACAGGGTGCGCCCGGTTCGGGGATTCCGCTCGGCAGCGCCGGTCCGCACGCGTGGGTGAGGTGCGGAGGCGTGGCTCGGTGGTTGTGTGGTGGTGTGAGCCGGCGGCGGTGCGGTGGGTGGCTCGGCTGTCCACGACCTGGCTGCCGCACGACCCGGCTGCCGTGCCGCCGCACAACCCACCAGTCGAATACCCTCGGCCCGCGAGGAGTACGAACACCTCGACGGCGGCGAACGGTTGCCTCCACCTGGCCGATTCCACCGGCGGGGGAGTAACGCCAGGATCTTCCGATCAGATCAAAGTCCACAAGCCGGACATTTCGTGGAGGCCGCCGTGGTCGTCGCCCAGATCTTCCTTCCGCTGGCATTGGCCCTGGTCATGTTCGGGCTCGGTCTGACGCTCACCGTCGCCGACTTCGCCAGGGTCGCGAAGTACCCGAAGGCCGCGGTGATCGCGCTGGTCTGCCAGGTCGTCGTGCTGCCGGCGATCTGCCTCGGCCTCGTGCTCGCGTTCGGGCTGAAGGGGGTGCTGGCGGTCGGCATGATGCTGCTGGTCGCCTCGCCTGGCGGGACGTCGGCGAACCTCTTCAGTCACCTCGCGGGCGGGGACGTGGCGCTCAACATCACGCTCACGGCGATCAACTCGGTGCTCGCGGTGTTCACGCTGCCGGTCGTGGTGGGGCTGTCGATGGCGCACTTCATGGGTGACGAGGGTGCGGTCGGGCTGCAGCCGGCGAAGTTCGTGCAGGTGTTCGCGATCGTGCTGGTGCCGGTGGCGATCGGCATGTGGGTGCGCCGGCGGTTCGAGGCGTGGGCGCTCAAGATGGAGCGGGCCGTGCGGATCGCGTCGGTCGTGGTGCTGGTGCTGGTGATCCTGGCGGCGATCGCGTCGGCGTTCCAGCAGCTGGTCGACAACATCGGGACGCTGGGGCCGGTGGCGTTGCTGTTGTCGATCCTCAGCCTGCTCATCGGGTACTACGTGCCGCGGGCGTTCCGGGTCAACGAGAAGGAGGCCATCGCGTCGGCGATGGAGATCGGCATCCACAACGCCACGATCGCGATCACGTTGGCGCTGACGGTGCTCAACGACGAGACGATGGCGATTCCGCCCGCGGTCTACGGTGTGCTGATGTACCTGCCGGCGGCTGTGGCGGCGCGTTTGTTGTCCCGGAAGAAGCTGGCTGTCTAAAGCGGTTGCGCATGCAGTTAGGTTGATCAGCGACATGCGTTCAACCACAACCCTTTTGACAGCGGCCGTCTTCGTTGCCGCAAGCGCCGTTCCCGCCCATGCCGCGGGAACCACCGTCCGCACCGACACCGGATTCGTGTCGGGAACCATCACCAACGCCCAGCGCACCTTCCAGGGCGTCCCGTTCGCCGCGCCGCCCACCGGTGAGAACCGCTGGCGCGATCCGCAGCCCGCGAAGCCCTGGCAGGGCGTCCGCCAAGCCACGCGGCCAGGGCCGCGTTGCGCGCAGGACGAAGGGCTCGGCAGCCCGGCCAGCGACGCCGAGGACTGCCTGTACCTCAACGTCACCACACCGCCCAACGCCGTGAACCGGCCGGTCATGGTCTGGATCCACGGCGGCAGCTTCACCAGCGGGGCCGGGTCCGACTACGGCGTGGACCAGTTGGTGCGCAACGGTTCTGTCGTCGTCACCATCAACTACCGGCTCGGCGCGTTCGGGTACTTCGGGTTCCCGGGCCTGGCGGGATCCGGTGCGTTCGGGCTGAAGGACCAGCAGAAGGCCCTCGAGTGGGTCCAGCGCAACATCAGGCAGTTCGGCGGCAACCCGCGCAACGTCACGCTCTTCGGGGCGTCGGCGGGCGGGCTGTCGACGTGCGCGCAGCTGACATCGCCCAGGACGCGCGGCCTGTTCCACCGGGCGATCATCCAGAGTGGACCGTGCCAGCTGGGGATTCCGGCGGGGGAGAACCAGGTCCACCACACGTGGGCCGCACGCGCGGACGTCGAACAGGCCGGCGCGAAGGCATCGCACGGCTGCACGGACATCGCGTGTCTGCGGCAGCTGAGCGTCCAGCAGGTCAAGGCGCTGACACCGTTGTTCTCCGCGCCCGCGTACGACACGGAAGCGTTGCCGGACAACCCGATCACGGCGCTACGACAAGGTCGCTTCCACCGGATCCCCGTCCTCACCGGCACCACGCGCGATGAGCTGACGGTGTTCGTGGCGATGTACTACCCGCGGCTCGACGCCGGCGGGTACGAACTAGCCCTCGTCGAAGGCTTCGGGGCGGCCAAGGCGAAGCGGATCGTGGAGCACTACCCGCCGAAGGGCGGCGACGAGCGGGTGCAGCTCTCGAAGGCGCTCACCGCGATGACGTCGGCGTGCACGACCGACGAGCTCAGGAGCCAGACCAACGCGTTCGGTTATGAGTTCGCGGAGCCGGAGCCGCCGATGATCTTCCCCGGCATGCCGGAGTTCCCGTACGGCGCCTACCACGGCTCGGAGCTGCCGTTCCTGCTGAGGTACGGCGGCGCAACGCTCGACGCCGGGCAGCGGAAGCTGTCCGACGAGATGGTCAGGGCGTGGACGCGGTTCGCGAGGACCGGACATCCCGGCTGGTCACGCCAGGACGTCCGGCTGTTCGCGACCGAGCAGGTCGCACCGGCGGACCACCGGTGCGACCTCTGGTCCTCCTAGGACAGCACGCCTCGCGGCGCGCGTCCGTGCGACTTGCCGGGCGCGCGCACGCCGTTCACCGTCGACGTGTCGAACGCGAACGTGATCACCGCGACCGCGATGGCGTCGGAGTTCGTGTCGAGGGCGAACAGGTTCAGGTTCGACCTGTCGTCGCACGGCTGGTGGTAGCACGGGTCGTAGGCGATGCCCGCGGTACCGCCGTAGCGGGCCTGCTGCTCGGGCGTCTTCACGCCTTCCGCGCCGGTGAACAGGCCGCCGGCGGGGATGTCGACGGCGATGAACGGGCCGTAGTCCGAACGCCCGGAGAACTCCGTGTCCTCGGACGGCAGGCCGCGGTCGGCGTAGAACTTCTCGAACACGTCCTCGATCTCCGCCGAACCCGGCGGAATCGGGACCGGCGCGGTGCCGCTCGAGTCGTCACCGTCGTAGATGCCGAAGAAGTGGTTCGGCGAGCCGACCATGTCGAAGTTCAGGTACAGCGCGATCTTGTCCTGCTCCTCCTGCGACAGCGTGGCGATGTAGTGCTCGGACCCGAGCAGGCCCAGCTCCTCGGCACCCCACCACGCGAAGCGGACCTTGGCGTTGGTCTTGACCTTCGACATCTGGATCGCGGTCTCCAGCAACGCGCCCGAACCGCTGCCGTTGTCGTTGATGCCGGGTCCGTTCTGGACGCTGTCGAGGTGCGCGCCCGCCATCACGACGTTGTTCGCGTCGCCGTGCCGCGACTCCGCGAACACGTTCCACGCGGTGCGCGTGTCCGTGTTGACGTCGACCTTCACGCGGACCGTGGCGAACGGCATCGAGGCGAGCTGCTCGCCGACGGCGAACGTCGCCGACACGACCGGAATCGTCAGGCCCGTCGCGTCACCGGTCGGGAAGACGAGCCCGGTGCGGCCGGGCTGTCCCTCGTTGAACAGCACGACCGCCGACGCCCCCGCAGCCTGGGCGTTGAGCGCCTTGACGGTGAAGTTGCAGCTGCCGCGCTGGATCAGCGCGATGCTGCCGGCCGCGAACCCGGCGAAGTCGGCCGCCTCGCAGCCGCTCGAGCTCGTGTTGGCCGCCGGGCCGGGAGGCAGGACCAGGTCGACCGCCTGGAGAGGCCCGGTGACGTCCCCTTCCGCCCTGGGTACGAAGCCGGTGTAGGTGAAGTCGAGGTCCTGGCGGTACGAGATCGGGGTCGGCGCCAGTACGTCGAGCACCGAGTTGTCCTCGAGGTATTCGAACTGGAACTCCTGCACCGTCGGTGTGTAGCCGGCGGCGTTGAGCCGGTTGACCACGTAGTTCACCGACGCCTGGTATCCAGGACGTCCGGCCGCACGGTCGCCGTGGGTGTCGGCGATCGCCTGGAACGCGTCGAGGTGCCGGAGCACGTTGTTCAGCGTGACGGCCTTGGCAATCTTGGCCGGTGAGTTGTTGTTGGGATCAGCGAGTGCTTGGCTGGTCACGGCGAGTGGCAGTACCAGGGCCACTGTCGAGAGGAGCGCGAGACATCTGCGCCGAGTTCGTTGAACCATCGGTCTGCCTCCATGCGTACATCGCCGCCGAATGCATCCCCTGAGGTTTCTCGTCGTCCGATGTGTCCTGTGTTACACCTTTGCTACTGGAGGTGGGTGTTTGTTCCGGTTGCTGGAGACCGCCATCCGCATCGAACCCCTGAAAGGAGACGGTCTCACCAACGTCCTGCACCTCGTGACGCTGGCCGACGGGCGCAAGGCCGTGCTGCGGCAACCGAAGATCGCGCGCGACCTGCCGAAGTTCGTGGTGCCCGGCGCGCCGGAGGTCCTCGCGCACAACGGTCGCGGCGACGTGCTCGTCGAGTACGTCGAGGGCGTGACGCTGGCGGACGCGCTGCCGGTGTCCGACGAGGTCTGGCGGAGCATCGGCGAGGCGTTCCGGAAGGTCCACCGGGCCGGCCTGCTGCACAACGACGTGAACCTCTACAACATCATCGTCAGCGAGCACCGGGCCACGCTGATCGACTGGGACAACCCGGGTCAGGGCAACCCGCTCGACGAGCTCGCGGCGTTCGAGGAACACCTCTACCTGCACGGAACCGTGCTGCCACAGGCCTTCTGGGCCGGCTACGGCCACACCCCGGACCTGAACCTGTTGCGCGTGCACCGGATCGCGGGCTGCATCGGATGGCTCGCGAGCGAGGACTGGCGCGAGTGGGAGGACGACCGGTCGCTGCGGCCGGAACTGCTGGAGAGGGTCCGGAACTGGCGGAAGCTGCTCGCGCAGTGGCTGGCCGACCAGCTCCGGACCGACCTCCTAACGGCTGAGGTTGCGGTACTTCAGCACGGAAAGCGGCCAGAAGATCGCCACGAACAGCGCGGGCCACAGCACGGCCAGTAGCAGCGAGTGCTGGGCCGCCCACGAGTCGCCGCCGACACCGGGGTTGCCGAACAGCTCCCGCGCCGCCGCCACCGTCGACGACAGCGGGTTCCACTCGGCCACCACGCGCAGCCAGCCCGGCATGAGCTCCGGCGAGACGAACGTGTTCGCGAACATCGTCAGCGGGAACAGGAACATCCACGACGCCTGCGCGGCCTCGGGCTTGACCAGCAGACCGAGGTAGATGCCGATCCACACCAGCGCGAACCGCAGCCACAGGAACAGCGCGAACGCCAGCAGCGCGTTGAACAGCCCGTCGTGGAACGACCAGCCGATCACCAGGCCGCACAACGCCAGCACCAGCAGCTCCAGCGAGGAGTTGACCAGGTCGGCGATGCTGCGCCCGGCCACCACGCCGGTCTGCGACATCGGCGAGGCGCGGAACCGGTCGGTCACGCCGCGATCGGCGTCCATCGACACCATCATCAGCGTGGTGCCGACGCCGAACGCGATGGTCTGGCCGAACATGCCCGGCAGCAGGAACTCGATGTAGTCACCGCCGCCGAAGACGTTCATCGCGCTGCCGAACACCAGCCCGAAGATCAGCACCGAGATGATCGGGTAGGCCAGGTTCGCGAACACCCTGACCGGTTCGCGCAGCCAGTGGATCAGGTCGCGCTTGGCGACCACCCACGAGTCCACCACGGCAAACCTGACCGCGCTCACGCCCGCTCCTCTGCTTTGTGTCCGGTGATGGCAAGGAAAACCTCGTCCAGGGTTGGTCGCCGCAGTGCGATGTCCTCCGCTTCCACACCCTTGGCCGCCAGTGCCGACGTGATCCGCGTCAGCGCCGCCACCCGGTCGGCCACCGCCGCGCTGACCCGGAACCCGTCGGGATCGACTTCGGCGTCCGGCCCGAGCACGTCCCGGACGACCGGCAGCTCCTCGGAAGTCCGCACGACGACCTCGATCCGGTCACCGCCGAGCTTGGACTTGAGCTGGTCCAGAGTTCCCTGCGCGACCACCCGGCCGGTGTCGAGCACGACGATCTGGTCCGCCAGCTGGTCGGCCTCGTCCAGGTACTGGGTGGTGAGCAGCACCGTCGTCCCCTCGGCGACGACCCGCTTCACCTCCCGCCACACCTCGCCGCGGTTGCGCGGGTCGAGGCCGGTCGTCGGTTCGTCGAGGAACAGCACCGACGGCCGCATGATGAAGCTCGACGCCAGGTCGAGGCGACGCCGCATGCCGCCCGAGTAGTGCTTGGCCCGCTTGTCCGCCGCGTCGGTGAGGCCGAACTGCTCCAGCAGCTCGTCCGCACGCGACTCCGCCTGGCGCCGCGAGAGGTGGTAGAGCCGCCCCCACATCACCAGGTTCTCCTTGCCGGTCAGCACGTCGTCGACCGTCGACTGCTGACCGTTCAACGCCACCTGCCTGCGCACCTGCGGCGCCTCCCGCGCCACGTCGAAGCCCGCCACCTCCGCGCGGCCGCCGTCCAGGCGCAGCAACGTGGCCAGGATGCGCACCGCGGTCGTCTTGCCCGCGCCGTTCGGGCCGAGGAGCCCGCACACCGTTCCGGCCGGTACGGCCAGGTCGAACCCGTCCAGCGCCGCCTTCTTGTCGTATCTCTTCCGCAGGCCTTCCGCGAGCACCGCGTGTCCCACGACTTCACCCCCGTGGCTTAACTGCTTACGTCGTACACTGGGTGTACGTTGTACACGGTTTTAGGATTCACATGCAAGCGAGTGGCGCAGAGGGGGCTTGGTTGAAGCAGAGCGACCGGGACCGGGCGGTCCGACTCCTGTGGGAGCCGCCGCCCGAGCCGACCAGGGGACCCAAGGCCGCGCTCAGTCAGTCGCGCGTGGTCGAGGCGGCCATGAAGGTGGCCGACGCCGAGGGTGTCGAGGCGCTGACCATGCGCCGGGTCGCCGAGACGCTGGGCTTCACCACGATGTCGCTGTACCGGCACGTGCCGGGCAAGTCCGAGCTGCTGGACCTGATGGTCGACGCGGCGTGGGGCGAGACCGCCTGCGTGCCGAAGGGGCCGTGGCGCGAGGGGCTGGAGTTCTACGCACGTCAGATGTGGCAGATGTACCGCGCACACCCGTGGATCCTGCAGCTCCCGCACTCGCGGCGAACCCCGGGCCCGCGCACGATGGCGAGCTTCGACGCGGCTCTCGCGGTGGTCTCCGAGCTGGGGTTGACGGCGGAGGAGATGGTCGCGGTGGTGACCGCCGTCGGTCATTTCGTCGACGGCGTCGGCCGGACGATGGCGGACCGGGTGAAGGCCGAGCGGGAGACCGGCATGACCGAGGAGGCCTGGTGGGACGGCCAGGACGCGCTGTGGGCGCACTTCACCCCCGAACGGCTGCCGATGATGACGCACATTTGGACCACGGGTGGGTTCGAACGGCCGCTGGACGAGTTCGAGTTCGGTCTCGCGCGGGTGCTGGACGGGCTCGCGGTGTTCATCGAGTCAGAGGATCGACCGCTGGTTCGTCGAGAGACGTGCCTGTAGCCATTCGAGACGACTTGAGCCGCCGATCGAGTGAAATGCGCAGCTCAGACAGCCCATGAACCGTAGTGGCGCGGTTACGTAATGCCATTGTTATGAGCAATCGGAATGAACTCGTTCGCGACCTGAACCAACCACTCCTATCTCCGCGTTTTCCCTTGTGACACCGTTTCGCCGCGGGGGTCGAATCGGGACGACGAGGAGGTCGTATGACAGCTGGCGCGCACGACGCGGTCACCCTTGGCTGCTACGCGCTCGGCGTTCTGGACGCGCACGAGAGTCTTGGCGTGGAGCAGCATCTGAGGGGCTGTCCGTCCTGCCGTGCGCAGGTCGCCGACTTCCATCGGATCCGCAAGGTGCTCGACGAGGTGCCTCGTGAGGCATTTCTGCACGAGCTCGAAGCCGACCTGCCCAAGCCGTCGGACCTGGTGCTGCAGCGTGCGCTGCGGCAGATCAGGAACGAGTCCGCCGTCCCGCAGCAGCGGGTCGCGGAGTCTCGTCCCAGAGCCAGTCCGCGGCCGGTGGAGGAACTACCCGAACCGCAGCACGCCAAGCCCCGGCGCTGGCCGGGCTACCTCGCCGCCGCGGCTGTCGCCGCGGTGGTCGCGTTCGGGGGTGGTGCTGTGTTCATGCAGAACCAGTCACCTGGATCGAGCACCGCCGCGTCCTACACGGGCGAGGCGACAGCGGCCGGCGGGATCAGGCTGGTGGCGGAGATGACGCAGTCGTCGCAGGACCGCTACCTGGTCAAGGCCGAGATCAACGGCCTGCCGGCCGCGCAGAGGTGCAAGCTGATCGTGGTCGGGACGGACGGCACGAAGACCGAGGCTCACGTCTGGACCTCGTCCGAGAAGGGCAGGGTCGAGGGTGCCAAGGTGTCGGGTCTGGTGAGTGTGCCGCCCGACCAGGTGAAGTCGGTCGTGGTCGAGAACGCCGAGGGCAAGACGTTCGTGGCGGCGAACCTGCAGAAGTAGGGGCAGAACGGACAAGGGCCCGGATTCCAGTGGAATCCGGGCCCTTCTTACATTGGTGTAATTCAGACCGCCTGCAATGTGAGCCATGCTCCCACCACGATCACCATCGCGGCTGTGCCGACGGGTGCGTAATGCGAGAGCACGCGGGTGGCACGGCCGTCCAGGACTTTCTCGATGCGCTCACGGGCTTTCACCAGCAGCAATCCGACAGCCGTGAGAGTCGCGGCCATGCCGAATCCGTAACCGAGGACCAGCAGGACGCCGAACCACGTTCGGCCCAAGGCCATGGCTCCGAGGAGAACGACGAGCGCGGAGGGTGACGGAACGAGGCCGTTGGCCGCGCCCATGCCGATCAGGCTTGCCCGGCTGTACCCGTGACCGTGCCCGGTTCCGTGCCCATGTCCGTGACCGTGCCCGGTTCCGTGCCCATGTCCGTGCCCATGTCCGTGGCCATGCCCGTGGCCATGCCCGTGACCGTGTCCGTGTCCGTGGCCGACCCCGGCGAGGGCGAGCGCGGGTTCCCGGGTGGTGGCCGAGCGCAGCAGCATCACGCCGATCACCGTGATCAGCACACCGCTGACCAGCCCGAGCCAGCGCAGCACCTGCTCACCGGCCAGCGCCGACGAGGCACTGATGACCAGGCCGAGCACCAGGACGCCACCGGTGTGCGTGGCGGTCACCGAGGCGCCGACGATGAACGCGTCCCTCGGCCTGCCCTGACGGCCTGCGAGGTACGCGGCGATGAGCGTCTTGCCGTGACCGGGCAACGCCGCGTGCGACGCGCCGAGCACCAGCGACAACAGCAGAGCGAGGAACCCGAGCCACGGCGTGAGGTCGTCGCTGCCCAGGATGTCGTTCAGGGCGGACGCGGTGACGCTCAACGACTGGATCGGGGAGCCGCCGGGAGCGCTGACGGCCTGCTTCGGCTCGGACCCGCCGCCCGGCTCGGCGTTGAACGTGACGGACCGGACGTCCATCGGGTTGCTGAGCAGGTCCTCCGGATACGTCCTGAGCTCGTTGCTGATGCTCTCGGACGGAACCTTCGAGTCCGTCAGCCTGATCCCGGTGCCGGCAGCCGTGATCTCGCGCCAGCCGACCCGGTCGACGTTCGACTCGTCGCGGAACTCCAGCCGGGCCGGCCGGTCGAGGTCGACCCTGGCGGTGAACTCGCAGACCAGCCTGGTCGTGATGAGATCGGCCTGGCCCACCGGGTGTTCCTTGGTGGAACTGGCGAGCGTCCAGGTGATGCGCCGGCCGTCGACCGTGGACTGGTCGGTCCTGGAGACCTCGTCGCACCACTGCTTCGCGTCCCGGGCCTTCAGGTTCTCCTGCAGCGTCGGGATCTCCGCCACGTCGACCACGGATCTGAGGTCGATGCGGTCGGGGTGCAGGTGCAGGCCGTGGTAGTGGTTGACGCTGAAGTTGCCCAGCGGGTGCGCGGACGCTTCGCCGTTGATGAAGAAGATGCCCGCCAGCAGGAGAGCCAAGACCAGGACGGGCCGCACGACCCAGCTGGACAGGCTCACCTGCCGCCTCGCAGCTCGGCGAGCTTGCGGCCCGCCTTCAGCGCCTGCAGCGGGGAGAAGTTCGCGTTCAGCCGCAACGCCTGCACCAGCGCCTCCTGGGCCTCGGCGACCCGGCCGAGCGCGGCGAGGATCATGCCGCGGTGGTAGGAGAACGTGGCGTTCTGCCAGCCCAGGGCGTTGGCCTTGTCCGAGTACTCCAGCGCTTCGGCGTCGCGGCCGTTCATGTGCAGCGCCCACGCCATCGCGTCGGCCACGAACACGCTCTGCCGCTTGCTCCACTCCGACTCCGCCCGGCGCAGCGCCTGCACGCCGTCGCCCCGGTCGGCGGCCACGAGAGCCGCGGCCAGATCGTCGGAAGCGCCCTGCGACTCCATCAGCCGCTGCTGCTCGGTCAGCACGTCGTACTGCCTGGCCGCCTCCTCCGGCTTGCCGCTGGCCTCCAGCAGCTCCGCGTACTCCTGCAGGTACTGCGGGAGGGGAGCGCGGGCCACGAGCTTGCGGTAGGCGTCGAGTGCCACCGGGGTCTCGCCCCGTGCCGCCGCGACCTTCGCCTTGCCCTGAGTGAGAGTCATGTCGTCTCCTCTCGCCGCCAGTCCCTGCTCGTAGTGCTGCGCGGCTTCGTCGAGCCGGTTGTGGTCGAACGCGAGTTCGCCCAGCCGGTAGCGGCAGAACGCGATCTCCTCCGGCGTCGAGGCGGCGGTGAGCGCGCGCGTCATCGCGTCGCGGGCACCGTCGACGTCGCCGTGGAGCTCCAGGTGGAAGGAAGCGCGGGCGAACGATGCCGTGTTGGGCTTGAGGTCCAGCATCTTCTGCACCGCGTTCTGGGCACCCGCGTCGTCGCCGAGCTGCGTCAACGCGTCGGCCAGCACGCCGTACGCCTCCGCGGAGTGCGGAAGCGCGGCGATCGCCTTCGCCGCCCAGTCGCGGGCGGCGTGGAAGTCGTGGCGGGCGTTGGCCAGCGTGCCCATGCCGATGGCGGCCAGGCCCGTGTCGCCCGCGTTCTTCAGGGCGCCTTCGGCTTTCGCGTAGTACGCGGGATCGGCCGTGACGCGCGCCAGTTCCACATAGGACGCACCGAGCTGGGCCCACGACGCGGTGTCGTCGGGCACGCGGTGCAGTCGCTGCTGCAGCTGGTGCACCACGCGGTGCATCTGGTTCTGCTGCGCGACAACCGGAACGGGTTCGGATTGCGCGCCTCCGGCCCTGCTGTCGGCAGGACCGGAGGCGGCGAGGTGGACAAGCGCCGCGGTGGCCAGGAGACCCACCGCGACCGCTTGCCTCATTTGGTACTTCACTTCGAGTGCGACCCGTACTTGCGGATCTGCTGCTGGCGCTTGCGGAACAACCAGAAGCCCGCACCGAACACGAACGCGGAACCGACCGCGGTGGTCATCGCCATCGGGTCCAGGCTGCCGATCTGGCCGACCGGGTTCACCGCGACGTTCGCCGTGTTGCCGTTGGCGTTGACGGCGGTGCCGTTGCGGGGCAGTGCCACGTACGGGAAGTTCGCCTCGAACGCCTGGTCGTTCGCGTCGACCTTGTCACCCGTGGCGAGCGCGTCGACGATCTTGCCGGACGCCGCGGCACCCTCCATCGCCTGGACGGCGATGTCCACCACGTCGTCGGCGAGACGGCGGCCGTTGGGGAAGCCCTGCGTGTCACCGGCGAGCAGGCCGAGACGGTTCGGGTTCGCGTTGGGGTTGATCGACATGTTCAGCCGCAGCATCTCGGCAGGGCGGAACCTGTTCTTGTCGACGTCCGCGTTGTTGATCTGCGAGTTCAGGTCGGCGTTGATCTGAGCGCCGATCTTGGTGCTGATGCCGGTCAGGAAGATCTCGGCCAGGTCGTCGCGCTGGCCCTTCGGCGCCGGGATCTTGTAGATGGCCTCGATCAGCTTCGGCAGCTCGGGGTTCACGACCCGGTCGACGAGCTCCTTGACACCGGCGTCCTGCTCGGGACGCAGGCCGTTGAACGCGTCCTTGAGGCCCGCGGGCGCCACGACCTCGTTCACCAGCGGGTTGCCCAGACGGGAGACCTGCACGAAGTCACCGACCGCCTCCGCCTTGCCGGGCGAGAGCTTCATCGTGCGGCGCTGCGTGGTGCTCCAGATGCCGATGTTCGGGTTGCGGTTCGCGTCGTTCTTCAGCGCGAGCGCCTGCTTGGGCAGCTGGATCGCGATGGTGTTGACGTTGTAGCCGCGCAGCGTGTCCTGGCCGACCTCGCTCAGGTTGCCGCCGTAGAGCAGGTCGAACACCCTCAGGTCCGCGAAGAACGCGTCCTCGGACGGGCCGACGTAGACCTTGCCGCCACCGGGGATCTGCACGATCGCCTGGTCGCGCAGCTTCTTGAAGTCCGGCATGGAAGCCGGGCCGTTGGGCGACGGCGCGACCGGGGCGTTGTTGGCGAGCTTGACCTTCTGGCCGTTCTCGTAGATCGCCTCCAGGTTGTAGCGCTGGCGGAACAGCAGGTTCTCGTCGTCCAGCGACTCGACGGCGCCGTTGGTGTAGAGGAACGTGTTGTTCTTGCGGCGGTCGTCGTTGTGGAACTGCCAGCGCAGGACGATGTCGGGCTTGGCGTCACCGTCGTTGTCGATGTTGAAGTCGTACTGCGCGTCCTGGGCGAACGGGAAGAAGTTGGGACCGCCGTTGGGTTCCTGGAAACCGGACCAGTTGCCGACCAGCGTCACGGTGTCCTTGTGGTCGGGACTGACGAAGGCGTAGAGGTCCGTGTTGTCCACGGCCGGGTCGCCCGCGATGAGCGGGGCCTCTCGGTGTGACGAGGCGGTGGCGTTGGTACCGCCGAACATGGCCGCGTTGAGCAGTGTGGCGGCCACCAGCGCGGCCGCAGCCACCTGGCCGCGCCGACCGCTGAGGACGTGCGGTGATGACATTTCCGGGTCTGCCTTTCGGTTTCTTGGACTCAGGCGCTGTGCATCAACAGCGACGGTTCGCTGGAGTGACTGGGGTGTTCGGTCGCCCACCTCGCTTGGGTGAAGTCGCGGATGCCTTCGACCAGCCGGTCGACGTCCCGCTCCGGCCGCACCACCAGGCGCGCGAAACGGCTGCTCATGCCGAGCTTGTTGCCGCACTCGCGGATGAAGACCTGGTGGCGGGACAGCAGGTGGTCGCGCAGCTCGCGGCCGTCGACCCCGCCGCCGAGCTTGACCAGCAGGAAGTTGGCCTGCGACGAGTACACGGTGAGATCGGGGATGCGCGACAGCTCCATGCCCATGCGGTAGCGGTCGCGGCTGAGCAGTCGCAGGCTCTCCGCGTACTCGCCCTCGTGCTCGGCCAGCATGAACACGACGGTTTCCGCGAGAGAGTTGAGATTCCACTTCGGCAGCGTCTGCCGCATCTTGCCGGCGAGCCCGGGGTTCGCGACCAGGTAGCCGAACCGGATGCCGTGCAGGCCGAAGTTCTTGCCGAGGCTCTTCAGCACGACCACGTTGGGCCGGATGGACGCCTCCGCTGCGACGGACGGGTTGCGCTCGACCTCGACGAAGTCGATGAACGACTCGTCGATGACGATGAGGTCCAGGTCGGCGAGCTCGTCCATGAACCGGACGATCTCCCGGCGCGGCAGGTAGCCGCCGTCGGGGTTGTTCGGGTTGCAGATGACCGCGACCCTGCTGCCGCGGGTGCGGATGAACTTGATGTACTCGTCGATGTCGAGCTCGAAGTTGTTGCTCTCCTGGAGCAGGAACATGTCGACCCGCTTGTTGCTCTCCATCGGCTGGTCGGTCCACCTGCCGAAGGTGGGGATCGGGATCGCGATGCTGTCGTGGATCCACATGTGGTCCATCCACGTGATGAGCTCGGTGGATCCGTTCGACATGGCGATCGTGGCCGGGTTGAGTCCCAGCACCGCGGAGAGCTGCTGAGCGATCTTGGACGAGTCGCTGGGGTAGAACTTCAGGATCGATTCGAGGTTCTTCGAGAGCTCCTCGAACATCTCCGGAGTCGGGAAGTACGGGTTGCACGGGATGCAGAAGTCGACGAGTTCCCCGGCACCGGTCCGCGTCAGCTCGAAGTAGGACGGGCTGTGCGCGGTCTGCTGGAAAAGACCCGCCGAGTCCACACCATGGCGCACGATCACTCCGTCCCGTCGTCCGTTGTTGACATCGGGGCATACGTGCCGGTGTTCATCCCGGTTCACGGGTCAATTTCGGGAAGGTCTCGACCAGGTCACGTACGCAACCCCGCGTACTCCGATGCATCGTCTCGTCGGACGCGCTTGCTCCCGGTGATCGAGAGGCTGTTACCGGTCTGATCGCCGAGAGGAGATTTCGATGCTGGGAAAGTTGCTGCTCGCGGTGTCGCTGATGATGCCGGTGGAGCCATCGCCGCTGACCGTCCACACCGGACAGATAGACGGCGCGGAGTATCGCGTCGAGGTGCCGTCCCGTTGGAACGGCACGCTTTTGCTGTACAGCCACGGCACCTATCCCGCCGGCTACAACCCGCCCGTCGAGATGGCGTCACGACCGGCGGCGCGGGACGAGCTGCTGGCCCGCGGCTACGCCCTCGCGGCCTCGAGGTACCGGGTGCCGCACGGCCACGCCGTACCGGACGCGCTGCGTGACCAGCCCGCGCTCGTGTCCTGGTTCAGCAGGGAGGTCGCGAAGCCGCGGAGGGTCGTCGCGTGGGGATCGTCGCTGGGAGGCCTGACCTCGGTGATGCTGGGGGAGCGGTCGCGGTTCGACGGCGTCCTCGCCCTGTGCGGGGCGCTGGGCGGTGCCGTGATGCGCTCCAACCAGCTCCTCGACCTGGGCTTCGTGTTCCGCACCCTGCTGGAGCCCTCGCTGGAGCTCACCCGGATCACGGACGTCCCGGTGAACGAGAAACGGGCGGTCACGGCGATCGACTCCGCGTTGACGAGCGCCCACGGACGGGCGCGGCTGGCTCTGGCGAACGCCGTCGCGGGTATCCCCGCCTGGTCCAGGGTGCACGAACCGCGGCCGACCGACGTCGTGACGGCGGTGACGCAGGCAGCCGTTCACGACCGAACGCTGGCGCGATCGCTCGCGTGGGGAAGCGGCCGGGCCGACATCGAGACCCGCGCCGGCGGCAACCCGAGCTGGAACACGGGTGTGGACTACCGGGTGCTGCTCGAACGGTCCGCCCAGAAGGACCTGGTGCGGGCGGCGTACCGAGACGCGGGAGTGCCGGTGGAAGAAGACCTGCGGGCACTCGCCGCGGCACCACGAGTGGAAGCGGAGGCGAAGGCCGTGCGCTGGCTGCACGAGTACGGGGACCCGACCGGCCACGCGAAGGCACCCGTGGTGACGCTGCACGCACTCGGCGACCCGACCGGCGTGGAGCACGCAGGCGCGTACCGCGCGCGTGACGTCCGCCGGCTCTACGTCAACCGCGCCGGACATTGCATGCACACGGCGGCCGAAGAACTCGTGGCCCTGCGTGTCCTGGAGCACCGGATCTCGTCCGGGCACTGGCCGGTCTCGGATCTGAACGGTCTGGCCGGTCAGTACGGCCCTGAGATGCGGGTACTCCAGGACTGGACCACGACTCCACCCCGCACGGAGATCGTGGCGCCGGGCTTTGTGACGCACCACCCAGGGCGGTTTCCACGTCCATGACGGGCGTCCTGCGAAGAATTGTCAGTGCGGGCGGATACCCTGCAGGCAGTCCGCACACAACCAGGGAGCTACACCCGTGACCGCAGAGACCCTGTACGGGGCCGACGACCTCACGCACCTCGAGGGTCTGGAGGCCGTCCGCAAGCGGCCAGGCATGTACATCGGGTCGACCGACAGCCGGGGCATCAACCACCTCTTCAGCGAGATCGTCGACAACTCGACGGACGAGGGCGTCGCAGGGCACGCGACCAAGGTCGTGGTCACCCTGCACGCCGACGGCAGCGTCCAGGTCGACGACGACGGCCGCGGCATCCCGACCGACGTGCACGCCAAGTCCGGTCTGTCCGGTGTGGAGCTGGTGCTGACCAAGCTGCACGCCGGCGGCAAGTTCGGCGGCTCCGGCTACAAGACCTCCGGCGGCCTGCACGGCGTCGGCGCCTCGGCCGTCAACGCGCTCTCCCACCGGTTCGACGTCACCGTGCGGCGTGGCGGCAAGGTGCACGAGATGTCGTTCGCCCACGGCGTTCCCGGCGTCTTCGACGGCCCGGGCCCCAAAGCGAAGTTCACGCGCCAGAACGGCCTGAACGTCGTCGGCAAGATGAAGCGCAACGAGTCGACCGGCACGTCGATCCGCTACTGGTACGACGCCCGCTACTTCGAGAACGGCGCCGCGCTCGACGTCGAGACCGTCCGCATGAAGCTGCGCAACACGGCCTTCCTCGTGCCGGGCGTCACCTACGTGCTGAAGACCGCGCTGGAAGACTCGATCTCCGAAGAGGTCTTCCACTACCCCAACGGTTTGACGGACATGGTCGAGTTCCTCGCACCGTCCGGCGACCGCGCGGTCTCGGGCACCCTGGTGATCACCGGCTCCGGCACCTACTTCGAGAACGCCGCCGACGAGAACGGCGTGATGCGGTCCAAAGTGGAGCGTCAGGCCGAGGTCGAGGTCGCACTCCGCTGGGGCACCGGCTACGAACGCACCGTCGAGTGCTTCACCAACACCATCCGCAACGTGCACGGCGGCACCCACCGCCGCGGCTTCGACCGCGCCGTGCTGAAGTCCGTGCAGGACGCCATCTCCAAGACCCGCGGGCTGTTGAAGCCCAAGGAGGAGATGCCGACCCTCGACGACGTGCTGGAGGGCATGACCGCGGTCATCCACGTCCGCATCCCGGAGCCGCAGTTCACCTCGCAGACCAAGGACGAGCTGTCCACCGCGGGCATCACCAAGGTGCTGCAGGGCATCGTCGACCAGCAGATCCGCGCCTGGACCGAGGACCGCAAGACCAAGGTCGAGGCCAAGACCGTGCTGCAGAAGGTCGTCGACGCCTCGCGCGTGCGGCTGACGCAGAAGCAGCAGAAGGACGCGGCGCGGCGGAAGACGGCGCTCGAGGGCGCGGCGATGCCCGCCAAGCTGGTCGACTGCCGCACGACGGGTGTTTCGCGCAGTGAGCTGTTCCTCGTGGAAGGCGACAGCGCCCTCGGCTCGGCCAGAATGGCTCGCGTCTCCGAATACCAGGCGCTGCTTCCGTTGCGCGGCAAGATTCTCAACGTCCAGAAGGCCTCACTCGCGGACACCTTGCGCAACGCCGAGATCGCTTCCATCGTCCAGGTGCTCGGCGCCGGCACGGGCCGCACGTTCGACATCTCGCAGATGCGGTACGGCCGCGTGATCCTGATGGCCGACGCGGACGTCGACGGCAGCCACATCCGCACGTTGCTGATCACGTTGTTCGCCAAGTACATGCGGCCGGTGATCGAGGACGGACGGCTCTACGCCGCCATGCCGCCGTTGCACAAGGTGATGACCCGCGGGCGCAACCCCGAAACGCACTTCACCTTCACCCAGCGCCAGATGGAGCAGAAGGTCGCGCAGCTGGAGAAGGCGGGCAAGCAGGTCGTCACGCCGGTGCCGCGGTTCAAGGGCCTGGGCGAGATGGACGCGGACGAGTTGTGGGAGACCACGATGAACCCGGCCACCCGCTCGGTCCGCCGCATCACCATGGACGACGTCGACGCCGCCGAGACCGCGCTGGAACTGCTGATGGGCGAGAAGGTCGAGCCGCGCCGCAACTGGCTCGTCGAGTCCGCCGCACGGGTCGACCAGTCCGCCATCGACCTCTAAGCCCGAAGAGAAAGAGTTACCAAGTGGCACGCCGCAAGGGACCCACGACCAAGGTCGACCCCGCCGCGTTCGACCGGGCCGGTGCGAAGGTTCTCGACAACTCGCTGAAGACCGAGATCGAGGACTCGTACCTGGAGTACGCGTACTCGGTCATCCATTCGCGGGCACTGCCGGACGCGCGGGACGGCCTCAAGCCGGTGCACCGCCGCATCCTGTACTCGATGCACGAGCAGGGGTACCGGCCGAGCCACGCGTACGTGAAGTCCGCCCGTGTCACGGGGGACTGCATGGGCAAGTACCATCCTCACGGCGATAGCGCGATCTACGACGCGTTGGTCCGTCTCGCGCAGGACTTCAGCCTCAACGAACCGCTCATTGACGGTCATGGCAACTTCGGATCACCGGACGACGGGCCGGCCGCGGCGCGCTACACCGAGTGCCGCATGTCGCCGGTCGCCATGCAGCTCGTCGGTGAGCTGAACGAGGAGACCGTCGACTTCCGGCCGAACTACGACGGTTCGCTGGAGGAGCCGTCGGTGCTGCCGGCGGCGTTCCCGAACCTGCTGGTCAACGGTACGTCCGGCATCGCGGTCGGTATGGCGACGAACATGATCCCGCACAACCTGCGCGAGGTCGTCGGGGCGGCGCGGTGGCTGATCACGCACCCGGACGCGAGCCTCGACAAGCTCATGGAGTTCGTGCCGGGGCCCGATCTGCCTACCGGCGGCATGCTGCTGGGGCTCGACGAGGTCCGGAAGGCCTACGAGACCGGGCGCGGTGTGGTCAGGATGCGCGCGAAGGTCGAGATCGGCCTGCTCGAGGGGAGCAGGGGGCGGCAGGCGATCACGGTCACGCAGCTGCCGTACGGCGTGGGCGCGGAGCGGATCGTCGAGAAGATCACCGACGAGGTCAACAAGTCCAAGCGGCTCACCGGCATCGCGGACGTCAAGGACCTCACCGACCGCGAGAACGGCATCCGGCTCGTCATCGAGTGCAAGGTCGGGGTGAACCCGCAGGCGCTGCTCGCGGACCTCTACCGGCTGACGCCGATGGAGCAGTCGTTCGGCATCAACAACCTGGTGCTGGTCGACGGGCAGCCGCAGACGCTCGGCCTCAAGGAGCTGCTGGAGGTCTTCCTCAAGCACCGGTACGAGGTGGTCACGCGGCGCACGAAGTTCCGGCGGCGCAAGCGTGAGGAGCGGCTGCACCTGGTCGAGGGTCTGCTGAAGGCCCTGCTCGACATCGACAAGGTCATCAAGCTGATCCGGGGCAGCGAGAACGCCGCTGCCGCCAAGGACGGCCTGATGAAGCAGTTCAAGCTGTCGGAGATCCAGGCCTCGTACATCCTCGACACGCCGCTGCGTCGTCTCACGAGGTACGACAAGCTCGAACTCGAGAACGAGCAGGACAAGCTCACCAAGGAGATCGCGGAGCTGACCGCGATCCTCGAGGACGAGAACGTGCTGAAGAAGCTCGTCTCGACCGAGCTCGCGGCGGTGGCCAAGGAGCTCGGCGGGGACCGCCGGACGAGCCTCATCGACGGTGACCTCAAGGAGGTGCTGGCGGCGTCCAAGCCCGCAGGGCCGCTGGAGGTCGCGGACGACCCGTGCCAGGTCATTCTCAGTGCCACCGGGCTCGTCGCGCGCACCGCGGCCGAGTCGGAGGAGGTGTCCGAGGGCAAGCGCCGGGCGGGCCGGGTGAAGCACGACGCCGTGTCGGCGGTGGTGCACTCCACGGCACGTGGCCAGGTCGTCCTGATCACGAACCTCGGCCGCGCGTTCAAGACCGACGTGCTGCCGCTGCCCGTGCTGCCCGAGCAGAGCGGCACGGTGAGTCTGCGCGGCGGTATGGCGGCGAGTGAGCTGGTGCCGCTGGAGAAGGGCGAGAAGGTCGTCGGCATCGCGCCGCTCGACCCGAAGGAGTCTCCGGGTATCGCGCTCGGTACCAAGCTCGGCACGGTCAAGGTGTGCTCGCCGGAGTGGCCGGTGCGGTCGGACGAGTTCGAGGTCATCACGCTCAAGGACGGCGACGAGGTCGTCGGTGCCACGTGGCTCATGGACGGCAGCGAGACGCTTGCTTTCGTCAGCAGTGACTCATCGTTGCTGCGCTACGACGCGAAGCTGGTGCGGCCGCAGGGCCTCAAGGGTGGCGGCATGGCCGGTATCAACCTGAGCGGCGACGCGCACGTGGTGTTCTTCGGGGCGATCCGCACGGACGACGACGAGCACGGTGAGCCGATGGTCGTCACCTCGTCGGGGCAGAGCGTCAAGGTCACGCCGTTCAGCGAGTACCCGGCGAAGGGCCGTGCCACGGGCGGTGTGCGGTCGCAGCGGTTCCTCAAGGGCGAGTCGCACCTCGTGCTGGCGTGGATCGGCAGCAGGCCTGCCGGTGCGGACGACAAGGGCACGCCGGTCGAGCTGCCCGAGGTCGACCCGCGACGTGACGGCTCGGGTCATGCGCATCCCGGTCCGGACGTCATCGGGCACCTGATCGAGAGGGACTAGTTGTACTCCAGGTTTGTCGCCGGCGAGGCGGAGGCGTTGGCCGACTTCCTCGCGGGCGAGCCCTGGCCGTTCCACGTCCACGAGCGGGTCGACCGGGCTGACGTGCTCCAGCGCGTCGCCGAGAACCACTACGACGAGACGTACTGGATCGAGGCCGACGGTGAACGCGCCGGGATCGTGCGGCTCTTCGACCTCGAGGACGAGACGCCGATGTTCGACCTGCGGATCAGCGCGCGGCACCGCGGGAAGGGCCTCGGCCGGTCAGCCGTGCGGTGGCTGACCGACCGGCTCTTCGGCGAGTTCCCGCACGTCGAGCGCATCGAAGGCACGACGAGGCAGGACAACGCGGCGATGCGGCGGGTGTTCCGGCGCTGCGGGTACGTGAAGGAAGCGCACTACCGCAGGGCGTGGCCGGACGCGTCCGGCCACCGCCACGACTCCGTGGGCTACGCGATCATCCGGCGTGACTGGCAGACCGGTGAGACCACCGTGCCGGACTTCCACGACGAATGAGTCAGCGCTGGCCGAGCCGGCGTGACTCGGTCCGTTGCAGCACCCGCTCGAGCACCTCGGCTTCTTCCCGTCGTTCCTCGTCGGGCGACGTGAGGGCGAGCAGGAAGGTGATGATCACGCTGAACCCGGCGCCGGCGATGATCAGCGACATGATCAGCTCCTCGGAGTTCCCCGTGATGATCGCGGCGCCCTGGTCGACCGTGACGCTCATGGCGTGCATGCCGGTGTAGTGCATGCCGGTGACGGCGAGTCCCATGACCAGGGAGGCGCCGAGGACGGTGAGCGGGCCGGTGACCTCTCTCGTGAACCACAGCGCGACGATCGAGGCGACGACGGCGATCGCGACGGAGAGTGCCACGATGCCCGGGTTGTAGGTGATCTCGGCGTTGATCACGATCGCCGACATGCCGGTGTAGTGCATCGCGGCGACGCCGAGGCCGGTGACCAGTCCGCCGGCTGCCAGTGGCCAGAAGCGCTCGTCGCCGTCATGCCTGAGGGCCACGACCAGTCCGATGGCGACGACCACGATGGCCACCACCATGCTCAGCAACGTGACGGGGATGTCGTAGGCGACGTTCGCGCCCATCCAGGTGCCGAGCATCGCGGTGAAGTGCATGCCCCAGATGCCCAGCCCGCCGATCGACACCGCGGCCACCGCCAGCCACCCGTTCCGTGACGCCCCCGTCGCGTTGCGGGCGCGTTCACTCGACAACAGGCCGAGAGCGGAGCCCACGAACGCGATGAGATAGGCGGTGATCGGTGTGACTGTCCCCATGTCCATAGGAGAAGGAAACATTCCGTCTCAATGGAATGCAAGACCCATTTTGGATGAATAGGTCTGTTGAATAGGTGAAACCGGGCGGAGATTCTTCGGGTATCTCCGCCCGGTCTTCTTCATCGAATCAGGCGCTGGTGGAGCGCTCCGATCTGTGCTGCTCAGCGCTCTGAAGCGCAGGACAGAACCCAATTTCGCATCAGCGCTGCGAAAGGTGTGACCTGCGCGTTGAAATCTGGGCGCAGGGTCCGCTAATCGACCCTGGCGCTCTGCACCTTCGCCTCCGCGATGATGCGTTCGGCTTCGTCGAGGGCGACGTTGCGCAATTCCGCGAGGGCTCGCATCGCTTCCGCGCGGCGGGCCGACATGGCGAGCCGGAAGTCCTCGCGGATCTCCTCGCGCTTGTTCGCTGCCTCCTCGTCGAGCTTGCGGGCGCGCTGCTCCGCCTCTCCGACGATCATCAGCGCCTTGAGCTGGGCGTCCCTGATGACCTCACGGCGTTCCTCCTCGGCCAGGGCGACCATGCGGGCGAGCCGTTCCGGCAGGCCCTTCGGGTCGATCGGGGTCAGGCAGATGCGGTGCAGGCCGTCCTGAAGGGCGGCGTTCTCCTCCTGGACGGACATCAACCTGCTGGCCAGGGCATCGGCACGGGCTTCTGACGCGTCCCGGTCCGCAGTCACCAGGCGAAGCTCCGCTTCCAGTTCGGCGACGTAGTCGTCCACCTCGTCGCGGTCGTAACCGCGCCAGCGCAACCCGAACCACGTGCGCAGCGGTACGAGCTCAGTCCTGCTCTCCACACTCACTTGCCGTCTCCTCTGCCTCCCGCGAGTCAGTCTTGACAAGGTGTACGTACGTGGTGCGGCATCGGTTCTAACGGGTTCACCAGGCACAATGTGTGCGTGAACAACAAACTGTGCCCCTGTGGTACCGGTCAGTCCTATGTGGACTGTTGCGGCGCGCTGCACGCCGGTGCCCGCACCGCCGCCACCGCCGAGCAGCTGATGCGTTCGCGCTACAGCGCTTTCGCCGTGTCCGATGAGGACTACCTGCTGCGCACGTGGGCCGCGAAACACCGTCCCGCGAGCGCGGGCATCGACGCGACCGACCGCTGGTTGAAGCTCGAAATACTGGCAACTGAGAACGGCGGACTTCTCCAGAACGAGGGCGTCGTCGAGTTCCGCGCGCACTACGTCGGTGGCGTCGTGCACGAGCGGAGCCGGTTCATCAGGGAGAACGGCCAGTGGGTCTACGCGGAGGCCCTGTGATGAGCACTCTGAAGGTCGAAAGCCGGTTCAACGGCCCGCCCGGGATGGGCAACGGCGGTTACTCCGCCGGTCTGCTCGCCGCGCGCGTCGACTCGCCGGTCGTGAGTGTCCGTTTGCGCAAGCCCGTGCCGCTCGACCACGAGATGGAGGTCCGCGGCGGTGAGCTCTACGACCGCGAGACCCTGATCGCGTCCGCCGAGCCAGCCACGCTCGACCTCGGCGTACCCGCTACTCCGACGCTGGACGAGGCCCGCGCGGCCGCCGCGAAGGTGCCGTGGCGCGACAAGCACCCGTTCCCGACGTGCTTCGGCTGCGGGCCCGGCCGGGAGGACGGCATCGCCGCGCTGCTCGGCCCGCTGGACGGCAGGAAGGAGTGGGCCGGCGTCTGGCGGCCGGCGGGCGTGCTGCCGAACGACGGGGTGCACGTGCTGCCGGAGATCGTCTGGGCGGCGTTGGACTGCCCGTCGGCGCAGCCGGTCGCCCCCGACGGCGGTCCGGCGTTCGTGCTGGGCACGTTTGTCGCCCAGTTGGAGCAGCCGGTGGAACTGGGCGTGGACCACGTGCTCATGGCGTGGGAACTTGGCCGTGACGGACGCAAGGCATACTCCGCGTCCGCGATCATCGGTCCTGACGGAGTGTGCGGACGAGCGCGCGCCGTATGGGTCTCGATCGGATGACGCCAAATAACCCGACTGGGTGACACGCGTGCGCTGCGCCTTGATAGCGTGCACGACCGTTGCCCGATTAAGCCGAAAGGGCGAGTGAACGGGATGGCACGGAGGTGATCAGGCGCTTGATGGGCCGACGTGCCGCCGCCCACGGCGACCAGCAAACGCAGACCCAGAGTTCGGGGCACTCCACGAACACGGCTCTGCAACCCGTCGAGCAGCCCCCGGCAGCATCGCCGCCGCCGGAGCCATTGCCGCAGAGAACGCCGTTCGCGGCGAACTTCGTCGGCGCGACGCTCGTCGTGTCCGCTCCGGAAGGACCGAGCCAGGCCGCGTCCGGCCTCGCCCGCACCCTTCCTGTCGACCGAGGCCGCACCGTGGTCGTGGTCGACTTCCCGAGCGGCGACCAGAGCACTTTCTGGCCTCACGTCGTGACCGCTCTCGGCGGTCGCGGCCCGATCCGGCTCGCGGTGTCGCACGCGGGCACGATGCGCCCCACCGCGCCCGCGCAGTGGCTGGCCGAGCAACTCCAGGCCGAGGTCGTGGCGCCGGACGGCGTGCTGACCACCGTGCCGGGCGCCGCGTTCGTGGTGGGCACCCAGGGCTACGGCAGCTGGGTGCGGTTCCAGCCGAACGCGTCGCCGATGCCGTTCGGCCGCCGCTTCCCGGTGCCGCAGTGGGAGGCGATGGACCCGAACTCGCCGTGGCCGACCGGCGAGATCGGCATCTCCGAGCCGATTCCCGCCGGGTTGTGGCTGCGCGCTCAGCAGCCGCCGTTCGATCCGGCAGCCCAGGACTCGCGTCCGATCGTGGCGCTGCCGTGCCGCGAGAACGTGCTGACCGTCGTCGTCGGTGGCCCCGGCCAGTCGTCGATCCCGACGGACGAGGTGTGCCGGTTGCTGACCGCGCTGCCGCAGGCGGCCAGGTCGCGCGTGCGGCTGGTGCCGTACGGCGTCGACGCCGGTCTCGGGCAGCTCGTCGCCGACCAGCTGGGCGAGCCGATCTCGATGTTCACCGGCCTGCCGGTGGGCAACCTGCGCACGGGCGGGCCCGCGGTGATCGCGGTCGACCCGCGCGGGCAGCAGACGTGGCGGCCGTTCGTGACCGAGGTGCAGTGCTCGCCGCACGAGACGGTGCCCGCCGTTTCCGGCTACCGCTCGCCCGTGCAGGGGCTCTCCGAAGTCGAGCCCGGTGTGTTCTCTCTCGGCGACGGTGTTGTGCTCGAGGTCGTGCCCTCCGGTTTGTGGGTGCGTGAGCACGACGAGCCGTACAACGCGGCCGAGGTGCGCTCTCAGCCCGTTGACCCGGAGTGGGCGCGTCTGACCGTGGGCACGCCTGGCCGCACCACGCCCGGTGCGGTCGCGGTGCACGGCGCTGCTCTCGTGGAACGCCTTGAGCCCGAGGTGCGCAAGTTGCTGCGTGTCGTGTTCTGCGACGCCACGGTGTCGCCGCCCACGCCACCGCCTCCGCCTGCTCCTCAGCACGCCGCACCCGCCCACGCCGCGCCTTCGTTCGGCACGCAGACGACCGGCAACCCGGCGGCGATCGCGGCGGCACTGGGTGCGGCCGCGCAGGCGTTGTCGGCGCGGGACTCGTCGGACAACGGCACCGGCTTCTTCACCGCTGTCACCCCGGTCGAACCCGAGCCCGCCTACGCCGGCATGCCGCCCGCCGAGCCCGCCACCGTCACGGTGTCGGCGCAGGACGTGGCGGACGCCGAAGAGGCGGCGTTCCCGTCGTCCGACCCGGACGCGGCCGCCGTCCGGTTCCGGGTGGACGGCCCGTTGCCGCCGCAGCCGCTGGCCTCCTGGGAGGTTCCGGCTCAGAGCAACGGAGAGCGCGAGACGGTCCTCCCGGACCACGCGAGCTCGGACATGGAACGCGACGCCGTCCGGCGGGCACTGGGCGAGCGTTACGGCGTGCACGCGGCGACCGTCTGCCGCCTGCTCGCGCAGCGTCCGGACGCGGAGGAGGACCCGGCCGCGTTCGAGGCCATGGTCACCGACCTCACCGCGTTGCTGGCGTGCGTGTCGCAGGACGAGGAAATGGTCGTCGACACGCTCCGCATGGGCCGCCTCGGCCGCCTCCGCCCGTACGTGGCGTGCATCGTGTCGGGCCTGAACCGCCTGCCGGTGCACAACGGCGTGGCGACGGTGTGGGGCGCCAGCGGCCCGACCGGCCCTCGCCGCTATCGCTCCGGCGACGTACTGGTGGAACACGGCCTGCTCGACGCCATCGCGAACCCGGTCCAGCGCATCGAGGGCGCCACCGAGTACCTGCTGTGGTCGGTCACCGGCCGCCGGGTCGAGGTGGCCGACCGCGTCGCCGTGGCCACCGAGGAACGCGTGCTCTTCCCGCCCGGCACGGCTTTCCGCGTGCTGGCGGTCGCCGAGGCCGAGGGTGATCACCCGCAGCAGGTGCTGATGCAGGAGATGGCCGGTGCCGCGGCGGACCAGGAGATCGCGGCGCTGCGGCCGAGCGTTCTCTCGCAGCTCGAACGGGCGGCGGCGAACCTGCGGGTCCTGCCGTCGCACCAGGTGTCGGTGGAGGCTTGAGGCCTCACCTCGGCATCCGTTACGCCGAACCCGCGACCGGCTCGCTGCGCTTCTGCCCACCGGTGGACTGCGACGGCGAGCCGGCCGGCGAGTTCGGCGACTCGCACACCCTGAACGTGTGGTCCACGGTGGAGTTCGGAGCGCCGGTTCTCCTGTGGGTCCACGGTGGTGCGAACACCGTCGGCTCATCGGCGCAGCCGGAGTACGCGGGTGACGTCCTCGCGCGCCACGGCATCGTCTTCGTCAGCTGCAACTACCGGCTCGCGGTCGACGGCTACGGCGCCCTGGAGGGGTTTCCGCACAACCGCGGGCTGCTCGACGTCGTGTCGGCGCTGAGGTGGATCCAGCGCAACATCGCGCGGTACGGCGGAGACCCGGGCAACGTCACGGTCGCCGGGCAGTCGTCGGGGGCGCAGACCGTCGCGAGCCTGATGGTGATGCCGGCGGCGAAAGGCCTGTTCCACAAGGCGATCGCGCACAGCCTGGCCGGGCGGTTCTTCACCCCCGGCGAAGCCGTCGAGGTGCAGCGGGCCGCGGACCCGGAAGTCGTGCTGTACCAGCCGATCGTGGACGGCGGCACGCTGCCGCGTTCACCGCTGGAAGGCCCGTACGACGTGGATCTGCTGGTGTGCCACACGGCGGACGAGGACCCCGAGCTGTTCCAGCGGCCCACGACGCGGCTGGCGGGCGAGCACGGGCGGGCGTTCCGGTCGATCTACGCCAGGACGCCGGCGCATCACGGCGCGGACGTCCCCGACATGTTCCGCGGCGACATCGCGTGCGCGTGGGCGAGGTTCGCGCACGACGGTGATCCCGGCTGGCCGCGGTCCGAGGTGAAGCGCTGGCTCAGCTCTCCGTGCTGAGGCCGAGCGACCCGTCCAGCCGCTGCACGCACGCGCCGTCGCGCTTGTCCGTCGCGAGGAACTCGGTGAGGCACCGGCCGAACTGCTGGTGACCGAGGGCGTTGGGGTGGAACGACTCCTGCAGCGCGTGTGAGGAACGCTTCTCGTTCTTCAAGCCGTCCCAGTCGACCGTCAGCCGCGTGAACCACTCGGTCTCCGGCTTGGCCGCGCACGCCTCGCGCCCCTCACCGGCGCGCGACAGGTCCAGGAACCGGGCGTTGACCTTCTCCGCGGCGGTGCGCAGCCCGTTCGACAGCTCCGGCACCGCCTCCTCGACGACCCACTCCAGGTCGCTGGTGCGCAGCGGGCAGCCGGAGAGGTTCTGCAGCGAGCGGGGCATCTTCGGCGTGACCGGCGCCGCGTACGACTGCACGACCAGCTGGTAGTCGGAGTCGAGGTAGCCGGAGTCGCGCATCGTCTGGCGGATGGCGCTGAGCGTGTTCGCGACCTTGGGCACCATCCGCCGCACGCGCTTGGTCCACTCCGGCGCCGCGGCCGACGTGCAGTCGCTGCGCTTGCCCCACGCCTCGAAGCACTTGTTGAGGATCTCGGAGAAGCGCGGGTCGTCGTTCGCGCCGATGGCCACGACGATCGCGGTGACCCGGTTCGCTCCGGCGATCCTGCGCAGCTGGGGCAGCTGCTCGTTGCGCAGCTTGTCCGAGTTCGCGCCGGAACAGGCCAGGTTTATCTTCTGGTCCGCCTCGATCCTGGCCTTCATGATCGACGCCTCGGTCGAGCGGTGGCACCAGTTGCCGCCGTCCTCGCCGTTGGTGCCGGGCTCGTAGCTGCCGGCACCCTCGCCGGACATCGTGCTGTCGCCGAGCGCCACGACCGCGGTCCTGGACTCGCGATCCGGGTCTGAGGGCGGTGGGAACGGGTGGTCGCTCACGACCAGCAGGATCGTGAGCAGGCCGATCACCGCGAGGGGCAGAACTTTGCGCATCGCGGGCCACTTTACCGGCGTGGCCGAATGCGAGGGGGATCTGGCGTTGCCGCCACCAGCGCGGATGAGGAAAGTGGAGGTGTGGGGAATCTGAGGGAAATTGTTGTGGTCGGTTACGACCGCACGGCGTTGCTGGATCTGGCGGGGCCCGTAGAGGTGTTCCAAGCAGCGAACCACGGCCGCGAGCGGTACCGCGTCACGCTGGCCACGCTCGGGGGCGGTCCGTTCACCGCGACCGCTGGGGTGCGGATCGAGGCGGGAGCGGACCTGCGCACGCTCGACCGCGAGATCGACACGCTGCTGGTCGTCGGCGGCTGGGGGTACGACGAGGCCGCGGCGGACGCGGTGCTCACGACCAACCTGCGGCGGCTCGCGCTCAAGTCGCGGCGCGTCGCGGGTGTGTGCACGGGTGCCGTGGTGCTGGCCGGCGCGGGGCTGCTCAAGGGCAAGAAGGCGACCACGCACTGGGCGTTCACCGGCGAGCTGGAGAACCGCGGGGTCGAGGTCGAGCCGGACGCGATCTTCGTCTGTGACGGGCGGGTCGCCACGTCGGCGGGCGTGACGGCGGGTATCGACCTCTCGCTCGCCATGGTCGAGCAGGACCACGGCCCGGCGCTCGCCCGCAGGATCGCGCAGTACCTGGTCGTCTTCCTGCAGCGTTCGGGCGGCCAGTCGCAGTTCAGCGTGCACACCCGGTCGCGGCCGGTGTCGGACGGCTCCCTGAGGGCGTTGCTCGACGACATCCACGCCGATCCGACCCGTGAGTGGACGGTGCCCGTGATGGCGCGCAAGGCGATGATGAGCGTGCGGCACTTCGCGCGCGTCTTCTCGCGCAACGTGGGCATCTCGCCCGCTCAGTACGTCGAACGAGCCCGCGTCGAGGCCGCAGCCGACCGGCTGGCGAGCACCGGCGACTCGTTGGACCTCGTCGCCCGCGAATCGGGGTTCGGCTCCGCCGAGACCCTGCGCCGGGCCTTCCTGCGCGTGCTCGGCGTGTCGCCGGGCAGCTACCGCGCCCGTTTCCGGACAACTGGGGTTGCCTGATGGACGTCACTTTCGTGCTCTACCCGAACATGACCGCGCTCGACTTCGTCGGCCCGTACGACGTGCTCGCCTCGATGCCGGGCGTCTCGCCGCGGTTCGTCGCCGCGACGCTCGGCCCGGTGAAGTCGGACAACGGGCTGTCCGTGGTGCCGACCGACACGTTCGACACGCTGAAGTCGACGGACATCGTGGTGGTGCCGGGCTCCAGCCACTGGCGTGAGCTGCTGAAGGACTCCGGCGGCATCGTCGAGTGGCTGCGCGAGGTGCACCCGACCACGAAGTGGACGACGTCGGTGTGCACGGGGTCGACGTTGCTCGCGGAGGCCGGGCTGGTGTCGAAGGCGACGACGCACTGGGCCGCCCGCGAGGACCTGGAGGTGCGCGGCGTAGAGGTGTCGACCGATCGGGTGGTGTTCGACGGCAAGGTCGTGAGCGGGGCGGGCGTGTCGGCGGGCATCGACATGGCGCTGCGGCTGGTCGAGGCCGAGTTCGGCGAGATGGCCGCGCAGGCGGTGCAGGTCGGCATCGAGTACGACCCGCAGCCGCCGCGCGACTACGACTCGATCCCGGACTCGGTGGCGCAGGGCCTCAAGGCCGCGTTCGAGTCACGTCAGGCCTGACTGGACGGCGAAGACGACGAGCTGGGCGCGGTCTCGCGCGCCCAGCTTCACCATCGCCCGCGACACGTGCGTCCGCACGGTCGCGGGCGAGATCACCAGCGTCGCGGCGATCTCGTCGTTGGAGGCACCGGACGCGACGTGCCGCATGATCTCCCGCTCGCGTTCGGTCAGCTTGTCGAGGTGCGGTACGGGCCTCGCCGACGCGCCGGACGCGAACCGGTCGATCACCCGGCGCGTCACGGACGGCGAGAGCAGCGATCCGCCGTCGGCCACCACGTGCACGGCGCGCAGCAGGTCGGTCGGGTCGGAGTCCTTCACCAGGAACCCGGACGCGCCGGTCCGCAGCGCCTCGAAGACGTACTCGTCGAGGTCGAACGTCGTGAGCATGACGATCCTGACCTCCGCGCAGGCGGGATCGGCCGAGACGCGGCGCAGCACTTCGAGCCCGTCCATCAGCGGCATCCGGATGTCGAGGAACACCACTTCCGGCTTGATGGACTGGATCAGCGACAGCGCCTCACGCCCGTCGGCGGCCTCGCCGGCGAACTGCACGCCGTCCTCGGTCTCGATCAACGTCCGCAGTCCCATCCGGACCAGCGGCTGGTCGTCGGCCACCACCACGCGAATCATGACGGCAACGGTATCCGGGCGATCACCGCGAATCCGTCGTTTCGCGGACCTGCCTCCAGGGTGCCGCCGAACGACTCGGCGCGCATCCGCATGCCGGTGACGCCGTGGCCTTCGGTGAACGGACCCGGTGTGCCGGTGTCGGCGATCTCGACGACCAGCTCGCCACGCACGGCGTACACCCGCACGGACGCGGTGACGCCGGGGGAGGCGTGGCGCAGCACGTTGGTCAGCGACTCCTGCACGATCCGGTAGACGCCCAGCTGCAGGTTGCCGGGCAGCTCGACGTCGTCGAGCTCGACCGAGACCTCGAGCCCCGCCTCGCGCATCCGCGCCGCCAGCGCAGGGACGTCGGCGAGCGAGATCGTGGGCCGCAGCGGAGCCGAGCCGCGCAGGGTGTCCAGTTCGGACCGCAGGCCGTCGAGCGCTTCCCTCGACGTGTCGCGGATCGCCTCCAGTGAGGCGCGCGCCTTCGCGGGATCGGAGTCCAGCACGTACAACGCCACGCCCGCCTGCATCGCGATGACGGACAGCCCGTGGCCGACGACGTCGTGGACCTCCTGCGCGAGCCGCAGCCGTTCGGAGATGACCGCCCGCTCACGAACGTCCACAACGGACTTCCTGCGCAGCTTCATCAGCACACCCGCCGCGGCGGGCAGCAGGATCCAGCCGGCCGACCAGGTGATCCACGACGTCACCGAGTCGTTCCACCACGGCAGGATGACCAGCGCGTACAGCAGGGCGCACCCGGCGGCCAGCTCGATGCTCGCGTACATCGCCACCGCGTACATGGCGGCGACACCACTGACCAGGATCGGCCCGAACGGGTAACCCAGCGCCAGGTACACCGCGATGGCGGCGGTCGTCATCGCGAACGTCCACAGCGGACGGACCGAGCGGAACAGCAGACCCGTGGCCGCCACCGTGATGAGCAGGTAGGCGAGAACGTCGAGTTGCTCCGCGCCCTGCAGACGTGCGGCGAACCGCGTGCCCGCGAGGCCGAAGAACAGCAGCGCCACTGTGAGCGTCACGTCCTGCCACTTGATCCTGAGCTGCATGGTGCCGACGATACGACCGGGGGCGTACGCAGATGTGCGTATCTTCATGACGCTCCGCAGCGGACGACCTGGCGCTCTCCACGGCCCAGTGTTGAAGCCATGATCGTGACGACGGAGAAGCTGACGAAGCGCTACGGCGACCGCGCCGTGGTGGACGAGGTCAGTCTGTCCGTGCGGCGGGGCGAGGTCTACGGGTTCCTCGGTCCCAACGGCGCGGGCAAGACGACCACGATCCGCATGCTGCTGGGGCTCGTGCGGCCCACCAGCGGCACCGCCTCCGTGCTCGGCGAGGCGCCGGGCACCCCCAGGGCGTTGCTGAAGGTCGGTTCCCTGATCGAGGGACCGGGTTTCTACCCGTACCTGTCCGGCCGCGACAACCTGCGCGTGCACGCGGCTCGCCGCGGCGTGGGCAAGCCGCACGTCGAGGCCGCGCTGGAACAGGTCGACCTCGTGGGCGCCGCGAACGAGAAGTTCCGCCGGTACTCGCTCGGCATGAAGCAACGGCTGGGCGTCGCCGCGGCGCTGCTCGGCCAGCCGGAGCTGCTGATCCTGGACGAGCCGACCAACGGCCTCGACCCGGCGGGCATGGCCGACATGCGCGATCTGGTGCGCGCGCTCGCGGCCCAGGGCCAGACGGTGCTGCTGTCGAGCCACCTGCTCGGCGAGGTCGAGGAGATCTGCGACCGGGTCGGCGTGATCTCCCGGGGCCGGCTGGTCGCCGAGAGCACGGTCGAGCAGCTGCGCGGCGACACCGTGCTGCTGATCCGCGCCGACCCGATCGAGAAGGCGCACGTGCTGATCGAGGGCAGCTCGTTGCACGGCGATGTGTTGCACGTGCGCGAGACGGATGCCGGTTCGCTGGTGCGGACGCTCGTCCACGCCGACGTGGACGTGCAGGAGGTCCGGCCACTGCGCCGGACGCTGGAAGAGGTCTTCTTCGAGATGACGGGAGTGGCGTGATGGGCAGCGTCAAGGCGGAGCTGCTGCGGCTGTGGAAGTGGCCGGCGACGTGGGTGCTGATCGGCGTCTGGCTGGTGATGACGCTGACGTTCGGCTACCTGTTCAACTACCTGGCTCTGAACGGCGGCACGAACACCCGTGATCTTTCGCAGCAGCAGCTGATCAGCGCGATGCAGCCGGAGAACGTGGGCGCGGCCGTCGTGCGCGGCCTGCCGATGTTCGGCGGCGCGATCATCCTGGTGCTCGCCGCGCTGGCGGTGGGCAGCGGATACGGCTGGGGCACCTGGAAGACGACTCTGACCGCCGGCCCGCGCCGGATCTCCGCCATGGCGGGCACGCTGGGTGCGCTGGCGATCATCGTGGTGCTGCTGGTCGCGTTGACGTTCGTCGTCAACCTCGGCGCGGCGATCACGGTGGCCTCGGTGGAGGGCTGGGACTGGAGCCTGCCGGGCGCCGGCGTGCTCGAGCCGCTGGCCGCGTCACTGCTGATCGCCGCCATGTGGACGGGGTTCGGCGTGTTCCTCGGCGTGGTCACCAAGGGACCCGCGCTGGCCGTCGGCCTCGGGCTGATGTGGGCGATCGTCACCGAGAACCTGCTGCGCGGTGTCGGCTCGCTGCTCGGGCCGGTCGAGTCGCTGACGAAGGTCCTGCCCGGTGGCTCGGCCGGCAACCTGGCCGGCGCGGTCGGCGGATCCGGCGCTCCCGGCGTGCTGACCGACCTCGGTGGAACCACCGCTGCCCTGTTCCTCGTTGGCTACGTGGTGGTGTTCCTGGGAGCGGCGACGCTGCTGAAGGTGCGCCGCGACCTCGTATAGGGCCACGACGGCCCAGGTGATGGCCAGCACGACCGCGACTCCGGTGGGGTAGTCGCGGTCGTGCAGGCCGGGGTTGACCGGCCCGCTTTGCGCGCGCCACAACAACGGGACCGCGAGCAGCGTGACGACGCCGGAGATCATGAGGCCGATGCCGATGGACGCTCGTTTGACGATCAGTCCGGAGGCGCCGACCAGCGGGGCGATGAGGAAGTCGTGGAGGACGACGCCGCCGCCGAGCCAGATCAGCAGTTCGACGGTGATCTGGGGGAGCAGGAGCCAGGCACCCCACGCGGCCAGCCCTACGCCTGTTGCGCCCAGCAGGATTCTCACAGGACCTCCAACGACGTGACCCACTTCGTCTGCAGCACGCCAGGCCGGTTCGGTGCGATGAGCCGGCAGGGATAACCGTGGTCCGGGGTGAGCTCCTCACCGTCGAGCCTCAGCGCGAGCAACGTCAGCGGGTCCCGGGCGAACGCCTCGGGCAGCGTGGTCGCCCGGTACAGCCCGTCCTTCTCCAACGACTCCACCCGCACGTCACCTCCCGTCACCAGCTCGGAGATCCGCACGCCGGTCCACGTGGCGTTCTGGCTCCACCCCTCGACGCACGCGATGGGCAGCTCGACGGTCGTCTGCGGCATCGCTCTGAGCTCCGCCAGCGAGTAGCTCTTGTCGTTCACCTTCAGTCGCCAGTCCGGTGGCACCACGATGTTCGCGGCCTTCGCCGTCCGGTTGACCGGAAGCTCGCCGTCCGATCGCCAGGCCAGCACTGAGATCTTGCGAAGCCACGGCACCGTGACACCTGCCGTCGCGACGACCGCGACACCCGTGGTCAACGCGGTGGCGCGCAGGAAAGCCCGGCGGGACAGGATCGTCTTCTCGGTGGACTCCGGTTCGAGCGAGCGCCGGACGACGGGGATCTTCACCGCGATGTGGAGGAGCAGGGCACCGATGGCGATCCACGCGACCGCGTAGTGCGCGGTGGGGAAGTAGAACGACCACGGGTAGTTCTGCGCCGCGTTGAACAGCCCGGTCACCAGCTCGAAGAACGACGCCGCGATCAGCACGAAGATCGAGCCGCGTTCCAGCGCGTGCGGCACGTTCTTCACCAGCGGCCGCTCGAACAGCTTCGGGTAGACGCTCCACAACTTGGCCAGCAGCAACGGGATCGACGCGACCCCGGAGATCACGTGCACGCCCTGCGTGACCCGGTAGAGGTCGACCGGCCGGGTCGGCCACGGCCAGTCGTGCTGCACGCCGTGGCTGAGCAGCCCGGTGACGAAGCACAGTCCGAACGTGATGCCGAGCCATGTACCCACTCGGCTGGTCACGCCGGTGTGGTGGGCGGGTGCCTTGAACGTCGGTGCTTTGTCGGGAAGCTTCACAGCCGCTCCCAGCACGCGAACCAGCGGCCGGCGCGTTCGGCCTGCCACAGCAGGAAGAACCCGTCGGCGGTGAGGGACTCCGCGTCGCTCCAGGCCCACGGGAACCACTTGCCCAGCGTGCCCCCGGTGCGCACCCGGGCCTGGCCGATCGTGAGGCCGGAGCCCGGCTGCTCGACCTCGACGACGACGGTTCCGCTGGGGCGCAACAGTTGCCTGGCGCGACGCAGGAGTGCGGCCGGATTGCCGCCGATGCCGATGTTGCCGTCGGCGAGCAGCAGGTGGTGCCAGCGGCCTTCGCCGGGCAGGAGGTCGAACACGTCGCGGCGGATGGCGACGCCGCCGCGTTCGGTGGTGCGGCGGATGGCGACGGGGGAGACGTCGATGCCGAGCGCCTGGACGTTGCGGGCGAGGAGGGCGGCGACGAGGCGGCCGGGGCCGCAGCCGACGTCGAGGGTGGGGCCGGTGCAGGCGTCGAGGAGGATCTCGTCGCCCTCGTCGGCGTCGGCCTGCCAGCGGGCGACGGAGAGCTCGCGGGGGCTGGTGCCGGCGAGGTCGAGCCAGCTGGGGTGACCCTGCAGGGCCTGGTCGAACATCATCGGCGCACCGCCGCGATCTCGGTCAGCGTCGCGGCGAACCGCCCACCCGGTACCTGAGCGGCGACCGCGCGAGCATCCACCATCGTGTCCACATCGGACAGAATCGGCAGCGTCCGCACCTTCATCCCCAGCAGCGCGGTCAGCGTTCGCACGCCCGTGTCCGCCCGCGACATCGGCACGTCCCGCAGCACCTCCGCCCGCAGCGGGTCCCGCAACCCGAGCGCCCACCATCCGCCGTCCAGCGCGAACCCGAGCGCCGCCTCCTCGAATTCCGCGCACGACTCCAGCAGCGACGGCGTCACCTGCGGCGTGTCCATCCCGATCTGCAGCACCGGCAGCCCGAACCGCGCGACGTCCGCGTGTGCGTGCACCAGGCGATCCGCGAACGTCCAGCCCCGCTGCGGGATGACCACGCACTCCGCCAGCGCGTCACGGACGTCGTCGCGCCGCACCGAGCCCGCCAGCGCCACCACCGGCACCGCGCCGGGTGTGGCCAGCGCGGCTGAGAGCGTGTCGAGCAACGACGCCGCCGCCACGTCCGCTGCTTCCTCCGGCGTCAGGGGCGGGCACAGCCGTGTCTTCACCTGGCCGGGCACCGGTGACTTGGCCATGACCAGCAGGCAGAACCTCATCGCAGCACCCCCGCCATGTCGCGAGCCGCCCGCAGCGTGCCGCGCACCGAACCCGACACCTTGGACCGCGTCCCGGCCGCCCGGGGTCCGTAGGTCACGGCGACCTCGCGCACGCGCCAGCCGGACAACGCGGCGCGGACCAGCAGTTCCAGTGGATAGCCGAACGCCCGGTCCTGCACGTTCAACTCCAGCAACGCCGAGCGCCGGCACACCCGCAGTGGCGCGATGTCGTGCACGTCGAGGCCGCGGCGGCGCAACAAGCCGGCGATCACGGCGTTGCCGGCCCGCGCGTGCCAAGGCCACACGCCCGCGCTGACCGGCACCCGCCGGCCCACCACCAGGTCGGCGCCGGGCATCAGCGTCGCCATCGCCGGCAGCTCACCCAGGTCGAGCGAGCCGTCGGCGTCCGCGAACGCCACGAGGTCGGAAGTGGCCGCGAGCAGGCCGGTGTGCACGGCGGCGCCGTAGCCGCGTCGTGGTTCGTGCACGACCAGGGCGCCACAGGACTCGGCCACTGAAGGAGAGCCGTCGGTCGAGCCGTTGTCGACGACGATCGCGCGGTATCCGCGAGGCAGGGAGGCGAGGACCGCGGGTAGTGCGGCGGCCTCGTCCAGGCAGGGCAACACGACATCCATGTGTCCACCCTGGACCATCGGAAAGTGTTGTGGTGCTTACGGAATTGTGACGCACGAAAGAGTTCTTACGATTGTCTTGCGTGGTCTGCGGGCACTCGTGAGAACCCCTAGGTTGGGCGCGGTGCGTATAGCCATCGCCGGGCTGCTCGTCGCGGCAGCCGTCATCGTCGGCCTGATCGTCAACGCCCACCACCCAGGCCTCCTCTTCGCCTCCGCGCCACCGATCTTCGGTGACTGGCAGCCGCACGTCGGCCCCGGCACTCCCGCCGCGCTTCTGATCGCGTTCCTGGTCGTCGCCAAAGGGCCAGAGCTCGCCCAGCACCGGTTCGCGCTGCCGATCGCGTACGTGACGGCGACGCTGTGGACCTTCTCGCTCGCGATGATCGACGGCTGGGACAGGTTCGTCACCAGGCTCACCACCGTGGACGAGTACCTGCACGAGGTTCCCGGCGTCACCGACATCCCCGCCATGCTCACCGGGTTCACCCAGCGCATCCTGGACTTCCAGCCGGACTCGTGGACCACGCACGTCTCCGGGCACCCGCCAGGCGCGCTGCTCACGTTCGTCTCGCTCGACCGCGTCGGGCTCGGCGGAGGAACGGTGGCGTCGATCTTCTGCGTCCTGGTCGGATCGCTCGCCGTCGTCGCGATTCCCAAAGCCATCGGCGACAACGCGGTCCTGCCGTTCCTGGTGCTGTTCCCCGGCGCGATCTGGGTGGGGGCGTCGGCGGACGGCATGTTCATGGGTGTCGCGGCCGTCGGGATCTACCTGCTCACCAGGTGGCCGCTGCTGGGCGGGATCGTGCTGGGCTGGTGCCTCTTCCTGTCGTACGGCCTGGTGCTGCTCGCCCCGCTCGCGATCGCCGCGCTCTGGCGTCAGGGCGACCGGTTCGGCGCCATCGGCCGCCGGATCGGCTGGGCTCTCGCGGGCGCGCTCGCGGTCGTGGCGGCGTTCGCGGTGAGCGGCTTCTGGTGGCTCGACGGCTACGAGCTCGTCAAGATCCGCTACTACCAGGGCATCGGCGACGTCCGGCCGTACTGGTACTGGGTGTGGGCGAACCTCGCGGCACTGGCACTGGTCATCGGCCCCGCCGGAGTCAGGGGGCTGCGCAAGGACAAGTGGATCATCGCGGCGGGCATCGCGATCCTGGCCGCCGACCTGTCCGGGCTGAGCAAGGCCGAGACCGAACGGATCTGGCTGCCGTTCGCGGTCTGGCTCCTCGCCGGCACCGCGAAGCTCGACAGGAGGTGGCTCACCGCGCAGGCCGTCACAGCACTGGCGGTGAACCACCTCGTGCTCACGAACTGGTGATGGACTCCCGCTGCGACGCGGACGCGAACGCCCGCACACCCATGGCGAAGTCCACCTCGGCCTCGAAGCCCAGCACGTCCAGCGCCTTGGCCGGCGACGCGACGACGTGCCGCACGTCGCCGGGCCGGGCACCGCCGACGATCTCCGGCGTCGGTCCGTCGCACGCGTCGGCCAGCGCGAAGGCCAGCTCACCGATCGTGTGCGGCGAGCCGGAGCACACGTTCACGGCCTCGAACGCCGGCCGCGGCGACTCCAGGGCGAGGACGTTGGCCCGCGCCACATCGGTGACGTGCACGAAGTCACGGCGCTGCCGCCCGTCCTCCATCACGCGCGGCGCCAAGCCGTTCTGCAACGCGGAGCGGAAGATCGACGCCACACCGGCGTAAGGGGTGTCGCGCGGCATCCGAGGGCCGTAGACGTTGTGGTACCGCAACGCCCACACGCTGCCGCCGGTCTGCCGCGCCCACGCCGCCGCCAGGTGTTCCTGCGCCAGCTTCGTCGCGGCGTAGGTGCTGCGCGGCTCCAGCGGAGCGTCCTCCGGCACCAGCTCCGACACGACGAAGTCGCCGCAGAAACACCGCGGTTCGTAGGCACCGCGGGCGAGGTCGGCCGCCGTGCGCTCGGCTCGTACGACGCCGTGCGACAGGCAGCGGTACCTCCCCTCGCCGTACACGACCATCGACGACGCCAGCACCAGCCGCGACACCTTCGCTCTGTACATCTCGGCCAGCAACACCGCCGTGCCGAGGTCGTTGTGGCGCGCGTAGGAAGGCGCGTCGAACGGATCGACGCCGTGCCCGACCATCGCCGCCTGGTGGCACACGGCGTCCACAGTGGACAGCAGCGGCTGCAGCACGTGAGGTGAGGTCACATCGCCGATGACAAGTTCGTGGTCCAACGTGGGAACAATGCCGTGGGCCTCGGGCAGCAACGCGTCCAGCAGCACGCATTCGTGGCCCTGCGCGGCCAGCTCGTCCGCGACGTGCGACCCGATGAACCCAGCTCCGCCGGTGATCAGTACTCGCATCTCTCGACCGTAGGACCACGCGCAGGGTCAGCGCGCTGCCGAGGGCGATGACGTCAGGACTTCGTAATAGCTGGAAGTTCCACCACGAACCGTGCTCCACGCGGGAAGCGGTCCTCCACCCAGACGCGGCCGTGGTGGCGGTGCACGTGCTCGCGGACCAGGGCGAGCCCGAGTCCGCTGCCCGTGTCACCGCCACGGCTACCGGGCTTGCCCCGCGCGAACCGCTCGAAGATCTGCTCCCGCAACGCCTCCGGCACGCCGGGACCGTCGTCCTCGACCTCGACGCGCGCCACGTCGCCGGACTGGCGCACCGCCACGCACGTCGCTCCGTCCGCGTGCCGTTCGGCGTTCTCCATCAGGTTGGCCAGCACGCGGTCCAGCCGCCGACGGTCACCTCGCACCCGCACTGGGGACGCCGACACCGGCACCGCCCGCCAGCGCGTGGCGACCACGTTGCGCACCAGGGCGCTCAGGTCGAGCTCCTCGGGTTCGTAGTCGTCGGTCTGGTCGTCCCGCGAGATCTCCAGCAGGTCCACGACCATGCGCGCGAACCTGTCGACCTCGGAGGTGAGCAGCTCCAGGGCGGTTCCCGCGGTTCCCGGCAGGTGCTCGCGCCGCCTGCGGAGCACCGCGCCCGCGTTGACCATCGTCGTCAGCGGAGAGCGAAGCTCGTGCGACACGTCCGAGGCGAACCGGGCGTCTCGCAACGCCCGTTGCTCCAGCGCGCTCGCCGTCGAGTTGAACTTCGCCGCCAGTGCCGCCAGATCCGGGTCGTCCTGGTCGGGCAGCCGGGCGCGGAGATCGCCACCGGCGATCCTGCCCGCGGCGGAGCTGAGCTCCGCCAGCGGTTTCAGGGCCCGTTTCGACGCCCACGAGCCCAGTGCGGCCCCGAGCAGCGCCGACCCGATCGTGCCCGCGATCAGCACCGCGCTGAGGAACCCGGACGTGCGGTCGAGCTGCTGCAGCGGGAACAGCTCGACGTAGACCGCGTTGCCCGCCACGGGTCTCGCCACCGCGATGACGGGCTGGCCGTCCACGGTGAGCCGCGCCCGGCCGGGTGGGTGCCGCACGAGCTCGGGGGGCAGCTGCGACGGTTCGACCTTGCGCCCAGCGGTCACCAGACCATCGGGGCTCAGCACCAGGATCGACGAGTCGGGGCCCGTGGTGAGCCCGGTGAGCAGCTCGTCGAGTCCCGGCGAGGACAGCGACTTCTCGACCAGCCGCACGTTCACCTCTGCCTGGCGCGTCGCGCTCGCCTCCCGCTGCCGCAGCATGTAGCCAGAGGCGAGGTTCCACGTCGCGAACGCCAGCACGCTCGTCACGACCAGCAGGCCGAAGCCGAACGAGAGGGTCACCCGGCAGCGCAGCGTGAGTCTCACGAGCGGATCCGATAGCCGGCACCGCGCACGGTGAGCACCAGAGCCGGGTCGTCCGGATTGGCTTCGACCTTGCGCCGCAGTCTCCTTATGTGCACGTCGAGCAGTCGAGTGTCACCAAAGTAGTCATATCCCCAAACCTTTTGCAGCAACTGCTCCCTGGTGACGATTCGGCCGGCCGCACCAGCGAGTTCCAGCAGCAGCCGGAATTCCGTCCTGGTGAGGTGAACGCGTTCCCCCGCTCGGTGCACAAGGCCTTCCTGCGGACGGATTTCCAGATCGCCGATCTGAACTGTTTCCCGCCCTGGTCCGCGCCTGCGCAACAACGCGCGGATCCGCGCCGCGAGAACGCTCGCCATCAACGGTTTCGTGACGTAGTCGTCCGCACCGGCCTCCAGCCCGGCGATCACGTCACGGGCGTCCGTGCGGGCTGTGACCACGATGATGGGCAGGTCACCGCGTGCCCTGAGGGTCCGCACGACCTCCAGGCCGTCGACACCCGGCAGTGTGAGGTCGACCAGCACCACGTCGAACCGCTCGGTCTCCAAACGCGGTAACGCCTCTTCACCCGAACCCGCCTCGTCAATCGTGAAACCCTCGTCGGACAAGGCGAGGCTCAGCGCCTGCCGGATTCGCTCGTCGTCTTCGACCAGCAGGACCCGTACGCACACAACGACTCCACTGTGTGAGAGCCGCGGCGACGGCGCCTCACACAGTGGAGTGAAAGTCGATCAAAAGCAAGAATGGTTCGGTTCAGAATGCGGTTAGCGTGACTTTTGCCGAACGCGGGTTGGGTTCGTGGACAAGTGACTCGAAGGCGCCGACGTCGTCGAACGCGAACCCGTACGCCTTCCCGTCGACCATGTTGGCGTGCACGATCTTCGAGTAGTGGTTGGTGGTCGAGCGGGTGTAGAACTCGGCGGCGTTGTACGTCGGCTGGGTGTGGAGGTACCCGAGCGTCGAGCGGTTGAGCGCGGCGCACAGCGAGCGCGAGATCGCGCCGACGTCGTTGTTCGGGGCCGCGAGCCGTCCGTCGCAGTTGAAGATGTCCCGCGTCGACGGCTGCTGGAACGACGCGACCTGCTGGCCGGCCGTGTTGGTGAAGTTGAGGACGCCACCACTGGTGCGGCCGGTGAACTTCCGGTTCGGCTCGTTGCGGTACGGAACGACGGTCAGCGGCGTGTTCGCGTAGGTCGACCACGTGCTGCTGACGTAGTTCTGGAAGTACGAGCTCGAGAACACGCCCGCGTCGAGGCCCTTGCTCGGGTTCAGCACGCGCAGCCGCGTGCCGTCAGGCCTCGTGTAGATCAACCGCGCCCAGTCGCCGCCCAGCTGCTGGTGCTGGTCGAAGATGCGGTTGCGGCCGCCGGAGACGAGCTGGCCGGTCCGCTTGGTGGCACCCGCCTGGGACGTCGCCTCGACCGCGTGCGGAACCGAGAACATGTCCACCTGGGAGCTGTTCAGCCACAACCCGCCGCCGTTGTAGGTGAACTCGCTCCAGTCGAACAGGATGTCGCGGTTCGGGTCGCCCGCCGCCCACGGCGCCGGCTGCACCAGGCCTCCCGGCACCAGGAAGAACTTCAGCTTGTCCCGGAAGGACATGTAGAGGCGGCCACCGGCGAGGTTGATCGGGATCTGCAGGGTCCGGCTACCACCGTTGCCGGGGCCGGGAATCGAGACGTCCGGTGCGGGCGATGGAGGGATCGTCCCGCCGGACCAGGGGGTGAACTGCCCGCTGGCGTTCACGTAGCCGAGCCGGCCGCCCATCTCGCCGAACACGTACAGGTGAACCGCGTCGCCGCGGCCGGAGTTGTTCGTGACGGTGAGCGGGAGCAGGTTGGGTGGAGCTGCTTGCACGGGTGCAGACAACGTTGTCAGCCCTAATAGGGCCGATGCTGCCAGCCACAGGAGCTTGCGCATCGACTATCTCCTCACTGAGACAGGGTTCGTGAGAGCGCTCCCATGGTCAGCGTGATCGTGTTGATATGTCAAGAATGGTTCTCATGCGCGCGCTTACGGTGGATCTTGCACGAGCCGGTTCCCTGTCGTTGACCGAACTACCCGATCCGGTGCCTGGACCAGAGGAGTTGCTGGTCGAGGGTGTCGCGATCGGCATCTGCGGGACGGACCGCGAGATCGTGCGCGGCGAGTTCGGCACCGGCGGGACTCTCGTGATCGGACACGAGTCGCTGGGACGGGTGATCAGCGGGCCGGGGTTCGAGCCCGGCTCCCTGGTGGCCGGGGTGGTGCGGCGGCCGGATCCGGTGCCGTGCGCGGCGTGTGCGCGCGGGGAGTTCGACGACTGTCGCAACGGGCGGTACACCGAGCGCGGCATCACCGGCATCGACGGGTACGGCTCGACGTTGTGGACGGTCCCGGCCGCGTACGCCGTCGGCGTCGGTTCGTCGACCGGTGTGCTGGTGGAACCGGCCTCGGTGGTGGTGAAGGCGTGGGAACGCCTGGACCGGCTGGCGCTGTTCCCGTTCGACAGCGTGCTGGTCACCGGCGCAGGGCCGATCGGTCTGCTGGCGGCGTTGATCGGGGTCCAACGTGGACTGGACGTGCACGTGTTCGATCTCGCGTCGTCCGGGCCGAAGCCTGATCTGGTGGAGTCGCTGGGCGCGACCTATCACCGCGAGCTGCCCGACCACCGCGTCGTGATCGAGGCGACTGGCGCGCCGAAGCTCGTCGCGCAGTTGCTCGGGCGGGACCTGGTGTGCCTGACGGGCGTGCCGTCCACGGAGGTCGTGCCGGTGGACCTCGGGCAGGCGAACCGGGACATGGTGCTGCGCAACGGGATCGTGTTCGGCACGGTCAACGCGAACGTGCGGCACTACCAGGAGGCGTCGGCGGTGCTGGAGCGAGCGGACGACGCCTGGCTGTCGGCGATGATCACTCGCCGGGTGCCGCTGGAGTCGTACGCGGAGGCGTTCGAGCAGCGGCCCGGCGACGTGAAGGTGGTGCTGGAACTCGGTTAGTGCCTGCGCGGCTCCCGGCCGAACGGCAGCTCCGGCCGGTCGAGCTCGGGAGCCTTCGGGATCGGCACGGTCACCGCGTTGCCCGCCGTGATCGTGATCGGCTCGCCGTGATGCCTGGTCCTGAGCTCGGTGCCGTCCACGATCCGGTAGGTGGCCTCGGTCTCGCACACGTCGATGGAGATCCTAATGCCCCGGAACGCCATCCGGAACGAGAACCGGGTGAGCGAGGCCGGCAGCCGTGGCGCGAACGTGAGCTCGCCGCCGTGGTCGCGCATGCCGCCGAACCCGGCCACCAAAGCCATCCACGCGCCCGCTAGCGACGCCATGTGCAGGCCGTTGTTGACGTTCTCGTGCAGGTCGTGCAGGTCGGTGAACGCGGCCTCGACGAGGTAGTCGTACGCGAGGTCCAGGTGGCCGACCTCCGCGGCCAGCACGGCCTGCGTGCCCGCCGACAACGACGAGTCGCGCACGGTGCGGGCCTCGTAGTAGGCGAAGTTGCGGGCCTTCTCCTCCGCGGTGAACACGTCGCCGCGCACGTGCATGGCGAGCACGAGGTCCGCCTGCTTCACCACTTGGCGGCGGTACAGGTCGAAGTACGGGAAGTGCAGCAGCAGCGGGTACTTGTCCTGCGGGGTGTTCTCGAAGTCCCACTCCGCGTGCTTGGTCCAGTTGTCCGCCTGCGGATGCACCTCGAGCATCTCGTCGTAGGGAATCGCCATCGCGTCGGCGGCGCGGCGCCAGGCCGCGATCTCGTCCTCGGTGGCGTTCGCCTTGTCCGGGTGGCGTTCCGCGGCGTCGGCGGCGGCGCGCAGGTTCTGCTGGGCGATCAGGTTGGTGTAGACGTTGTTGTCGACGATCGCCGAGTACTCGTCCGGGCCGGTGACGCCGTCGATGCGGAACCCGTCGTGCCGGTCGTGGTGTCCGAGCGAAGTCCACAGACGTGCTGTCTCCACCAGGATCTCGGTGGCCTCGTCGCGGGCGAAGTCCTCGTCGCCGGTGGCGTTGAGGTACTGCTGGGTGGCGTAGGCGACGTCGCCGGAGACGTGGAAGGCCGCCGTGCCCGCCGGCCAGTAGGCCGAGCACTCGGCGCCGTTGATCGAACGCCACGGGAACGCGGCGCCCTTGAGCCCCAGCACCTTCGCGCGGTCGCGAGCCTTGTCCAATGTGGAGTGCCGCCACCGCAGCGCGTCGCGGGCCGCGTCGGGCACCGTGTAGGTGAGGACCGGGAGCACGAACATCTCGGTGTCCCAGAAGGCGTGGCCGTCGTAGCCGGGCCCGGTGAGGCCTTTCCCCGGGATGGCACGGGTTTCACCACGCGCACCGGCCTGCAGGATGTGGAACAACGCGAACCTGATCGCCTGCTGCAGCTCGTCGTCGCCCTCGATCTCGATGTCGGCGACCTGCCAGAAGTCGTCGAGGAAGTCCCGCTGCTCCTTCAGCAGCCCCTCCCAGCCGGTCTGCAGCGCTCCCGCGAGGGCTGCTTCGACCTGGGCGCGCAGCGCGGGTGTGGAGCGTTTGCCGGACCAGCCGTAACCGAGGTACTTGGAGAGCTTCAGGCAGCTGCCCGCGCTCACGTCGACGGCCGCGGTGAAGCGGGCGAGATCGGCTTCTGCCCGGATGTCCGTGCGGATGTCCGGCCCTCCCGCGATGCCGACCTCGTGGTCCATCGCGGCGGCCATGCGCAGACCGGACACCTTGGTGTGGTGGCACAGCACGGCCCGCGTCTTCTCGGCCATCGTGAAGTCGTTGACCAGCGGCGACTCCAGCGCGGCGGCGACGCGGGGATCGTTGGTGCGGTGGATGGTCGGCTCGTTGGCCAGCAGGTCGGACTGGACGACGAGCTGCACGTCGTCCATCGGCTCGACCTCGTACCGGATCGCGGCGACCGCGCGTTGCGTGAACGACACGAGCCGCTCGCTGCGCACGATCACGCGCCGGCCGGTCGGCGACTCCCAGAGCGTGCGGCGGCGCAGTGTGCCGGAGCGGAAGTCGAGGACGCGTTCGTGCTCTATCGCGTTGCCGTAGCGCATGTCCAGCGGCTCGTCCTCGACCAGCAGCCGGATGATCTTGCCGTCGGTCACGTTGACGACGGTCTGGCCGGCCTCCGGGTAGCCGTAGCCCGCTTCCCCGTACGGCAGCTGGTGTTCCTCGTAGTAGCCGTTGAGGTACGTGCCGGGCAGGCCGCGCGGCTCACCCTCGTCGAGGGTGCCGCGCAAACCGATGTGGCCGTTCGACAGGGCGAACGTCGACTCGGTGCGGTGCAGCTGGTCCACCGCGAGTCCCTGCCAGCGCAGCTGCCACGGTTCGATCGCGTAGCTCATGACAGCAGCTCGTCGAGCTCGTTGACCACCACGTCGGCGCCGTTGGTCTTGAGCGCTGCCGCCTGGTTGCCGCGGTCGACACCGACGACGAACCCGAAGCCGCCCTTGCGTCCCGCCGCGACTCCCGCGAGCGCGTCCTCGTAGACGGCGGCGTTCTCCGGTGAGGTTTTGAGCCTTCTCGCGCCTTCGATGAAGGAGTCCGGTTCCGGTTTGCCGCGCAGGTTCGACGTGACGATCACGTTGCCGTCCACGAGGGCGTCGACGTAGTCCAGCAGGTTCCCCGCGCGCAGCACGCGCATGGCGTTGGCCGATGACGTGACCACGCCGATGGGAACGCCGGCCTCGCGCGCGGCCTGCAGGTAGCGGACGGAACCGGGGTAGGGCGTGATGCCCTCCTCGTCGATGATCAGGTTGACCAGGTCGTTCTTCTGATCGCCGATGCGCCGGATCTCGTCCTCCGACGGCGTGAGGCCGCGGGACGCGAGGAAGCTGCGGACGCCGTCGTAGCGCGGCTTGCCGTCGACGTAGGCGAGGTAGTCCTGCTCGCTGAACGGCTGGCCCATGCCCTCGAACGTCTGCTTCCACGCCTTGCGGTGCAGGACCGCGGTACTGGTGAGCACGCCGTCGAGGTCGAACAGCAACGCCGTGATCTTCTCCGGGATGCCGAGGCTCATGCTTCGATCATGCACCCGTCTCGTCGTCCTCGCCGCGTTCTTCTTTGAGACGTTCGTCGAGCGGCCGGGGGTGGGCCTGCTCGTACTCGGTCATCCCGTACTTGTCGGACTCGGCCCAGCCCTCCGGCGGGTCCATGCCCTCCTCCAGCGGGTCCTTCTCGAGGTTGTCCTCGTCGAGGCCTTCGTAGTCGAGGTCTTCCGGGACGTAGGCGCCGCGTTCTTCACTCATGTCTGGGCAGTACCCAGTTCGGCGTCATCCGATGCTTTGGCCGACGAGCGAGCCGATCGCGTAGGTGACGCCCATGGCGATCAGTCCACCCACGACGTTGCGGACGATCGCGCGCTGCCGCGGTGCCCCGCTCAGCCTGGCGCTGATGAAGCCGGTCAGCGCGAGGGTCGCGATGGCGGCGACGACGGTGATCGGGACGCGGAGGCTGGTGGGGCTCAGGATGATCGCCGCCAGCGGGAGCAGGGCGCCGACGGTGAACGAGATGAAGCTCGCGATGGCGGCGCCCCAGGGGTTGGTGAGCTCCTCCGGGTCGATGCCGAGCTCGGCCTCGGCGTGGGCGGCCAGTGCGTCGTGCTTGGTGAGCTGTTTGGCGACCTCCTGCGCGGTGTCAGGATCGAGGCCCTTCTCCTCGTAGATGTCGGCCAGTTCCTCGAGCTCCTCCTCCGGCGTTTCCTTGAGCTCCTGGCGCTCCTTGGCGAGGAGGGCGCGTTCGGCGTCGCGCTGGCTGCTGACCGACACGTACTCGCCGGACGCCATGGACATCGCGCCCGCGAAGAGTCCGGCGAGGCCGGCGACGAGGATCTGAGCCTTTTCCGTGGTGGCGCCGGCGACACCCACGACGAGGCTGGCGGTCGAGACGATGCCGTCGTTCGCGCCGAGAACTCCCGCGCGCAGCCAGTTCATCCGATCACCGGTGACCTCGTCGTGAGGCTCGTCGTGCACCATTTCCGCAGGCTAACCTGGGAATCGTGCTTTCGTGGCAGACCACGCCGCTGCGGCCCGTGGACGTGCCGGTGCCGTCACCCGCTCCGGGGGAGTTGCTGGTGCGGGTGCTCGCCTGCGGGGTGTGCCGGACCGATCTGCACGTGGTGGACGGAGATCTGCCCGTACATCGGCCATCGGTGGTGCCGGGGCATCAGGTCGTGGGTGAGGTTGTCGTCGCTTCTGGCGGTTTCGTCGTGGGGGAGCGGGTCGGCATCGCCTGGCTGCGGCACACGTGTGGCTCTTGCCGGTTCTGTTTGCGCGGTGCAGAGAACCTGTGCCCGTCGTCGCTGTACACCGGGTGGGACGCTGACGGTGGCTATGCGTCTTATGCGGTCGTTCCCGCTGCTTATGCACTTCGGTTGCCCACCGGGTATTCGAGCGAGTCTCTGGCGCCGTTGTTGTGTGCGGGGATCATCGGCTATCGGGCGTTGAAGCGGGCTGAGGTTCCTGACGGCGGGCGGCTGGGCATCTACGGGTTCGGCGGGTCCGCGCACCTGGCCGCGCAGGTCGCCGTCGCGCGCGGGTACGAGGTGCACGTGGTGACCCGGTCCGCGGCCGCTCGCGACCTGGCCCTGTCGCTGGGGGCGGCGTCGGCCTCCGCAGACGTGCCTCCGGTGCCGCTGGACTCGGCGGTGCTGTTCGCGCCGGTGGGCACGTTGGTGCCGCCTGCCCTCGAGGCGCTGGACCGCGGCGGGACGCTGGTGATCGCCGGGATCCACCTGTCCGACGTGCCGGTGCTGTCGTACGAGCGGCACCTGTTCCAGGAGCGGCAGGTCCGGTCGGTCACCGCGAACACGCGTGCCGACGCCGCCGAGTTCCTGTCGTTCTGCGCCTCGCACCGGCTGTCGGTGGCCGTCCAGCCGTACGCGCTGTCCGAGGCGAACCTGGCCCTGTCGGACCTCCGCGTGGGCAGGGTGACGGGTGCAGCGGTGTTGGTGGCCTGATGTTTTGCCTGGTCAGAGGCCAGGTATTCAGTTTTTGTCAGACCTGCGTGGCACCATGTCGAACAGGTGTTCGTGTGTGCTATGGGAGGTCAGTTCAGATGCAGATCGATCCCAGTCGCTGGCCGGGCCGCGTGGTGCCGTCGACCAATGCCGACGTCGACATCGCGGTCGAATCCTTGTGCGTGCGAGCCTCGTGGCCGGATGCGGACCGCCGGTGGATCCGCCGCCTGCTGGAGCCGTGGTTCAAGGCGGGCTGGAGCGTCGACGCCCTGCTGGTGGCCGTCGACACCCGCCCGGACGGCACGCGCCAGGGCAGGCCTCGCTCCCGCTCGCAGGTGGCCCACGAGTTCCTGCGAGCGCGCCTGATGGTGTGGACGGCGGACGGCGCGCGCCTCGCCCGCCCGCCTTTAGCCGGTGTGTCGCTGGGCGAGTGGTACCGCGTGAACCGTCGCAACGCCGCTCTGCACGCGCCGCGCTCCCGCAGCGCGCTGACGTCGGAGGGCGAGCGCGCGCGGGCGGAGTCTCGCGCTCTGGCCCACCGCCGCGACCCGGTGGAACGCAGCCGCGAGAAGGGCCGGCGCCGCCAGGAGGTGCTCGACAGCCTGCTGGTGCCGGGCCAGGAGGCCCCGTCGTTCGCGGACTCGTGGCGCCTGGTCGCCGAACTGATCCCGGTACCGCGCGTGTGCTCGGCGTGCGGCCATGTCCGAAACGAGGTGACACGTCCGGCCCATCGAGTTGCGTAGGCGTTCACGTGCGTCTTCGGTGAATGGTGGTTGAATCCGGCGAGTGCAGGGAACACCGGACGAGTTTCTTGTTTCCTGCTGAAGGGGCCGACATGCTCGAAGTGACGCCGATGGCTGCCGAGGTCATCAACGAGCTGACGTCGCAGTCAGAGGGCACCACCGACGACGTCGGTCTGCGTTTCGCCCTGGCCGCTGACCACAACAGCCAGGCAGCGCTGGAGCTGTCGCTGAGCGAGGCGGCGGACGGCGACCAGGTGGTCACGGCCGACGCGGGCGCCAAGGTCATCATGGAACCGGCTGCCGCCCAGTACCTGGAGGACAAGGTCCTCGACGTGCGCCAGGACGCCGAGGGCAACCCGGCCTTCGCCATCGCGCGCCAGGACCCCACGGCCTGACCTTCCGCGCCGCTGCCGGCGCGAGTCCTCTCCGGCTGTCCCGCCCCGCGCTCGGGCGGGGCTGTGTCCTGCGCCGGAACCGCGAATCGGGCCGGCCTTCTCGCAGGGGAGAGGTCCGGCCCGATTCGTGCTGCCGCCGTCAGGGGACGGTCAGGACCTGACCGCCCAGCTGACGCCTGGATCGTGCTTCCGCGACGAAGCCCGAGGTTCTGGCCGCCATCCCGCGAAACGCCCCCTCCCCGAACCGGGAAGGGGGCGTTCACACAAGCGCAGTGTCAGCCCTCGATGCGACGGATGACGCTGATCGGGCCGATCGAGTCGATGTCGGCGATGCGCACCGGCACACCCTCGGTGGACGCGTGCACCGCACGAATGCCGTCCACCGCCATGGCCACGTGGGACTGGCTGGAGTAGTAGACGATGATGTCGCCGGCCCTGACCTCACCGCGGCTGACCGGGCGACCGGCGGCCGCCTGGGCGTAGCTGGTGCGGCCGATGGACACGCCCGCGTAGCGGTACGCGGCCTGGATCAGCGATGAGCAGTCCCAGGTGTCCGGGCCGTTGGAGCCGTAGACGTACCTCTTGCCGCGCTGGGCGAGGGCGAACTCCAGGGCCTTGCCCGCGGTGCCGGCCGGGACCGAGATGTTGGACATGTCGCCGGCCTGGCTCAGCTGGTTCCGGACCGACGCGCTCAGCGAGCGGTACTGCGCCTGTGCCTCGGCGAGCTGCTTGTCGAGGTCGGCCTTCTTCTGCTCGATCTCGCTGAGCAGCTTCTTCGAGGTCTCAGTGGCCTCGTTGGCCGTCTTCGTCGCGTTGTCGGCGGCGTCGACCGCCTCCTGCAGCTTCTTCAGCGCGTCCGCGTTGTCGGCCGCGAGGATGTTGATGGCCGACATGCGGTTGAGGAAGTCCTGCTGCGAGTCGCTCACGAGCAGCGCGGAGATCTGGTTGAAGCGCGCGCCGTCGAACGTGGCCTCGGTGAGGAGGTCCACCTGACCGCGGAGGGACTCCTCGGCCTTCTGGGCGTTGGCGAGGTCGCCCTTGGCCTTGTCCAGTTCACCCTGCTTGGCCGCGAGGTCGCCCTGGGCTTTCAGGTGGTCCTGGTTGAGCTTGGAGGCCTTCTCGGACAGCTCGTTGTACTTCGCGAGCGCGTCCGCGGCAGAAGGCTGTGCGGTGGCCGGGGTCGTGGGGAGTGCGGCCGCGACGACAGCCGCCGTCGCCACAAGCGCTCCACGCACGGTACGGCGTGAGGGGTGCGACACCACGTCGCGGTTCCTCCTTTTTCCTGGCAGCCGCCCCGCGAGAACTACTGCGCGTGAGGCGGCAACCTTGGCGTGTGCCCCGAGTGGGTTAACTGCTGGGCCGAAGGTCTCGGACAGGTTACGGAACGACCTTGTGTTCGTCTACCACCGGGTCCTCAACAGTTCACCGATCAGCACGCTCTCACAGTCGCTCACGTTGGTTTATCGCGGGGTGGGAGAGAAGCGTCACCCGACAACCCGGCGGATCACCGAAATGGGTCCGATGGAGTCGATGTTCGCCACCTTCACCGGCACGCCCTCAGTGGACGCGTGCACCGCGCGAACACCGTCCACAGCCATGGCCACATGCGACTGACCTGCGTAGTAGATGATGAGGTCTCCCGGCGCGACCTCGCCGCGACCCACTGCGCGGCCTACCTTCGCCTGGTCGTAGGTGACGCGCGGAATGGACACTCCGGCCGCCCGGTACGCGGCCTGCATCAGCGACGAGCAGTCCCACGAGCCGGGTCCGTTCGAACCGAACACGTACGGCTTGCCCTGCTCTCCCAGTGCGAAGTTCAGCGCCACCCCGGCCGCGCCCGCCGGTACCGGCGCGGTGACCTTGGGGCCGGTGGCCGCCAGCGTCTGCCTCTGCGGCACGGACAACGACTGGTACTTGGACCGTGCGGTCGCCACCTGCTGGTCCATCGCCGTCTTGCGGACCGTCACGTCCTTGACCAGCTTGTCCGCGGCGTTCGCGGCGGCGGTGGCATCGGCCCGCGCCTTCCTGGCCGCCGACAGGGTGGCGTCCAGGCGCGACACCGCCTCGTTCTGGTCGGCGGCGATCATGTTCAGCGCCTGCATCCGGTTCAGGAAGTCCTGCTGGGACGAACTGGTCAGCAACGCCGACAGGTCGTTGAACCGCGCACCCTCGAACGTCGCCTCGGTCAGCAGGTCGACCTGGCCGCGGAACTGCTCGGACTCGGCCAGGGCCTTCTTCTCCGCCTCCGTCGCGATGCCGACGATCGCGTTCGCCTTCGCGAGGTCACCCGTGGCCTTGAGGTGGTCCTGGGTGAGCTTCTCGGCGTGATGCGTCAGCTCCGTGTACTCCTTCAGCGCGTCAGCGGCGGGCTGAGCGTGTGCCGAAGGCATCGACACCACCGTCGCGGCGACTACGGCGGCCAGAGCGGTCGTCCTTGCAGCACGTCGGCCGGGCACGCGGCCTCCTCAGAGAGTCGGGAACAACTTCTGAGGAGGCGTACGGCCGAACAGCTGACGGGGTTCACCTTTCAGGTGTCGCCACCAGAGGCCCCTCGACGAGGGTCGTGTCGTTGAACGCCTCCACCTCCACGTCCACGAGCTCGGAAGCGGAGGCGGGCGTGGCGGTCACGAGAGCCGCGGCGACGGCAGCGGCGATGCGGGAAATCACGCAAACCAACCTAACCGGACCAACCGCCCACAAGATCGAGAACTACCCGATCAGGCGGCCCGCCGTGCCTCGATCGAGGCACGGCAGGCGGCGATCAGGCGGGCGGTGGCGGCGCTGCCCCCGCGCCCACAGCGGGGGCAGCGCATCGCGACAACGCCGGCCAGCTCGTCGACCACCACGCCCAGCTCGGCGTCGCAGCCGCGGCACCAGCGGTGTCGCGTGACCGGGTTGACGTGCACGGGCGACGAGACGCACTGGTGGATCCATCTCCCGTGCACGTGGCAGGTCAGGCGGTCGTCGGGCGCCAGCACGCCGTCGTCCTCCGCGAGGTCTTCCTCGACCAGCGTCGCGATGAGATTGGCGATCATGGCGTCCTCCGATCCGTTACCTGCCTCTGCCTCTACGTCGAGTGAGCGAGCCCGGAATCGACATCGGAATCGACACGGGACGCCAGTTTTTTCAGTGCCCACGCGCACCCGAGTCCCACCGACGTGAGAGCGAGCCAGGGAACCCAAGGCACACCCGCGCGCGCAGCGGCGTCGAACGCAATTCCGGTGAGCAGATTGCCGAGCAGGATCCCGACGCCCACAACGGTGTGGTAGAGGCCGTAGTGCGTGGCCACGAGCCGGTCGTCAGCCAGCGAGACGATCTTGTCCATCTCGAACGGGAAGACCACCATCGTGCCCAGCGCGAGCAGCGCCGCGCACAGCACCAGCCCCGCCCACCCACCGAAGATCGCGGGCAGGAACGCCAGCCCGAGCACCAGCATCCCGATCGCGAGCGACCGGTCCGGGCCGAACCGCACGCGAGCCCACGCCGTGACCCGCATCTGGCCCACAACCGCCAGCACGCCCGACACGGCGAACAGCACGGCCGTCAGCACCGCCGACCCGGAAGCCAGCGGCAGCGCCAGGTAGACCTGGAACGACAGCACGTAGGACCCGGTCATCGCCAGCGCGAACAGCACGAACCGCCGGTTTCCCGACACCGCCCGCCAGTCCGCGAGCACCGAGCCGGAAGCCGTACCGGCGCGCGCCGGCAGCGACCGCCACTGCAGGACGGTCAGCACCAGGAACACGAAGGCCGCCACCAGGCACGTCAGCCGGAAGTCCACCGCGGTCAGCGCGAGCCCGATCAACGGGCCCACCAGGATCCCGGTCTGGTAGAAGACGTTGAACAGCGCGAACGCCTCGACCCGCCGTTCGCCCGCGTCCGCGGCCACGTACGCGCGCACGGCCGGGTTGAACAACGCCCCGGCGAACCCGGTGGCCGCCGAGGCGATCACCAGGGCCGGCAACCCGTCCACGAGCCCGAGCAACGCGAACCCACCGGTCCGCAGCGCACAGCCCGCCACGATCAACGGTTTGTACCCCAGGCGATCCGCCAGCGTGCCACCGATCAGGAACATGCCCTGCTGTGCGAAGTTCCGCACTCCCAGCACGAGCCCGACGGCCCACCCGGCCAGCGCCAGCGTCACCGACAGGTGCGACGCGAGGTACGGCATCAACATGTAGAAGCCCACGTTGATGCTGAACTGGTTGAGCAGCAACAACTGCACGCTGCGGTCGAACGACCGGAACTGTGTGATCACACCGTCACCGCCAGCGGGTCCACAACGGACCGGCACATGGTCCACGACAGCACTTCACGCTCTCCCAGCGAAGAGATCTCCAGCGGGTCCGCGGCGGGAACCACGTCCAGCAACCCGTGACCGGCGCAGTACTCGTCGCTGAAGACGGTGTCGAAGTACCGCTGCGGGCCGTCGGGGAACACCGCGGCGATCCGCGTCCCGGCGGCCGAGGTCCGCGCCAACCAGGACGCCACAAGTGCAACGGCGCCAACGCTCCAGCCACCGCTCGCGTAGTGCCGTGAAGCCAGTGTCCGGCAGGCCCACACGGCCTCGCCGGGATTGACCCAGTGCACCTGGTCGAACGCCGGGTAGTCGACGTTGCGCGGGAAGATGCTCGACCCGAGCCCGCGCATCAGCCGGGTCCGCGCCGGCTGGCCGAAGATCGTCGAGCCGATCGTGTCGACTCCCACCAGCCGCAACGACGGGAAGTGCGTGCGCAGCACCGAGGCCACGCCGGCGGAGTGGCCTCCGGTGCCGACCGCGCACACCAGCACGTCGACGTGACCGAGCTGCGCGGCCAGCTCGTGGGCGAGCGGTGCGTACCCGGCCACGTTGTCCGGGTTGTTGTACTGGTCGGGGCAGTAGGCGCCGGGCAACGCGGACAGCAGGGCGGCCACGCGTTCGCGCCGCGCCTCCTGCCAGCCACCGGTCGGATGCGGGCTCTCCACGAGATCCACGGTGGCCCCGTAGGCGCGCAGCATCCGCCGGATGATCGGTTCGAGGCCGGGATCGGTCACCAGCGTGACCGGGATGTCGTGCACGACCCCGGCGAGCGCCAGGCCGAGGCCGAGCGTGCCGCTGGTCGACTCGACGATGTGGCCGCCGGGAAGGAGATCACCGCGCTCCAGGGCGCGGCCGACCATGTGCAGGGCGGCGCGGTCCTTCATGCCACCGCCGGGGTTGGCGCTTTCGAGCTTCGCCCAGAAGCCGGACGAGGACGTGCGGGAGAGTTCGTCGATCCACAGCACGGGCGTGTTGCCGACGATGCCGGCGGGCGTGTTGCGGTCCAGAACCGGAACAGACATGGGAGTCCCTCGGAAGAAAGTGACAGGCCGTCGGGAGAGCGCGCGGCAGCGCGGCAGGACCGCGGAAGGTCCTGCCGGGGCACGCGGAAGACGGCCGGCCTACGTCCGGGAGATGCCGAGGTCGAACAGCAGTGTTCGCCCGGAGCGCGAGGGCTCGGCGCGCCACGGGCACGACTGCGCCGCGGCGGCGGGACGCGTGACGGGCACGACGTCCGCCTCCGGCGCGGTGAGGGAGGCGGCGCTCGCCTGAACGGCGGCCTGGGCGGGTGCGGCGGCGGACAGATGATGGGCGTCGCCGTGGTGGCAGAACTCCCCGGAGATGCCGGGCGTGAACGCGCCGTGGTAGGCGGGCTCGGGCGGGCAGGCCGGGTGCAGCGCGAAAACGGCGAGCAACGCGAGCGCGATGGCGACGGCAGTACGGCGCACTGTCGTCAGTTCGTTCCGCACGGTGACCAACCTACCGGTGTCGCGGATCTTGTAAAGCCTCTTGCTAGGTTAGGTAAGGCTAAACTCAGGAGGTGGACAGGTGCGCAGGACAGTCGCCGCGGTTCTGCTGCTCGGCCTAGTGGCCGGGTGCGGTGGGAACGCTCCAACGGAGCAGTCGGGTGGCCAGTGGTCGTTCAAGGACGACCGCGGCAACGAGGTCACCGCGCCGAAGCGGCCGGAGCGCGTGGTCGCGCAGGTGTCCGCCGCCGGCGCGCTCAAGGACTACGGGATCAACGTCGTCGGCACGTTCGGGCCGCTCAAGCGTTCTGACGGCAGCACCGACCCGGAGGCGGGGAGCATCGACCCGGGCCAGGTCGCCGACATCACCGGCCCCGGCTACGGCGAGATCGACTTCGAGAAGTTCGCCGCGCTGAACGCCGACCTGGTCGTGGCCGGCCACTATCCCGAGGTCACCGGTCTCTGGCACCTCACGGCCGAGTTCGAGGAGAAGGTCCTCAAGGTCGCCCCGACCGTCGGCATCGGACAGTCGAAGATCCAGCTGCCTGACGGCATCAAGCGCTTCCGCGAGCTCGCGAAGGCGCTGGGCGCCGACACCGAGTCGGCCAAGGTGAAGGCGGACGAGGAGGCGTTCACCAAGGCCGCGGACCGGCTCAGGGTGATCGGCAGGAAGATGACGGCCGCCAACCAGAAGATCCAGGTCGTCGGCGCGGACCCGAAGCTCTTCTACGTCGCGGTGCCCGCCCGCAACCCCGACCTCGACTGGTACTCGAAGGAGCTCGGCCTGCCGCTGCTCACGCCGGACAAGCCGGATGCCGAGGGCGGTGGCTACTTCCAGTCGCTGTCGTGGGAGAACTCCGCTACGTACAAAGAGCACGTGATCATGTGGGACACCCGTCAGCACGTCCTCAACCCGGAGCAGATGAAGGAGGGCCACCCGGTCTTCCGGGCGCTGCCCGCCGTGCAGGCCGGCCGGTTCGTGGAGTGGAACGCGGTGGCCCCGCTGAGTCACGCCTCCTACGCCAAGATCATGAACAAGCTGGCGGACCAGCTGGACGCCGTGCTGAAGTAGCCATCGTCGGGTGATTCGATCCTGTTGAGACGGTCGTGCGGACCGGGCTGCCGGACAATCGTGTGAGTGATCTCGGCACGCCTGGCCGCCCGGCCACTCTCGGAAGCCACCGTCAAGACGCACCTCAACCGCGCGATGGCCAAGCTCGGACTGTCGTCGCGCGCTCAGGTCGTGGCCGCCGCCCACAAGTCCGGCCTGCTGAAACCGGGCAGCTGAAACTTCCGCGGTACACCTTCTGCTCGTGACCGCGTCCGCGGCTCAAACCGGGTCTCGCCGGGGGGCTTCCACCTGTCGTTGAAACTCGATGGCGGGGGAACCGAGGCGCGGACATCATGGCCGTGTGCTGACCCTCCTCAAACACAACGGCCCGTTGCGTGTGCTCAGCACCGCGCGGGTCGTTTCCGTCGTTGGGGACGCGCTCAGCCTCGTCACGCTGATGCTGCACGTGCAGTCCGTGCTGGGGAAGGCCGTCGCGGTGGCGGCGCTGCTGCTGGTGGGCGACTTCGCGCCGTCGTTGCTCAGCCCGTTCACGGGTGTCATCAGCGACAGGTTCGACCGGCGCACGGTCATGATCGCGTGCGAGGCGGCTCAAGGGGTGCTGCTGGCGGTCATCGCGTTCACCCTGCCGCCGTTGCCCGTCCTGCTCGTGCTGGTCGGCGTCAGGGCGGTGCTCGGGCAGATCTTCATCCCGGCCTCGCGGGCCGCGGTGCCGAGTCTCGTCGAACCCCGGCAGCTCGGGGAAGCGAACGCCGCGCTGGGTCTCGGCGCCAACAGCGCGGACGTGATCGGGCCGCTCCTGGCCGCGCTGCTGCTGACGTTCATGGACACCAGGGGCGTGCTGCTCGTGGACGCCGTGAGCTTCGGGGTGTCGGCGTTGTTGTTGCTGAGGCTGCCGAGACTGAAACTGCCGGCAGAGACCAACGGCACGGTCTTCAAGGACGCGAAGGAAGGTCTGAAGGAGATCTGGGGCAACCGGCCCCTCAGGATCATCTTCCTCGGCTTCTGCGGGGTTGTGGCGTGCACGGCGATCGACGACGTCGCGGTGTTGCAGCTGACCAAGAACGTGTTCCACGCCTCCGACAGCGCCGCGGGCGTCATCCTCGGCGCGGTGGGCATTGGTCTGCTGGCCGGGTTCGCGCTGCTGGGCAGGAACACGAAGTTGAGCATGATCACCTTGCTGGTCACCGGGTTCGTCGTCAGCAGTGCGGGCAACCTGTTCACCGGCCTGGCGTGGGGTGTGGCGTCGGCGTTCGTGCTGCAGGCGGTCAGAGGGCTGGGCATCGCGGCGATGGACATCGCGCACAGCACGCTGATCCAGAAGCTCACCCCGGCTGACCGGACGGGCAGGGTGTTCGCCAACTTCTACGGCGGAATCGGTGTGGCTGCGGCGATTTCGTACATCGGCGGTGGTCTGCTGCTGGACGCGGTCGGTCCCGAGCTGACGTTCGTGCTCAGCGGTGGCGCGGGTGTGCTGGTGGCGGGATGGGTGGTTGCCGCTTCACGCGCAAGAGGTGTTGAGTGGGAATCAGCCTCTTGAGGGGAGAAGGCGATGTGGGGGAAACGCATTGCTGTCCTTGTCGTTTCACTGTTGCTGACCGGACTGACCACTTCCGTCGCGCACGCGGGCACCGGGGTCGTGCCCGCGTCGACGTCGTGGGTGTCCGCTGACCGCGGCTGGGTGCTGGGCCTCGACACCCTGTGCCAGACCGCGAAATGCCCGCAGCTCGTCCGCACGCTCGACGGCGGCTCGTCGTGGACTCGGGTGAGGACACCGGCGCTGTCGGTCCCGGAGTCGGACCGGCTGCGAGTGCTCTTCGTGAACGACGCCGCCGGCATGGTGACCGACGGCGAGCAGCTGTTCGTCACCAGCAACGGCGGCACCCGCTGGGAGCCGTCCGGCGTCAAGGGAACCGTTGGGGCCCTGGGGTTCGAGGCCTCCGGGTTCCTGGCGGTGATCTACGACGGCACGTCCAGCAGGCTGTTCCACCGCGAGCTGTGGTTCGGCTCGTGGCAGCCGGTGCCGGGAATCGAGGTCAAGGGCCGGGCGTTCGGTGACATCGCGCCGGGCCACGTCTCGCTGGCGCGGGTCGGCGAGGAGAACCGGTACTGGACCCGGTCGCCGTCGGGCTGGATGGAGGAGCCCGCGCCGTGCACGGACGTGTCGGCCACCCGGCTCGGCACGGTCGGCACCGACCGGTACGCGTTGTGCAGCTTCGATCCCGGCTTCGGGAACATGACCAAGGAGCTGCGCAGGTCGGAGGGCGGGCCGTTCAAGACGATCAGCGTGCCGCCACGCGAGGGCATCACGACGGGCTTCGCCATCTCACCGGAAGCGGCGCTGGTGGCCGCGACCGGGCGCGACTGGTCGTTCGTCCACCGCGGTCCCGGCGAGAAGTGGGACACGCTGCTCACGCTCGGCGGACCGCCGTTCGAGGACCTGGCGTTCTCCGACGCGCGGCACGCCGCCCTCGTGCGCGGTGGTCCTGGTCAGCAGTTCGCCGAGGTGTACCGGACCGATGACGCCGGACTGAACTGGAAGCCCCTGAAGATCTAGCTACCCTGAAGATCATGGAGCTTCTGGACCACGGCCTTCTCGACACCGGTGACGGCAACCGCGTCTACTGGGAGGTCGTGGGTGATCCTGACGGCAAGCCCGCCGTGTACCTGCACGGCGGGCCCGGCGCGGGCTGCTCGGTCAACGCGCGGAAGGCACTCGCCGGGGGCCGGTACCGGCTGGTGCTCTTCGACCAGCGCGGCTGCGGCCGGAGCCTGCCGCACGCGAGCGACCCGGCCGTGGACATGAGCGTCAACACGACCGAGCACCTCATCGCCGACATGGAGAAGCTGCGCGAGCATCTCGGTGTCGAGAAGTGGCTCGTGTTCGGCGGCTCGTGGGGCACCACGCTCGGCGTCGCCTACGCGCAGCGCCACCCGGAACGCGTCTCCGAGATGATCCTCATCGCGGTCACCCTCGCGTCTGCCCGTGAGCTGGATTGGCTGTACAAGGGCGTTTCCCGGTTCTTCCCCGAGGCGTGGGAGAGGTTCAGCGCACACGTCGGCAACGCGCCGGACGTCGTGCGTGCGTACGCGGACCTGATGGAGGACCCGGATCGAGCGGTCCGCGAGCAGGCTGCCGCCGAGTGGTGCCGGTGGGAGGACACCGTGCTGTCGTTGGAGAACCACGGAAAGCCGGACGTCTTCAGCAGCCACGTGGGTGACGACGTGATCGCGATGGTGCGGATCATCGCCCACTACTACGCGAATCTCGGATTCGTCGACGATCTGCTGCGCGACGCCGGCAAGCTCGCGGGCATCCCGGCCGCGTTGATCCACGGCCGTCGTGACCTGAGCTGCCCGGCGGACACCGCGTACGCGCTGGCGCGGGCGTGGCCGGACGCCGAACTGACCCTTGTGGACGACGCCGGCCACAAGGGCAGCCCCGCGTTCGTCGAGGCGGTCCACACCGCGGTCAGGAGGTTTTCCCCATGACACAACGGAAACCGCACGGCATGGACTTCGAGTCGTGGATCGACAGGCAGATCCGCGAAGCCCAGGAACGCGGCGAGTTCGACGGCCTGCCGAGCGCGGGCAAACCGTTGCCCGGCGCGGGTGAGCCGCTGGAAGAAGACTGGTGGATCAGGAAGAAGGTGCGGGAGGAAGAGGGCACGACAGGGTTGCCCTCTTCCCTGGTCCTGCGCAGGGAGGCCGAGACCGCCAAGGCCCGTGCCCTGGCGGCCGAGACCGACACCGAGGCGCGCGCGATCATCGAGGCGATGAACGCGAAGGTCCTCGACGCGTTGCGGAAACCGTTGTCCGGCCCGCCGTTGAACCTCATGCCGTTCGACGCCGACGCGGTGGTGCGTGAGCGGAAGGGGACCTCGCGCACCGATCGGTGATCAGCTCACGTTGACGTCGATGCAGGAGTAGAACGCCATCGCGGTGTCGCCGATGTTCCACACGGCGAGCACCTTGTGCTTGCCCTTCGGCACGTTGACCTTGTGCGACACCGTCGCGGGCGGCTGCTGGTTGTTGCCGCTGAAGTTCGCGACCTTCCTGCCGTCGACGAAGTAGTCGTAGTCGCGCGTGCGGTGCCGTGCGGTGAACGTCCAGTTGAACGTCACCGTGGAGCCGACGTTGTGGACCCGCCAGCCCTTGTTGTCGTTGCTGAGCTCGGCGAACTGCTGCAGGTTGGCGTGGCAGCTCTTGAGGCCCTTCGGCCCCTCGACCGACTGGGGCTCGTACTGGATGGCGCCGCAGGAGATCGTGCGACTCGCGCACTGCGCCTGGCGGCTGGCCGGCGACGACACGTAGCCGTGCGCGAACGCCGTACCGGTGGGGAGAGCCACGAGGACCAACGGTGCAGCCAGAACACCTGCCAATGCGGCAGCAAGCCTGGGTCGATTCTTCATGTGACTTCCTTTGCCTTGATGTTGCTTTGCGTGCGTTACATCGCGGCGGCGGTTGAAGGTCTAGACCATACCGCGCGTAATCGGGGGGCCACAAGGTGTGTCTGACAGATCGGTCAGGTAAACGACGACTGCTCAGCTTTGTACAACACCGAAATGGGCGATCCAGGGGACGAGGCCGAGGAGATCGCGTTCGGGCCGTTGTTCTGGCACGAGGAACGACTGCTCAGGGTCGCGGCGATGGTCGCGGAAGGGCTGACCAACAAAGCAGATCGCGGACGGGCTGCACGTGTCGCTGTGGACCGTCGAGGCGGACGTGCGCGACCTCAAGACCGTGCTGGGCGTGCGGTCGCGCGCCCAGATCGCGGCCTGGGCTGCACAGGCATGACTTCCTCGGCGGGTTCATCCTCTGCCGCCTTGGCCAGGCGGCGCTTCACCACGAAAACGCCGCCCACACCACGCCACCCGCGGCGTTGGCCACCAGGAACTTGCCGCAGTTCATGTGCAGCGGCCCAGCGAGAATGCGCAGCAGAGCGACGAAACGGCCGAAGAAACGGCCCACGCGCCGCGTTTCTGGAACACGCGACGAGCATGGCTGAGTTGCGTTTCCCCTAAGTGCTTGGGGAATCTGCCGCCCATCCAGGCCACGCCGGCGCTCGCCCACACGCCGATCCGCAACGGGCTCAGGTGGTCGTGCTGCGACGCCGGCAGCGAGGCCGTGACCAGCACGATCTCGCCCGGCAGCGGAAATGCCGAGCGACTCGAAGCCGATCACCAGGCCGACGATCACGTAGACGAGCAGGGGTGGAACGGCTGCCAACCACTGTCTGTCCGGTTTGGTGATGACGGCCGGGTTGGCCGTCCCGAAGAGCCTCTGGTCCATGTACGGCTGCGGAATCGCGCCGGACGGTTCCAGTCCACGCTCGCGCAGATCGTCGGGGCGCTGGGCCCGTGGCCGTTCGCGGTGGTCCTGGTCATCGGCCGCGCGTGGTGGCTGAACCGGAGGAGGCGCAAGGCCGTACGCCCAGACAGGAGGTGAGGAGCCCATGCGCATCCTCGGAGTACTGCTGGGAGTCCTGCTGCTCGCCGGGTGCGCGGAGAAGGCGCCCGCCCCGGAGAAGTTCCAGTTCACCGCGAAGACGCTGGAGGGAGCGGAGTTCCGCGGTGACAAGCTCGTCGGCCAGCCCGCCGTGCTGTGGTTCTGGACGCCGTGGTGCCCGTCGTGCAACGCGGAGGCGGAGAAGGTCGCCGAGGTCGCCAAGCGCCACAACAAGGTCCAGTTCGTCGGCGTGGCGGCGGAGGACCAGCTCGACGCGATGAAGAAGTTCGTGTCCGACCACCGGATGACCGGGTTCCCGCATCTGGCCGACCTCGACGGCTCAGTGTGGAAGCGGTTCGGGGTGACCGCTCAGCCGACGTTCGCGTTCGTCCGCAGTGACGGCTCGGTGGAACTGCTCACCGGCGCCCCCACCGAAGAACAGCTCGACCAGCGGGTCTCTGCATTGGTCCAGTGACATCCCCAGGTCCACCGGCCGCGCCATTCCAGGAGAAAGACCCTGCGCTGTCGGGACCAACGCCCCGTTCGGCGTTGCGATCGCTTTCGTACCGTCGAACAGGCCACGCGACGATGCCGCGTTGCCTTGAGGAGGCAGGTGTCGATGGACTACATCCAGGTCTCGCTCGCGGAGTCCATTCCCGAGCAGGCCAGGGACTACGCGTCTGCGCGGATCGGTTCGCTCGACCGGTACGCGCCCGACCGGGTCGACTTCGCCTGGGTCAACCTGACTTCGGACAAGTCCGTCATCCACGCGCACGCCCGGCTCGACCTGAAGTGGGTCGAGGTGCAGGCGTACGCGGAGGCGGACACGGTCACCGAGGTGATCGACCTGCTGCGGGAACGCATGCGGCGTCAGCTCGTCTCGATGCACAGCTGCGTGCCCGTGCACAACTGACCTCGGTGTGCCGAACCACCACCCGGCGGCGGACGGGTGGTGGGTTCAGCACACCTTCCGCACGGTGCCCCGTGCCCCGTCGACCTCGACCCGATCTCCGGTCGCGATCCTCGTCGTGGCGTTGCCGCACCCGACCACCGCCGGAATTCCCAGCTCCCGCGCCACGATCGCCGCGTGCGAGAGAGGCGCACCCACGTCCGTCACGACCGCCGCGACACGGGTGAACAGCGGAGTCCAGCCGATGTTCGTCACCGTGGTCACGAGAATCTCGCCCTGCTGCAACGATTCACCGTCCTCGACCCTGGCCAGCACCCTGGCGATGCCCTCGACCACACCCGCCGAGCCCGGGAAACCCGTGACGTCCGATGGCATCGGCACGTCGGTCGTCGCGTCGTAGAGGTCGGCTCGGCGGTTCGGTGAGGCCGCCCACGACTCCGGATCGAACCGGCCGCGGATCACCGCCGGATACGGCGGCAGCGCGCGATACCGCTCGTAGGCCTGCCGTTGCGCGTGCACCCGGTCCAACAACGACGTCTCACCGTCCAGGACGCGCAGCACGTCGTCGATCGGCAGGAAGAACAGGTCTTCACCGGACGACGTCAGCTCGCCGGCTCGCAGGACGAACGCCCGCATGACCCAGAACGCCCGCACCATCTCCGACCGCGCCTGCTCCCGTGCCCGCGCGCCCGCCCCGATCCGGCCGAGCTGCTTGCGGACCCCGGCAGCTTTCGCGGGATGCGCGGCCACCAGCCGATCCCACGCGGCCGCACGCGCGGAAGCCTGACGCTCCAGCAACGCCTCGGGGTCGGCCAGCGTCGCCAGCTGCCGCGAGATCCACTCCGGATCCTCTGCCGGACGCGGCGCGGAGATCTCGAACTCGCTGGAACACCGGTGACCCCAGGTCCTGGCGAACTCGTCCCGGTCGATCTCTCCCGACCGCAACCGGGCGAGCCCGACCAGTGGCCCGACGCTCGCGAGCCCGGTGCCGTCGTGGAACCCGGTCAGCAACGTCGCCGCGTCCTCCTCGCCGACCAGCTCGACGAGCTCGCGCCGGAACGCCGCCGGTCCGCCCGAGACCATCCGCGCACCGGCGTCGAGGACCGGGCAGACGAACCGCAACAGCTGGTCGAGGTCGCGACGCCACAGGTCGAGCAACGCGGCCGGCGTCGTGCACCCGGCGATCGCCTGGTGCGCGGCGGCGCACCGGGCGGGGTTGTCGCGGACGAGCCGGGGCAGCCGTGTCCGGTAGAGGATCTGCTGCTTGAGCGGCTCACCGGCGGACCGCAGCACCGCGCCGATGATCGCGAGCCGGGACATCGGCAGCGGCGGCACGGTCACCCCGGCCGGGATGCGCCCGAACGTCTCCGCGCCCGACCGCATCATCTCGTCGGCCTTGCCGATGGCCGTGCCGAGCGCGGTGTAGGTGCTGAGGTTGAGGTAGAAGCGGCCGCCGATGTTGCCGGAGATCCGGTGCGGCCCGATCGTCATGCTCGACAGCACCTTCACCAGCGACCACGTCACCGGCGTCATGACCTCGGGGATCGCTTCGCCGACGTTGCCGTTGGACCACAGGTAGTCGCCGTCGAGGGTGTCGTTCCACTCCACCCGCAACGACGTGATGGGCCGTGCCTGCAGGATCTGGAACTCGCCGCCGGCCAACGCCCACTCGACGTCCATCGGTGTCCCGTGCAGCGCCTCGATCCGCTCGCCGAACGCGATCAGCTCGCGCTTCCGGGCGTCGTCGAGCAGCTCCTCGGTGTCCGCCTCGCCGCTGACGAGCGCCTCACCGAGCCCGCGCACCGCGTTGATCACCGGCTCCGCCCGCCCGGTCACCGGATCCGCCGTGAACAGCACGCCGGACACGTCCGCGGGCACCATCCGTTGCACGACGACGGCCATCTCGGCGGACTCGATCCCGTTGCGCTCGCGGTAGGCGACGGCGCGGTCAGACCGCAGCGAGTCCCAGCACTGCAGGATCGCGTCGAAGAGGTTGTCCTCGGTCACGTTCAGCACCGTGTCGTGCTGCCCGGCGAACGACAGCCCCGGCAGGTCCTCCGCGGTCGCCGACGACCGCACCGCCACCGGCCCGCCGAGTTCCCGGAACGCCTCCAGCACGCCCTCCATCGACCGTTCCCGGTAGGCGCGGGTGGTGAGGCAGAACCCCGCGGGGACCGGCAGCCCTGCCCGGACGAGCCTGGCGAGCGAGGCGCCCTTGCCCCCGGCCGTCGCGAGGCCTGCGGCCGAGTCGTCGAGCGGGAGGATCAACGGGATCATGTCGCCATGGTTGTCGAAACCGGCGGGCCGCGTTCGTACAAAGGGCGAAAGGAGACCACCATGACCCAGAAGTACCTGCTCAGCATCTACCAGCCCGACGGTGAGGTCCCGCCGCCCGAGGTGCTCGACCCGATCATGGCGAACCTGGCCGCGTTGAACGAGGAGATGCAGGCCAAGGGCGCGTGGGTGTTCGCGGTCGGCCTGCACCCGCCGTCGACCGCGACCGTGCTCAGGGCGAAGGACGACGACGTGCTGATGACCGACGGCCCGTTCACCGAGGGCAAGGAGCACATCGGAGGCTTCACGGTCATCCAGGCCGCTGACCTCGACGAGGCACTGGAGTGGGGCCGCAAGCTCGCCACCGTGCTGGCCCCGCTGTCGATCGAGGTCAGGCCCATCGCCTACTGATGATCGAGCAGATCTTCCGTGCGGAGTACGGCCGCGCCGTGTCCGTCCTGACCCGCGTCCTCGGCGACCTCGACCTCGCCGAGGAGGCGGTGCAGGACGCCTTCGCCACGGCCGCCGAACAGTGGCCGGTCAAGGGCGTCCCGCCGGCACCAGCGGGCTGGATCATCACCACCGCCCGCAACCGCGCCATCGACAGGCTGCGCCGCGAGACCAAGGGCCGCGAGAAGCACGCGCAGGCAGCGCTGCTGCAGCACGAACCGGAGGAGGAGGTGGGAGACGTGCCGGACGACCGCCTGCGGCTGATCTTCACCTGTTGCCACCCGTCGCTCGCGCTGCAGGCCCAGGTCGCGCTGACGCTGAAGCTGCTCGGCGGTCTCACCACGGCGGAGATCGCCAGGGCGTTCCTGGTGCCCGAACCCACGATGGCGCAACGGATCGTGCGCGCGAAGGGCAAGATCCGCGCGGCCCGCATCCCGTACCGGGTGCCGCGTGACGCCGACCTGCCCGAACGCCTGAAGGCAGTGCTCGCGGTCATCTACCTGATCTTCAACGAAGGCTACCTCGACAAGGCCGAGCTCACAGGGGAGGCGATGCGGCTCGGGCGCGTGCTGGCCCAGCTCATGCCGGACGAACCAGAGGTGTGGGGGCTGCTCGCGTTGATGCTGCTCGTCGCCTCACGCCAGGAGGCTCGCGTCGTGGACGGTTCGCTGGTGCTGCTCGAGGACCAGGACCGGTCGCGGTGGGACGCGGAGCTGATAGCGGAGGGCCAGGACATCGTGCGGCGCTGCCTGCGCTGGAACCGGCCGGGGCCGTACCAGATCCAGGCCGCCATCAACGCCGTGCACAGCGATCCGCCGACCGACTGGCATCAGGTCTTGGCGCTCTACGACCAGTTGCTGGCGATCATGCCCAGCCCGGTCGTGGCCCTGCATCGCGCCGTCGCCCTCGCCGAGGTCGAGGGACCGGCCGCAGCCTTGCAAGAAGTCGACGCGCTCGACCTCGACCGCTACCACCTGTTCCACGCCGTCCGCGCTGATCTGCTGAAACGGCTCGGCGAAGACCCGTCTGCGGCGCTGAAGGCCGCGCTCGAACGGGCGGAGCACCCGGCCGAACGCGACCTCATCTCGCGACGACTAGGTCTTGCGACGGCGGACCAGCAGGATCGCGCCGACGACCGCGATCAGCCCGACCACGACCCACAGCCAGGCGGGCACGCCACCTGACTCGGCCGGCGTGGTCGCCGGGGGAGCGTTCGACACCGGTGCGCTCATCGTCACGGACGACGTCGGCGCTCCGGAGGTCGGCGCGGCCACGTTCAGCGTGAAGGTGAACTTGCCGCTGATGACGTCACCGTCGTCGGCCGTGGCTCGCCACTCGAGCGTGTGAGCACCCGCTTTCGCCGCGGCGGCGTCGACCTTCGCCGTGATCGTCCTGTCGGCGGCGTGGGTCTGCGTGACGGGCCACTTGGCACCGTCGGGCCCTGTCACGGTGACCGCGTCACCGTCGGGCAGGCTGATGACGTCGCTGAACGTCAGCTCGATCTGCTGGGGCGGCGCGTCGAGTGCCGCGCCGGACGCCGGATTGCTGCTCTTGAGCTCGGCGTGGGCCTGCGCGGGGACGGCCACAACCGTCGCGGCGAGCAGTGCCAGCACGAGCGCGCTGAAGTAACGCCTCACGTGCGCAGCGTAATGGCACACTTGCTGTACGGGGTTCCCTATCGGATTAGACAGGTTCGTTGTCCGTCGGGCGGGGGTCGATTTCACTGACCCGCATGCACGACTTCCTACGCGTGCTCTACGAGGATCATCACCACTGTCTGCTGAACTTCGCGACCCGGCTGACCGGAGACCGCGCGGCCGCCGAGGACGTCGTGCAGGAGACCTTCCTGCGGGCCTGGCGGCATCCCGAGTCGTTCGCCGACGGATCCTCCGCTCGCGGCTGGCTGATCACGGTGGCGCGCAACGTCGTCATCGACCGGGTGCGGGCGAGGACGGTGCGGCCGCACGAGACCGCAGAACACGAACCGGAACCAGTTCCAGATCACGCTCAGCGTGTCGTCGACGCGTTGTTGATGGAGGCGGTGCTCGCATCTCTGTCGTATGAACACCGTCGCGTGCTGACCGAGCTCTACTACAACGACCGCACCTACACCGAGGCTGCTGTGTGTCTGGGCGTGCCGACGGGGACGGTGAAGTCCCGCACGCACTACGCGTTGTGCGAGCTACGCCGGGCGTTCCAGCTCGAAGCGAGTCAGATCCTCGAACCGCGGCCTGCCGGGTGAGCTTCGATCGGCCACCAACGCGATCCCGTCGGCGATCCACTCGCCACTGATCGCCTCACCCGCCACCGACGCGGGCACCCGGCCGCGCGCGACGACCACATCGGCCTGGAACGGCTGAGGATGCGTCACGGGAACGATGGGCGCGGTCGCGCCGAACACCGCTGCCGCGAGCTCGTCGAGACCGGACACCGGCACGCCGAGCCATTGCCCGATCGGACGGGTGCGCGGGCCGAGCACGCACCTGGCCGCCGGCGCGCCGTCGAGTTCCTCGGCCAACGCCTCGACGAGGCCGGGCACGACCCGTTCGGGCACGGTGCCGAGCGGCCGCACCTTGACGAGCCACTGTTCGGGCGCCGACCACCGCACGCCCGGTGCCCGGTGGAGCGCACCGAGCACCGCGACGATCTCCGGCGGCGGCCAGATCGCGACGGACAGCCTCACGCCACCGATTGTGGCGTGCGCGGCGTGACTTTTCGCAGCGACAGACCGAAGGCGAGCGCGGCGGCCACCGCGGCGGCGATCACCGGCACGACCGGCTCAACCTCGTAGAGCCCGGTGCTCAGCAGCGGTCCGAGGATGAACGTCAGCCCGATGCCCGCGACGAACAACACCACGCCGAAGGCTCCCGCGGTGGCGCGGGAATCGCGGTGCAGCCGGTGTTCGACCCGGAGCAGTGGCCGCTGTTCCCGGTCACCGTCGACGGCAACCGGGTCGCGATCGGCATCGACAACCTCATCCTGGACGCGCTCAGCATCCTCATCTTCTACGCCGAGCTGGGCACGCTCTACGACCGCCCGGACACCGTGCTGCCGCCGATCGGGGTGTCGTTCCGAGATTACGTCCTGAGCCTGCCGGAACCGTCCTCACAGGACTACTGGGACGCGCTGGAGCTGCCGTCGGCACCGAAACTGCCGCTGGCCAAGGACCCCGCCGACGTCACCCCGGTCTTCAGCCGCCGCACCGCACACGTCGACTCCGGCCGCTGGAAATCCGTCGTGGAGCGGGCACGCGAGCACGGGCGGACGCCGTCCGCGGTGCTGATGGCCGCGTTCGCCGAGGTTCTCGGCCGGTGGAGCGGGCGCGGTGACCTCACGCTGAACGTCACGCTGTTCGATCGCGCCGAGGTTCACCCGGACATCACCAGCGCGATGGGCGACTTCACGTCGTTGCTGCTGGTGGCGTGCGGCGAGGGAGAGACCTGGCTGGACCGGGCGAAGTTCGCGCACGAACGGCTCTGGCAGGCCATCGACCACCGCGGCGTCTCGGCCGCGCGGGTCATGCGGTCGCTGCCGGAAGGCATACCGGTCGTGTTCACCAGCGCCCTGGGCGTCGGCGTCGAACAACCGAGCACCTTGTTCGACCAGCAGGTCCGGGGCGTGTCGCAGACCCCGCAGGTGTGGCTCGACCACCAGGTCACCGAGTCGGCCGGCGGTGTCGAGCTGAACTGGGACGCGGTCGACGAGCTGTTCCCCGACGGCGTTCTGGACGACATGTTCGCGGCCTACCTGTCCCTTGTGGACCATCTGGCGACCGGTGACTGGGCGGAGATCCCCGACCTGTTGCCCGCCGCGCAACGGCAGGTGCGCGAACAGGTCAACGCCACCGACGGGCCTATACCGGACCGCACGCTGCACGCCGACTTCTTCCGGCACGCCGCGGAAACGCCTGACCGCAGCTGCGGTGTCGCAGGGACGGCTCGTCGCGGCGGTGACCGGGTCCGAAGTGGACGCGGCCATCGTCTCCGAACGCCTGCCCGCACACATGATTCCGGACCACGTCGAACTGCTCGACGAGACCCCGTTGAGCGCCAACGGCAAGGTCGACCGCCAAGCCGTTGCGGCACTCGTCACACCTCGCACGGAATCAACGGCGCCACAAGGAGAACTGGAAACCGAGATCGCCGCACTGTGGGCGGACCTGCTCGGGCTCGACGAGATCGGCCGTACCCAGAACTTCTTCACACTTGGTGGCGACAGCCTCAAGGCCACCAGGTTCGTCGAGGTCCTGCGTGGAAAACACGGGCCGATCGTCTCCTTGCGATCGTTCTTCGCCGCACCTACCGTCGCTGCGGTCGCGGAAGCGCTCGACGCGGACGTCGAGGAGGGCGTCCTGTAGTTGGTTTGGTGGCTGATGCAGTCGGGTACTCCGCGCCAGAACTGATCAACAGACCTCGAGGAGCGGTTTGGCGCGCGACCAGGCAGCGAGGACGGGTGAGCCGGCTCATCTGCCCCTGGGCAGGCAACGGCCGACTCTCGCGACCGTCCGGCGCTGGGTCCGGGTGGAGCTGACCGGCGAGGACGCCGACTGCGTCGCCGACGTGCTGCTGGTGGTGAACGAACTGGTCAGCAACGCGTACCGGTACACGTCCGAACCGTCGTTCCTGCGAGTGGTCGTGGAGAAGTCCAAGATCCGCATCGAGATCGAGCACGACGCCCGTGCCAATCCGCCGCTGCGGAAGGTCTCCCGGCCGCAGCGCGGGTACGGCCTGGTTCTGGTCGCGCGACTGTCCGATCGCTGGGGTGTCGACCGTGCTCGCGGCGGCACCGTGGTGTGGGCGGATCTGCCCCGAGAGTTGTGAACGAAGTTCGGTGGGTTTCGATGTACGCACGCCTGGGTACGGATCCTCCTGCCTTGAGTGAACAGGGCACGGGGAGATGCTGATGGGTATTGCAGGACGGTCCAGCGAACGCCTGGACCTCGTCCTACCGGAGGGAATGCTGCCGCTCGCGAACGTGCGGGCGGAGATCCGCCGCCTCCTGCTGGGGATGCACGAGAACGTCGTGGTCGACGTGATGGTCGTGGCCACGGAGCTCGTGAGCAACGCCTACCACCACGCCGCCCCGCCGCGCCGTGCCCGCATTCTCCGCCTGCCGGAACGTGAAGTTGTGCGGGTGGAGGTCGACGACGGAACCCCAGGCCGGTTCCCGCAGCTGGGACGGATGGGGTTCCTCGGGCGACGGCAGCGGGGGTTGTTGCTGGTCAACGGTCTGGCGCAGGTGTGGGGACACAACCGGTACCCGGACTCGAAGACCGTGTGGGCGGACGTGTCGTCGGTCAGGTGAGGGTCTTGGTGACGTAGGCGGCGGCTTCGGCGATGAGCGCCTCGTCGTATCTGGCGTCCGCGGTGGACCTGCTGGACATGATCGCGATCAGGATCGGCTCCCGGCTCGGCTGCCACACGACGGCGATGTCGTTGGCCGTGCCGTAGTCGCCGGTGCCGGTCTTGCTCGCGACCCTGCTGCCCTGCGGCACGCCCGCCCGGATTCGTTTGGCTCCGGTCACCGAGCGCTCCAGCAGATCCGTGAGGAAGCCGCGTTTCTCCTGGTCAAGAGTGTTGCCGAGGACGAGCCGCTGGTAGTCCGTGCCGAGTGAGCGCGGAGTGGCGGTGTCGCGCGGGTCGCCGGGCGTGGCCTCGGTGATGGCGGGCTCGATCCGGTCCATGCGGGTCACGTCGTCGCCGAGCTCGCGCAGGTACTTCGTGAGCTCGGCAGGGCCGCCGAGTTCACGGAGCAGCAGGTTGCCGGCCGTGCCGTCGCTGAACCGGACGGCGGCGTCGCACAGGTCGCGCAGCTTCATGCCGGTCTGGACGTGCCGTTTGGTGATGGCCGAGCTCTTCATCAGGTCGGCCTCGGTGTAGGTGACGACCTTGTCCAGATGCGTCATCGGGTTGCGGTGCAGCACAGCCGCCGCGGCCAGGCCCTTGAACGTCGAGCAGAACGCGAACCGCTCGTCCGCGCGGTGCTCGATCGTGCCGACACCGGCCGCGTAGACGCCCAGCCGCGCGTCGTACTTCTTCTCCAGCTCGACCAGCGCGTCGTGCCGGACGGGCGCCGCGCTGGTCGTTGTCGTCGGTGAAGCGGTCGTCGTCGGCGTGGCCGGGGTGGCCGCGCATCCGGCGAGGGGGAGCAGGGTCATCGTCTTGAGCAGGGTGCGTCGAGCGGTCACCCCTCCACGGTATTTGATCTCGGGAGGTCGTCCGAGCGGGTTTCGCGTCACTGCACCAGGCGGATCCCCGGATGGCGTGGCCGGTCGAACAGCGTCGTGTTCCGGTGCTTGAGGTGGAGGTCGAAGAACGCGGCGACGTGGTCGTGCTGGGCTTTGAGCGCGTCCTCGGGGTTGATCGTGCCGATGAGACCCGCGCGGCGTTCCGGGGAGATCTGCGCGATCTGCGGCACCGACCACTGCAGGTCGCTGAAGCCGAGATGCGCGCCGTTGTCGAGGTGCACGTCCCGCTTCCACCCGCGCTGGTTGGGCCAGAAGTCGGCCCACGTCCTGGTCAGGCTCGTGTCGACGTGCGACAGTTCCCGTTCGCCGAGGTCGCCGCCGAACAGCAGGAACGGCCGGTCCAGACCCTTGGTGACGACGTCACCGGGGGCGTAGGTGCCGCCCTCGCCGGTGTGCTCCATCGCGCCGTCGATGTTGATGCCCGCGTCGAACCTGCGGTCGTGCGCCATCGTCTCGCCCGCCGTGTAGCCGCCGTAGGAGTGCCCGGCGATCCCGACTCGGCTCGTGTCCGCCCACTTGTGCAGTCGCGGCAGTCGCGTCAGCACGAACCGCATGTCGGCCACCCGCGCGTCGATGGCCTTCTTCATCGTTTCGGGCTTGCCGTCCTGCATCAGGCCCCGCTCGACGCGGTTGCCCGGGAACTCCACGGCCACCGTCTCGTGGGTGTGGCTCACGGTCACCACGACGTAGCCGCGGCTCGCCAGATCGTCGGCGGCGCCCGCGTAGAACTCGCGCGGCGTCTGAAGACCTGGCGAGAACAGCACCACCGGCCACGTGCCCGGCACCGCGGCGGCGTCCACACGGGCCTGTCGCGGCGTGCCCGCCCAGTCGACCGTCCCCGCAGGGATGTCGAGGTAGGCAGGGCTGGAGATGATCGGGTCGATGACCTCCGCGAAGCCGGGGCTCAGCCACGGCGCCCGTGTTCCCGTGCGCTTGGCCGGGTAGCTGATGGTCACCATCAGTTCCCGGTTCTTCGACGGTTGGAACGGGTCGAGCCGTGTGGAATCGACCAGGTGAGCGTCAAACGTTCCGACCGGGAACGGGCCGCTGAGCTGCGGCGTCACGAGTGCGGAGGCAGCCAGGACGGCCGCCAGAAGCAGTTGCATTGTTGATCTACCCCCTTCACGCGTGAGCCTCCCAGGCGCGCGCTGAGAGGGGGCTGAGAGCTTGTGGCCGCGATGATCCAGTGCCATGTTGGGTGCTGACGTACCAGCTGGTCCTCTGGGTGGGGAGATCACGGATGCGGCGGACAACGGGGTTCGGGCTGCTGGCGGCGTGCGGGTTGCTCGCGGGCTGCCTGGGGCAGTCACAGCAGGGTGATCAGGCGCGCAACGCCGACGCCAAGGAGATCACGCTGACGATCGTCGCCAACGCGGCGGCGGGCGGGAAGAACGCGCGCGGGGCGAACTGGCTGCAGAACTGGGTGGTCCCGAAGTTCACCGAGCAGCAGAAGGCCAAGGGTGTCACCGCCACGATCAAGTTCGAGCAGAACGGCACCGGCGACGAGGACTACAAGACCAAGGTCGCGCTCGACCTGAAGACCGGCGGTGGTGGCGACATCATCGAGATCGACGGCATCTGGCTCGGCGAGTTCGCGCAGGCCGGCCAGATCAAGCCCCTGGACGACGTGGTCGGCAGCACGGACTGGGACGGCTGGAACCAGATCCCCAAGGCCGTGCAAGGGCTCGGCGAGTTCGAGAACAAGCGGTACGGCGTGCCGATGGGCACCGACGGGCGCGTGCTGTTCTTCAACAAGAAGCTGTTCGCGCAGGCCGGACTGCCTGCCGAGTGGCAGCCCAGGTCGTGGCAGGACGTGCTCGACGCGGGCGCGAAGCTGAAGTCGCTGGCCGGTGTCACGCCGATCCAGCTCAACGCCGGCACCGCGATGGGCGAGGCCACGACCATGCAGGGCGTGCTGCCCGCACTCGTCGGCACCGGCAAGCCCGTCTACGACAACGGCAAGTGGCAAGGGGACTCTGCTCAGCTCAAGGACGTTCTGGGCCTGTACCAGAAGATCTACGGCGGCGGGCTCGGCGATCCCGTGCTGCAGCAGGAGGCCAACGGCAGGCAGCGCTCGTTCCAGCTGTTCAGCGAGAACAAGATCGGCATCCTGCTGGAGAGCGACTACTTCTGGCGTTCCGTGGTGGAGCCGAAGAACGGCGTGGCGAAGATGGCCGACCGGGACGCCGCGGTGGGCTGGGCACTCGTTCCCGCGAAACAGGCCGGTGCGGGCGTGGGCGGGCAGGACTTCGTGAGCATGTCCGGCGGTGGCGTGCGGGTGATCAACCCGAACACGAAGTTCCCGAAGCAGGCGTGGGAGTTCATGCAGTTCCTCAACTCCGCCGAGGCGGTGAAGGAGTCGCTCGCGGGCACCGCGCAGCTGACGCAACGGCAGGACGTCAACGACCAGGTGCTGTCCGGCGACCCGATGCTGTCGTTCGTCGCGGAGAAGGTCCTGCCGATCACGCGCTACCGGCCGGGACTCGCGAACTACCCCAGGGTGTCGGCGGCGCTGCAGCAGGCGACCGCGGACGTGGTGTCCGGCAAGAGTCCTGACGACGCTGCTCGCGCGTACCGCGAGGCGCTGGTGAAGGCGGTCGGCGAGGAGAACATTGGATAGCTCCGGTCTCGGCGTCCGGCGCGGTCTGGCGTTCGTCGCGCCGGCGCTGGTGCTGATCGGGATCTTCCTGGTCTTCCCCGCGCTGTGGACGCTCTACATCGGCATCACGAACTACCAGCTCACCGGGCCCGCGTCGGCGAACCCGCAGGTGGTCGGGCTGGACAACGTCGTGGAGGCCGTGCGCGACCCGCTGTTCACCAACTCGGTGTGGCTGACGGCGTTGTTCGTGCTGTTCTCCGCGGTCATCGGGCAGAACGTGCTCGGCTTCGCGCTGGCGTGGCTGCTGCGGTCGACCAGCCCGTGGCTGCGGCGCACGATCGAGGGCCTGGTGCTGCTCTCGTGGATCCTGCCCAGCACGGTCGTGGCGTTCCTGTGGTTCGCGGTGCTCAGCAGGGACACGGGAACCCTGGGGCTGCTGCTCGGCTCACCGGAGACGTCGTGGCTGGTGCAGTACCCGATGACCAGCCTGATCATCTTCAACATCTGGCGCGGCACGGCGTTCTCGATGCTGCTCTACACCTCGGCCCTGGCCGCGGTGCCGCCGTCGCAGCTGGAAACGGCGCGGCTGGTGGGTGCGTCGGGCCGGCAGACCGTGCGGGACGTGGTGTTCCCGCACATCCGCGGGCACGTGCTGACGAACACGTTGCTGATCAGCCTGTGGACGGCCAACGACTTCACGCCGTTCCTGCTGACCTCCGGCGGCCCGAACCACCAGTCCGAGGTGCTGCCTGTGCTGATCTACCGGCAGGCGCTGGAGAGCGGGCAGCTCGGCTACGCGTCGGCGATGTCGTTGCTGCTGCTGCTGGGCAACCTGGCGATCGCGCTGGTGTACCTGAGGCTCCTGCGGAGGCGGGCATGAGTCCTCTGTGGATGGTCCGGCGGATCGGCTTCTACGTGCTGATCACCGTGGTGCTGGCGTTCTTCGCCGTGCCGATGCTGTGGCTGGCGTCGGCGCCGTTCGACTCGAAGCCCGGTCTCGGGCTGCGGTGGCCGGACTGGACGCTGTCGAACGTCGCGGCGACCTTCGACCACCCGTTCACGTTGTCCTCGCTGGTGAACTCGTTGATCCTGTGCGCGATCGCCACGGTCGTGACGACGGTGCTGGCGGCCCTGGCGGCCTACGCGTTGTCGCGGGTGCGGATCCCCGGGCGGGATCTGTTGCTGTACCTGCTGTTGCTGCTGTCGTCGGTGGTGACCGGCACGGCGGCGATGGTGCCGATCTTCGTGATGATGCTGCAGCTCGGCTTGATCAACTCGCACTTCGGCACCGCGCTGGTGATCGCGGGCGGCATGCTGCCCGCGGCCATCTTCATCCTGAAGGACTTCATGGACGCCGTGCCGCGCTCCTACGAGGAGTCGGCGCGGGTGTTCGGCGCCTCGCCCCGCCAGATGCTGAGCCACGTCGTGCTGCCCGTCGCGCGACCCGGCGTGGCCACGATCTTCGTCTGGGCGTTCGTCAACGCCTGGGGCAACTTCCTGCTGCCGTTCCTGCTGCTGCGCGACGTCGGCCAGCAGCCGGCGGCGGTGTTGCTGCGCACTCTGTACGACGAGGGCGGCAGCGCCAACCTGACGGTGATCCCGGTGTTCTCGTTGCTGTACTCGATCCCGGTGGTCGTGCTGTACCTGTTCGTGAGCAAGCGGTACGGGTTCCGATTCCACGGAGGCATCAAGAGCTGATGGCGGGCATCACGATCGCCGGTCTGTCCACCGTGTACCCCAACGGGGTGCGGGCGGTGGACGAGCTGGATCTGGAGATCTCCGACGGCGAGCTGTTCGCCCTCCTCGGCCCGTCGGGCTGCGGCAAGACCACGTTGCTGCGCACCATCGCGGGCCTCGAGGGCGCCTCCGAGGGAGCGGTGTCGATCGGCCCGCGCGAGGTCACCCGGCTGCAGCCAGGTGACCGCCGGGTCGCGATGGTGTTCCAGGACTACGCGCTGTTCCCGCACATGACGGTGGCGGAGAACATCGCCTATCCGCTGCGGGTGCGGGGTGTCGCGAAGTCCGTGCAGCAGGAGACCGCGGTGCGCACGGCGGGTGGGCTGAGCCTGGGGGCGCTGCTGGACCGGCGGCCGGGCCAGCTCTCCGGTGGCCAGCAGCAACGAGCTGCACTGGCTCGTGCCGTCGCCGCGTCCGCCGAGGTCCTGCTGCTGGACGAGCCTCTGTCCAATCTGGATGCACGGCTGCGGCTGGAAGCACGGACGTTCCTGAAGAAGCTGCAGCGTGAGCTGGAGCTGACGACGGTGTTCGTGACGCACGACCAGGCAGAGGCGCTGGCGCTGGCCGACCGGATCGCGGTGATGGACGCCGGCCGGATCCGGCAGCTCGGCACGCCGCGCGAGGTGTTCCAGCGCCCCGCGGACACGTTCGTCGCGAACTTCATCGGCTCGACGCCGATGAACCTGGTGCCGCGCGGCTCCGAGATCATCGGCGTGCGCCCCGAGTACCTGACGCCCTCAGCCTCGGGATTGTTCACCGGCTCGGTGTCCATTGTGGAGAACCTCGGTGTGACGTCGCTGGTGACGCTGGACTGCGGCGAGGACCAGATCGGCTACATCGTGCCGGAGGACGCCGAGCCCGCCATCGGCACCGCGGTGACCGTGGACGCCCCGCCCGCACGCGTTCTGCGCTATGACAAGGAGACCGGCCTACTCGTGAGGTGACCCGATGTTCCAGACCGACGGCTACGAGACGCACGCCGGCGTGCTTACTCCTTCGAAGTTCGAGGGACTGGCCCGGCACTTCGAGGCCAAGCTCGCCGCACTGCCGGAGGGTCAGCGGCCCGAGCACATGGACGTGCCGCACCTGACCGACCCGGCGCTGTTCGAGTGGCTGCTGGACCCGGACGTGCTGGATCTCGTCGAGTCGCTGATCGGCCCGGACATCGCGTTGTTCTCGTCGCACTTCATCTGCAAACCCGCAGGCGACGGCAAACCCGTGCCGTGGCACCAGGACGCGCACTTCTGGCGCGACACGATCGACCCGGCGGGCGACGCCATCACGGTGTGGCTGGCCATCGACCCGTCCACCGCGGAGAACGGCTGCCTGCGCGTGATCCCCGGCAGCCACCTCGCGGCCGTCTCCCACCGGGGCAACGACGACTCCTTCTTCAACCAGGAAACCTCCGTCGACGAGTCGCTCGCCGTCGACGTGGAGCTGGAGCGCGGCGCGTGCAGCATCCACTCGGCAATGCTGGTGCACGGCAGTCCGCCGAACCGGAGTTCGCTGCGGCGGTGCGGCTACACCATGCGGTACATGCCGACAACCGTTCGGTTCCTAAAGGCCGAAGATCATCGGATCTATCTCGCGCGCGGCCGGGACCACGCGGGCAACGTCTACGCCCCGGTGCCGTGATTCGTCGGTGGTCTGGTCCAGCTTGATCGATCCTCCACCTTGACCGGTCAGCGAGGCGGCCATAGCGTACGGGAAAGCGCTTTCCGACCGAGGGGGCTCCGTGAAACCGGTTCCGGGGGACCGCTGGCGTGGTGTGGCCGAGCGATCGTGGCGTCCCGCCGCACTGCTCGCCGCCTGCCTCGTGATCTGGCACCTCATCACCGTCACCGGCCTCGTCGAGGCCTATCTGGTGCCGTCGCCGGGCAAGACGTTCGACCTGCTCGTGGACAAGTGGTCCTACCTTTGGGGTCACACGTGGGTGACCACTTACGAGACGATCCTCGGCTTCGTCATCGCGGGCGTACTCGGTGTCCTGATGGCCGTGGCGATGGTGTACTCGCGGACCATCGAGAGCACGGCCTACCCGATCCTGCTGTTCGCGCAGGTCATCCCGAAGATCGCCGTCGCGCCGCTGTTCGTCGTGTGGCTCGGCTTCGGCTTCGAGCCCAAGGTGATCGTCGCCGTGCTGATGGCGTTCTTCCCGGTCGTCATCTCCACAGTCACCGGCCTGAAGTCGGTCGACACCGAGATGCTCGAGCTCGCGGCCACGATGGGCGGCGGCCCGGTCAAGACGTTCGTGAAGATCCGCTTCCCGGCCGCGCTGCCGCACCTCTTCGCCGGCCTGAAGGTCGCCGTGACGCTGGCCGTCACCGGTGCCGTGGTCGGCGAGTTCGTCGGTTCCAACGAAGGCCTCGGGTACGTGATCCTGCAGGCCAACGGCAACATGGACACCCCGATGCTGTTCGCAGGCCTGATCGTCATCTCGGTGGTCGGCATCCTGCTCTTCCTCCTGCTCGACCTCGCCGAACAGCTGATGCTCCCGTGGCACTCCAGCAGGCGTGGCGCCGCCGTCACAACCCTTCTAGCGAAAGGCGGAACATGAGGAAACTGCTCGCAGGTCTTCTCCCCGCGATGCTGGTGGTTGCCGCCTGCGGTGGTGGCGGCGGCAGCCCGGCGCAGCCCGGTGGTGAGGCCAAGGACGTCACACTCACCCTCAACTGGTACCCGTACGGCGAACACGCGCCGTTCTACTACGGAGTCAAGCAGGGCATCTTCGAGAAGCACGGCATCAAGCTGAAGATCCAGGCGGGCCAGGGCTCCGGCAAGACCGTGCAGGCGACGGGTGCGGGGCAGACCGACTTCGGCTGGGCCGACACGTCCGCGCTCGCCACCGCCGTGGAGCAGGGCGTGCCGGTGAAGAGCGTCGGCGTGTACCTGCAGACCACGCCCGCGTCCGTGCAGTTCTTCAGCGAGAAGAACATCAAGAAGCCGGAGGACCTCAAGGGCAGGTCGGTCGCCACGACCGCGGGTGACGCGCTGACCAAGACGTTCCCCGCCTTCCTCAAGCGCAACGGCATGCAGGAGTCCGACGTCTCCATCCAGAACATCGACCCTGCGGGCAAGATGGCCGCGGTGATCTCCGGCCGTACGGACGTGTTGCTGGGCTTCGCGTCCGACCAGGGGCCGACGATCAAGGAGAAGTCCGGCAAGGACGTGGGCTACCTCCGGTTCTCCGAGTTCGGGCTGAACTACTTCAGCAACGGCCTGCTCACCAGCAAGGCCATGCTGCAGAAGGATCCCGAGCTGGTGAAGAAGATGGTGGCGGCCACTCAGGAGGCCTGGAGCGCGGCCGAGAAGGCACCGGAGGCCGCGGCCGAGTCGATGAAGGGCGCCGCGGAGCAGCTGCCGTCGCCCACGGTCGTGCTGGAGCAGTTCAAGACGACGCTGACGTTGCTGCACACCGATGCCACGAAGGACAAGGCGCCGGGCGTCAACACCGTGGACGACTGGAAGAAGACCATCGACACGTTCCAGCAGACCGGCATCATCAAGCAGGCCTCGGAGCCGTCGGCCTACTGGGAAGAAAGCGTTGCCCCGAAAGGATGAGCACAACAGGGATGAGCTCTGGTGTGATTGCCACCTCCGCCGTCGCGATCGACGACGTCTCCGTGCGCTTCCAGTCGAAGCGCGCGGAGACGACCGCGATCGAGCGGGTCTCGCTCGACGTCGCACCCGGCGAGTTCGTGTCCATCGTCGGACCGTCCGGGTGCGGCAAGTCGACGCTGCTGAAGCTGGTGTCCGGGCTGCTCCAGCCGTCCTCGGGCTCGGTGACGCTGCTCGGCGAACAGGTGCGCGGGCCGCGGCACGACATCGGGTTCGTGTTCCAGCGGGCGGCGTTGCTGGAATGGCGTTCCGCGCGGCGCAACATCCTGCTGCAGGCCGAGATGCGCGGCATGAGCTCGGTGGAGGCGGGCAGGCGGGCCGACGAGCTGATCGAGATGACCGGGCTCTCGGGGTTCGAGAACGCTTTGCCGCACGAGTTGTCCGGTGGCATGCAGCAGCGCGTGGCGTTGTGCCGGGCGCTGCTGCATGAGCCGCGGGTGCTGCTGATGGACGAACCCTTCGGCGCGCTGGACGCGTTGACGCGCGAGCAGATGAACGTCGAGCTGCACCGGGTGTGGCGGGAGACCGGCACGACGGTGCTGCTCGTGACGCACTCGATCGCGGAGTCGGTGTACCTGGCGAACCGGGTGATCGTGCTGACGCGACGGCCCGCGGTGGTCAAGGAGGTCATCGACGTGGACCTGCCGTCCGAGCGGGACTACTCCGCGACGATGGCGCGCCCGGAGTTCGCGGCGGTGACCGCGCACATCCGGGAACTGCTGGGAGCCGCGACAGGGCACGATTGACCGGTGTCGAGCGCCTGCGGCCGGGCACCGACTGGGAGACCGTGAGGTGCTCGGCATGGCCGCCGTGACACCGTCGGCACATGACAGGACTTGACACGTCCTCTTGTGATCCAGCGGGAATCGTGGGTAAAGTCTGGCAAGCCGCCGCGTGATAAGCGCTTTCCGAAGCTGATCCACGAGGTGGTGCGATGTCAGTGAGACCGCTCGCGGTCGTGTTCGCCGCGTTTGCCCTGACCGCGGCTTCCCTGGTTCCCCAGGCCGCCGCCCAGCCCGGCCCTGTCGCGGACCCGCTGCCGGCGCCCGCACCGTCCGGCATCGGTGTCAGGCTGCAGGAGATCGCGCGGCTGCCGCAGTCGTCGACCACGCCCGCCGCCGGTGACAGCAGACTCAAGCAGTACAACCGGGTCAACTACCTCGGCGAAATTCCGGACGGCTCCGGCCGGTTCTTCGTGCCGGACATGAACGGCAAGCTCTACACCCTGAACCGCGACGGCAGCGGGCAGCGCGCGTATCTCGACGTCCGCGCCACGATCGGCGGGAACTTCCACAACCACCAGGGACTCGGCAGCGGGTTCGGGTTCGCCGCGTTCCACCCGCAGTTCGCGGCCAACGGCAAGTTCTACACCGCCCACACCGAGGCGAAGGACGCCCTGAAGAACCGCAAGCCGGATCTTCCGTCGCCCTCGGACGCGGTGGTGCACGGCGTGATCACCGAGTGGACCGCCACCAACCCGAAGGCCGCGACGTTCGCCGGTACCCGGCGCGAGCTGCTGCGCGTCGGGTTCGCCATGTACCTGCACGGGTTCCAGGAGATCGGCTTCGGCCCGGACGGCCTGCTGTACCTGGCCGTCGGCGACGGTGGCATCGGTTACCGATCCGATGTGCCGCAGGACGTGAAGGTGCCGCAGGGCAAGATCCTGCGCATCGACCCGGCGGGATCCAACAGCGGCAACAAGAAGTACGGGATCCCGCCGTCGAACCCGTTCCTGGGCAGGCCTGGCGCGCTCGCCGAGCTGTACGCGATCGGCCTGCGCGATCCGTACCGGTTCAGCTGGGACTCCGGTGGCACGCACAAGATGTTCCTCGGGCACATCGGCGAGAAGGTCGTCGAGTCGGTGTACGAGGTGAAGCCCGGCGCGAACCTCGGCTGGGGGCAACGGGAAGGTCACCTGACCTACCGCCGCAACGATCCCAAGTGCCAGCTCTACCCGTTGCCGGCCGACGACGCGAAGTTCGGCTACACGTATCCGGTCGCGGGATTCGACCACAACAGGCCCAACGGCGGCTGCGGGGACAGCGGCAACGCGTTGATCGGCGGGTTCGTCTACCGCGGCACGGCGATTCCGGCGTTGCAGGGCAAGTACGTCTACGGCGAGGGCGTGAAAGGCCTGCTGTACTTCGCGGAAGAGAAGGACATGCGGGCCGGTGCCTCGATCGCGAAGACGTTCGAGCTCGCGGTGTACGACTCGGCCGGCAAGCGCACGACGATGCGGACACTGGCCGGTAAGAGCCGCGTCGACCTGCGGTTCGGCACGGACGCCTCGGGTGAGCTCTACGTGCTGGCCAAGGCGAACGGCAAGATCTGGAAGGTCACCGGCACCGTCCAGACGCTCGAGGCCTGCGCTTCCGGCAGTGACGTGGTCAGCGGTGTCACGGCCGCGAGCGACTGGAAGCCCGTCACCGCCTCGCGCTGGCGTTTCCCCGGCACCGAAGTGGTGCTGTCCAAGGCGGGCGCGGCGAGGCCCGGTCCGCGGCGTCCCAACGAGTACGCCGTCGTCACCAAGGGGCCGGCGTTCGGCAACGTCACGATCGACGCGCAGGTGCGGCTGGACACGCCGGTCTCACGGAAGGACCGCGACGTCGTGATCGTGTTCGGCCACCAGTCGGACACGCGCTTCTACTACGTGCACCTGTCGTCGGACAACAAGATCTACCCGCACAACGGGATCTTCCTCGTCGACAACGCCGACCGGCTGCGCATCGACGACCAGTGGAACGGCTCGGTCGGCGCGCCACCCGCCGTGACCGACATGAAGTGGCACCGCGTCCGCGTCACCCACTGCGCGGACACGGGCGTGATCGCGGTGTACGTGGACGGCTCGTCGCAGCCGCTGATGACGGCGACGAACACGGTGCTCAGGTCCGGGCGGGTCGGCTTCGGTTCCTTCGACAACATCGGTCGCGTCGCCGACCTCCGGATCACCGGGAAGGGACAGTGATGAGGAAAGCTTTGCCGGGACTCTGCCTGGTGCTCGCGCTCACCGCACCGGCGCAGGCTCAGCCGCCTTCGGAGGTGTTCCCCGGCATCGCGGCCGCGATCGTGCACCACTACGACTTCGAACACCCGCTGGCCGGTGATCCCGAGAAGGAGGACGACATCGGCCGCGCCGACTCGCGCACGCCGATCTCACTCGTCAACGGCGGCGCGGCGATGCGGGTCGCGGACGGCGCGTTCCCCGGCTCGAAAACGTCGTTGCAGCTCAAGCAGGTGCGGCCGAACAGCAAGAGCAACGACGACTGGAAAGCGGGCGTGCACAGCTCTTCCGGTGTCGCGTCGATGAAGGCGTTCGGCAAGGCGCGCGGCATGTCGATCATGACCTGGGTGAAGATCACCGGAGAGGCGCCGGCGCGGAACTCGAACAGCTCGGGCACCGGCGACTTCTACGGCGCGATCGGGTTCGCGGGCGTGCTGTCGGGTGACTCCGACGGTCACGCCGCTCGCGCGTTGCTGGAGACGGAGAACCACAACGGCGCGATGCGGCTGATCGCGTTGGGGCGCAGGGTGGACGGCTCCGGCAAGCAGTTCTGGGTGTCGAACGCCGATTGGAAAACGCTGATGCCCCAAGGGAAGTGGGTCTTTCTCGCGGGCACGTTCGACTTCGACAACGGCACGATCGGCCTGTACGTCGACGGCAAGCCGGTTGAAGGTTCGTACGCGGTCAAGGGCGATCCGTGGAAGGTCATCGGACCTCCCGAGCCCGACACGACCTCGGCCGCGAACCCGCGCGGCATCAAGATCGGTGGCAGTCACCCGCAGAACAACCGCGAGGTCAACGCCTGCAACTGCCGTCTGGACGGGCTCCTGTTCCTGGACCGCGTGCTGACCGCCGACGAGGTTCGCGCGCAGTACGAGTGGGTGATCAAAGGTCGGAGGTGAGGGGTTGTAACCACCCTGCTGGCTGGGTAGATTCCGGGTGCCGCTGCATTGGAAAGCGCTTTCCGCTGCCGTGCTGCCACGGCCTGGCCCACAGGGTGGTGGGGATGTCCAGACGGTTGTCTCGCTTGGCTGTCACAACATTCGTGCTCTCAGCGTTGTTCGTGCCCATCGCGTCGGCCCAGCCCGGCGCGCCGATCGCCGACCCGTTGCCCACGCCGGGAACGTCGGGCATCGGCCTGGAGCTGACCGAGGTCGCGCAGCTGCCGGAGTCCAGGCCCGTGCCGCCGCCGACCGATGCCCGCCTGCGCCGCCACAACCGGATCAACCACCTCGGCGAGGTGCCCGACGGCTCGGGCCGCCTGTTCGTGCCCGACATGAACGGCAAGCTCTACCTGCTGGACAACGGGGTTCAGCACGCGTACCTCGATCTGGGCGCGGCGGTGGGCCCGGACTTCCACACCCATCGCGGTCTGGGCAGCGGGTTCGGCTTCGCGGCGTTCCACCCGAACTTCAAGCGCAACGGCAAGTTCTACACCGTGCACACCGAAACCGGTGCCGCGCTGACGACGAAGAAGCCGGATCTGCCTTCACCGGCCGACATGCAGGTGCACGGCGTGATCACCGAGTGGACCGCGTCAGACCCTCGCGCCGACGTCTTCTCCGGCACCCGCCGCGAGATCCTGCGCGTCGGCTACGCCACGTTCATCCACGGCTTCCAGGAGATCGGCTTCAACCCGACCGCGCGCTGGTGGAACGAGGACCACGGCCTGCTGTACATCGCGTCGGGTGACGGCGGTATCGGGGTGTCGTCGACGGTGCCGCAGGATCTGGGGCTGCCGCAGGGCAAGATCCTGCGCATCGACCCGGCCGGTCGCAACGGGGTGAACGGTCAGTACAGCATCCCGCGGTCGAACCCGTTCCTGTCCCGTGCCGGTGCGCTGGGTGAGATCTACGCCTACGGCATGCGCGATCCGTACCGCTTCAGCTGGGACGCGGGCGGCTCGCACAGGATGTTCCTCGGCCACATCGGCGAGAAGGCCGTCGACTCCGTGTACGAGGTGCGCAAGGGTGCCAACCTGGGCTGGAGCGAACGCGAGGGCATCTGGGAGTTCCGGCGCGGCGACCCGTCCTGCGGTGTGTTCCCGCTGCCCGCCGACGACGCGAAGTACGGCTACACCTATCCCGTCGCGGCGTTCGACCACAACCGGCTCGCCTCCTCGCGGCCCTGCGCGGACAGCGGAAACGCGTTGATGGGCGGCTTCGTCTACCGCGGCTCCAAGATCCCTTCGTTGCGCGGCAAGTACATCTACGGCGAGGGCGTGAAAGGCCTCATCTACTACGCCGAGGAACGCGAGATGCGGCTGGGCCGGCCGATGGCCGCGACGCGCGAGATGATGGTCTACGCGTATGGCCGGCTGACCACGCTCAAGGCACTCGTGAACGACCCGAACCGCGTCGACCTCCGCTTCGGCCAGGACGCGGCCGGCGAGCTCTACGTGCTGGCCAAGGCGAACGGCAAGATCTGGAAGGTGACGGGTGCCCGCACCTTCGCCTCCTGCCGCGCGGGCCACGACTTCGTCGCCGGTGCCACGTCCGCACGGTGGTGGGAGCCGGTCACGCCTGCGCTGTGGCAGTTCCCCGGCCGTGAAGTAGTGCTGGCACAACCGGGAATCGCGCGTCCGGGCCCGCGCCGGCCGTTCGAGTACGCGGTGCTGAAGAAGGGCCCGGCGTTCGGGTCGGTGCAGTTCGACGCGTCCGTGCGGCTCGACACCCCGGTGTCGGAGTTCAACCGCGACGTGATCATCGTGTTCGGCCACCGCTCGGACAGCGAGTTCTACTACGCGCATCTGTCGTCGGACAACAAGATCTACCCGCACAACGGGATCTTCGTCGTCAACCACGCGGACCGGCTGCGCCTCGATCACCAATGGGACGCCGCACGTTCCGTCGGTGCCCCGCCCGCGGTGTCGGACACGGCGTGGCATCGCGTGCGAGTCAAGCACTGCAGCGGAACCGGGGAGATCGCCGTGTACGTGGACGGTTCGCCCTACCCGCTGATGACCGCCGTGGACAAGACGTTCTCGTCCGGCCGCGTCGGCTTCGGCTCGTTCGACAACATCGGCAGACTGCGCGACCTGCGCGTGCGAGGAACCGGAGTGGACCGATGAGGCGACTGTTCGTGACCGGGCTGGTCACCGCGTTCTGCGTCAGCCTGGCCGCCCCGGCACAGGCCACGTTCGGCACCGTCCTGCCCACGCTGTCGCGCAACCTGGTGTCGTACTACGACTTCGAACACCCGGTGCGTGGCGACAAGGCCCTGGAACAGGACAGAGGCCGCTCGGGCACACAGCTGTCGTTGATCAACGGTGGCGCCGGCATGCGCGTACGAGACGGAGCGTTCCGGCACAGCCGCACGTCGATGCAGCTCAAGCAGATCAACCCCGCTGCCGCCGGCAACGACGACTGGAAGGCCGGCCTTTACAACGAAACCGGCGTGCCGAGCCTGCGGGCGTTCAACGGCACGCGCCAGGCGTCGATCATGGGCTGGGTGAAGATGACGGGCCAGAACCCGGCCCCGAACTCCAACTCGGCCAACCCGGACGACTTCTACGGCGCTGTCGGCCTCGCGGGTGTGCTCTCCGGCGACTCCAACGGCCACGCGGTGCGCGCGCTGCTGGAGCTGATCGGGGTCGACGGCGAACTGAAGCTCGTCGCACTGGCGCGGCGGATCGACGGCGGTGAGTCGCAAACGTTCGCGGCGACGGAAGACTGGAAGAAGCTGCTGCCTCAGGACGAGTGGGTGTTCCTCGCGGCGACGTTCGACTTCGACACGGGCGCGATGGCGTTGTACCGCAACGGAAAGCCGCTGACGGGCAAGTACGTCGTGGCGGGTGACCCGTGGAAGCTGGCAGGTGAGCCGGAGCCGGATCTGGCGTCGGCCACGGATCCGCGTGGGATCAAGATCGGGGGCAGCTACCCGCAGAACACTCGTGAGGGCAACGCCTGCAACTGCCGGATGGACAGCCTGATGTTCCTCGATCGCGTCGTGAGGCCGTGGGAGGTGCACCTGCAGTACCGCTGGATGAAGGGCTGATCACTCACATTCTGTCCCGCGTGGAATCGCGGCGCCGTGGCCCTCGCCCGTCAGCGGACGAGGGCCACGAAGATCATCGGCCGGGCGCGCTCGACCAGCTCACAACGTGGCGATCCGGACCGCCTTCGCCATCGCCTCGAACCCCTTGTCACCGGGGTGCAGGTGATCCCCCTGGTCGTAGTCGGGCCGGATCCGCTGCGGGTCCGCCGGATCCCGGATGACCTGGTCGAAGTCCACGACGGCGTCGAAGTCGGGGCTGGTGCGGATGAACGCGTTCACGGCCTGCCGCACCGACTCGAGCTCCTCGGTGTAGCTGCGCCAGCCCTTGAACGGCGTGATGGTGGCGCCGATGACGCGCAGGCCGCGGTCGTGGGAACGGGACGCGATCTGCTTCAGCGCGGCGATGATCTTGGCGGGGTCGGTCTCGTGCGGGGTCTGCTGGATGTCGTTGATGCCCTCCAGGACGATGACCGTGCGGACGCCGGACTGGGTCAGCACGTCGCGGTTGAGACGGGCTAGGGCGTTGGGGCCTGCCCAGTCGCCGTCGCGCAGGAGGCGGTTGCCGCTGATGCCCGCGTTGAGCACGCCCAGGCGGGTGTTGACGCGGTCGGCGAGCTGGTCGGGCCAGCGCAGGTTGGCGCCCCAGGTCGAGTTGGCGCCGTCGGTGATCGAGTCGCCGAGCGCCACGACGCTGCCGCGCAGGGTGGACGAGCGGACGTCCACGCCCGAGACGTAGTGCCAGTTGGTGGTGCGTTCGCGGAAGGCCGCGGCGGACTCGTCGGCCGCGTGGTTGCCGTCGCGGGTGAAGTAGGAGTTCTGCATCGTGAGCTGGTGGTGGGTCACCGGGCCGCCTGGCGACGGGGTGTAGACGCTGACCAGGAGGTCGGAGTCGGCCGGGACGTTCAGGGCCACGCCGTCGCTGATCACGTCGGCTCCGGCCGGGGCGGTGATCGACTGGGAGCCGCCGAACGTCAGGGTGCGCATGGTGCCGGGCAACGCGAGCGGTGTGTCCGGGCCGGCCGCGCGGGCCACGGTCACCTGGCCGAACAGGATCGGCGTGCGGCCGTAGGCGTTGGAGAGGCGGACGCGGATCTCCTTGCCGCCCGCGCTGACGTGCACGATGTTGCGCATGGTGTGGTTCGGGTAGCCGTTCTCGGTTCCGGGGACGGCGGAGGACGGTGCGGTGGCCCAGGTGCCGACCCATCGGGCCGGTGCGGCCTGGGCAGGTGAGGCCGCCGCCACCAACAACGCCACTGCCAGCAGAAAGCGCGTCATGCACTCGACCTTGGCAGCGCTCTCGCAGGTGCGGTATCCGCCGATCTTCGGATCTATGCTGGGACGCGTGTGGAACGGGGCTGAGTACCAGCGCAGGTTCGACTCGCTCGCCGAGTCGGGGATGGACGTGCACGGCGAGGCGAAGTTCGTGCGCGCCTACGAGCCGAAGACCGTGCTGGACGCGGGATGCGGCACCGGGCGGGTCGCGATCGAACTGGCCAGGCACGGCATCGAGGTCGTCGGCGCGGACCTGGACGAGTCGATGCTCGCCCATGCGCGGCAGACGGCGCCCGGCATCACGTGGGTGCGGTCCGACCTGGCCGAACTCGACCTGGGGCGCACGTTCGACGTCGTGATCATGGCGGGCAACGTGCCGCTGTTCACCGCGCCCGGTACGCAGGACAAGCTGGTCGCGGGCGTGGCGCGGCACGTGGGCGGCGTGCTGATCGCCGGGTTCAGCCTCGATCGCGGGTACACGGCCGAGGAGTACGACGAGCACTGCGCGCTGGCCGGGCTGAGGCTCGTCGAGCGGTTCGCCACGTGGGACCGGGAAGAGTTCCGGGACGGGAACTACGCGGTGTCCGTGCACATGGGTATGAGCTGACGGTGCGGGCGTTCCGGCCCGGCAGCGACACCGACCTGGACTACCGAACCTGCCAGTAGGCTCGGGGTATGGACCCCGCCCGAACCACGAGCGAGCTGATCGTCCAGCTCCAGCTGCTGAGCCGCGACATCGACCTGATGGCGGCTCAGCGGCTGGAGGGGACGGGCACGTCGTTGCGGGCGGTCAGCGTGCTGATGTGCGCGGACGAGAGCGAGAAGACGCAGGGCGAGATCGCCGACCTCGCCTGCCTCGACAAGTCCACGATGGTGCACACCGTCGACGCGCTCGAGAAGGACGGTCTCGCCACCCGCAAACCGTCGCAAAAGGACCGTCGTGCCCGCGTCGTCGAGGTGACCGACGAGGGACGCGAGCTCGTCGCGTCCACCGAGCACGCGCTGGCCGTCCTCTACGACGAGGTGCTGGCCCGGCTGCCGGAAGCCGACCGCGAGCTGTTCCTGCGCTCGCTCGCCACACTCGCCGGCGGCCGCTCAGCGCGCTGAGACCCGGTCACCCCCTCGCGTTGACGTGCAGCGCGAGCGCGGTGCCCGCACCCAGCGTGGCGGTGAACCCGCCCGCCGAGTCGACGGTGACGCGCACGCAGCCGTTCTCCTGGACGTTGCAGTACGTACCGGCGGGCAGCGAGGTCTGGAACGTGTGCGTCACCGGGAAGGTCTCGCGGTTGATCGCGACGAACCCCTTGTCACCGCGGCCGAACGCGATGGCGTCGTAGCCGTTGTCCCACCAGTTGTTGACGCCGGTGTCGGCGACGGTGTTGCGGAAGGCGACCATGTTCGCGATCTGGGTCCACAGGTGCTGGCACTTCCAGCCGCTGAAGCAGACGGAGCTGCCGGGCGGGCCCGCGTCCTTGTCGCTGAACTCGTAGCCCGAATACACCTGGGGCGCACCGTAGTTCCATGCGAGCATGAACACGTTCGCCAGTGTGTAGGTGGAGTTGTCCTTGTAGGACAGCGTGGAACCGTTGCGTTCGGTGTCCCAGTTGTCGACGAACGGCCGAGCCTGGCCGCTGGGCAGGAAGCCCCACGACTGGCCGAACGTGCGCAGGTAGGCCAGGTTCTCGTACTGGAAGATCCGCTTGAGGTCGTAGGCGTAGCGGAACTCGTCCACGTCACCGGAGCCGGTGTACTCACCGGGCTGAACCGCTTCGCCGGCGCCGTAGATGACCTCGTGCACCCAGAAGATGTTCGGGTTGGTCAGCTTGGCCTTGATGGCGCTCATGTCGGCGGCGGGGATGTGCTTGGCCGCGTCGATCCGGAAGCCGTCCACGCCCATGGCGATGAGCCGGTTGAGGTACCCGGCGATCGCACCCCGCACGTACTCGCTGCCGGTGTCCAGGTCGGACAGCCCGACGAGCTCGCAGTTCTGGACGTTGTAGCGGTCCTGGTAGTTGTTGATGTGCGAGCGGCACGAGTGGAAGTCCCAGTCGCTGTACACGCCCGGATAGTTGTACTTGGAGTAGCTCGACCCACCGGTGCCCGCGCCGGATCCGGCGCTCATGTGGTTGATCACGGCGTCGGCGATCACCTTGACGCCCGCGCCGTGACAGGTCGTGATCATGTTCCGGAAGGCGGTCTCGTCGCCGAGGCGGCCCGCGATCCGGTAGCTGACGGGCTGGTACGAGGTCCACCACTGCGGGCCCTGCACGTGTTCGGTGGCAGGGGACACCTCCACGTAGCCGTAGCCCTTGGGGCCCAGTACGCCGGTGCACTCCGACGCCACGCGGGCGAACGGCCATTGGAACAGGGTGACGGTGACGTCCTTGTTGCCCGGTGGGGCCGCAAATCCTTGCACGGGTGTGCACACGGCGGCGACCAGCACGGAGATGAGCAGGACGCGAAGAGCCGAGGAAACCACGTTGTCTCCTTGCTGCAGGGTTGTTCACCCGGTCGTACCAGTCCGGGGCCCTACCGGGAAGCGATGCAAGAAGTTTCGCGCCTAATTGGTCCGCGAGGCGTACGGCCCAGTCCTCTGTGGTCCGGGTGGCCGGGAATCGCGCTGTTGTGCAGACCCGCCGCCGCGCCCATACGGTCGTTGCAGGAGGTGAGTGATGCGGAGCCAGTACGAGTACCTGGCGGTGCTGGGCGTGTGCCTGCTCATCACGATGCCGCTGGAGTGGATGGGCCGCGGTGTCTACCGGCGGGCGCCGGACGTGGTGCGGGCGGTCGCGCCGGTGCTGGTCGTGCTCGTCGTGTGGGACGTCGTCGCGATCCTGCGCGGGCACTGGAGTTTCCACCCCGAGGCCACCACGGGCGTGGCGATCGGCGGCGTGCTGCCGATCGAGGAGGTCCTCTTCTTCGTGGCCATCCCGCTCTGCGCGCTGCTGACGTACGAGGCGGTGCGGGGGCCTTCGGAACGTTGGCTGCCGAATGGTTGAGGAGTACCTGTTCGCCGCCTCGGCTGCGGCCGTCGCCGTCGTCCTGCTGGAGCTGTGCGTGCTGCGCACAGGGCTGTTCCGCAGGCCCGCCTACTGGATCACGATGGTGATCGTGCTCGGGTTCCAGGTGCCCGTGGACGGGTGGCTGACGAAGCTCGACGCGCCGGTCGTGCTGTACGCCGACTGGGCCATCAGCGGAGTGCGCGCGCCCTGGGACATCCCCGTCGAGGACTTCCTCTACGGCTTCGCCATGATCACCGCGGTGTTGCTCCTGTGGGAACGGAGAAGGGCGGCACGTGAACAAGCTTGAGGTGCCGGGGAAGTTCGACCGGGCCGCACGCGGCTACGACCTTCTCGTCGGGCTCAACCCCGGCTACCACCAGGCGTTGCGCCGGTCGGCACGGGAGCTGGGGCTGCAGCCGGGCATGCGGGTGCTCGACCTCGGCTGCGGCACCGGTGCCTCGACCGCGGCGCTGGTGGCGGCCGTGCGAGGCCTGGAGATCGTCGCGGTGGACGCGTCGGAGGGAATGCTCGCGCGGGCGCGGCTGAAACGCTGGCCGCCGAACGTGCGGTTCGTGCACAGCCGGGCGGAGGACGTGGACGAAGGCCGGTTCGACGCGGTGTTCGCGGCCTACCTGGTGCGGAACCTGCCGGACCCGGACGCCACCCTGCGGCACGTGCGCGAGCTGCTGAAACCCGGTGCACCACTGGTGTTGCACGAGTACTCGGTGCGGGACTCGTGGCTCAGCACGGCGTTGTGGACGCTGCTGTGCGGGGTGATCGTGCCGGTCGGCTGGCTCGTGACCGGCGACCGGTCGCTCTACACCTACCTGTGGCGCAGCGTGCTCGACTTCGACGGCGCCGGTGCATTGCGAGATCGTCTGCGGCGCAACGGTTTCGTCGGCGTGCGCAGTGCACCGGTGCCGGGCCTGCAGCTCGGCGTCGTGCACACCTTCGCCGGTCACGCACCAGAACAGGAGCAGCCGCGGTGAGAGATCCCAGGGCGGTGCGCGTTCCCGCGCCCGCCGGCCGAGCGCAGTTCTCCGGTGACGCCCCCGTCGTGGTCGTGGTGGGCGGCGGGATCGCCGGTCTCGCCGCGGCGACACCGCTCGCCGAACGCGGGGCACGCGTCGTGCTCTGCGAACGCGAGAACTACCTCGGCGGACGTGCCGGCGGCTGGAGCACCCGGCTCGCGGACGGCAGCGAAGTCACCATGACGCGCGGCTTCCACGCGTTCTTCCGGCAGTACTACAACCTGCGGGCCTTGCTGCGCCGGGTGGACCCGTCCGGCCGCGCGCTGACCGGCCTGCCGGACTACCCGCTGTGGCACGCCTCCGGCCACCGCGACTCGTTCGCCGGGCTGCCGACCGCCGTGCCCCGCAACGCGCTGGCGTTCCTGCGCCGCAGCCCCACGTTCCGCTGGCGCGACCTGCCGGACGTCGACGCCCGCGCCGCGCTGTCGCTGCTGGACGTGTCGGTGCCGCGGGTGTACGAGGAGCTCGACGACATCGACGCCGCGACCTACCTGGAAAGCCTGCGGTTTCCCCGCGCCGCGCACGCGCTCGCGTTCGAGGTGTTCTCCCGCAGCTTCTTCGCCCCTCCCAGCCGGATGTCGGCCGCCGAGCTCGCGGTGATGTTCCACATCTACTTCCTCGGTTCCAGCGAGGGACTGCTGTTCGACGTGGCGGCGGACCCGTTCCCGCACGGTCTGTGGGAGCCGCTGGGGCGCCATCTCGCCGCGCTGGGCGCGACGATCCGGTTCGGCGCCGAAGTCAGGTCGGTGTTGCCGGGCGAGGAGAAGCGGTTCTCGGTCACGATCGGCAGCGGCGCGATCGAGGCCGACGCCGTGGTGCTCGCCGCGGACGTCCGCGGCCTGCGTGGTGTCGTCGAGGCGTCACCAGGACTCGGCGACACGGCGTGGCGGGACCGGGTCGCGGCGTTGCGGACCGCGCCGCGCTTCCTCGTTTCGCGGTACTGGCTCGACCGCCCGGTCGACGCGGACCGGCCGGGATTCGTCGGCACGAGCGGTTTCGACCTGCTCGACAACATCAGCGTGCTCGACCACTACGAGCACGAGGCGCGTGCGTGGTCGGCACGCACCGGCGGATCCGTGGTGGAGCTGCACGGTTACGCCCTTCCGTCCGATGTGGACGAGCAGGACGCGCGGCGGCGGCTCTGGGAGCAGCTCACCGAGGTGTTTCCGGAGACCAAGCGCGCCGGTGTGGTCGACGAGCGGCACGAGCTGCGCGAGGACTGCCCGCTGTTTCCGGCGGGTGGATACGCGGATCGGCCCGGTGTTCGGACGCCGGACGAGTTCCTCGTGGTCGCGGGTGACCTGGTGCGCGTCGATCTGCCGGTCGCGTTGATGGAACGTGCCGCCACCACCGGGTTCGCGGCCGCCAACCAGCTGCTGAGCCGCTGGGGAGTCGGTGGGGTTGATCTGTGGTCGGTGCCTACGCAGGGGCGGGTGCCGCTGCTGCGTGCGGTGGCGCGGCGTTGGAGGACGTTGTGATCGTGGTGGGCGTGAGGGGCGGGGTGCTGGTGCTGTGTGCGGTGGCGCGCCGTTGGGGAACGTTGTGATCGTGGTGGGTGCGCGGGCCAAGGGACGCGTGCCGTTGTTGTGTGCGGTGGCGTGTCGCTGGAGGAAGCCGTGATCGTCGTCGTAGGAGCTGGTCTGGCAGGCCTGAGCGCCGCGCTCGAACTCGTGGCGGCAGGCGCCGAGGTCACCGTGCTGGAGGCGGGCGACGAGGTCGGTGGCCGCGTGCGCACGGACGTGGTGGACGGCGTCCGGTTCGACCGCGGCTTCCAGATCCTGCTGCCCGCCTACCCGGAACTGGAGCGGCTGGCGCTGGAACCGTTCCCGTTGCGGTACCTGCGCCCCGGCGTGTTCGTGCACGACAACGGCAGGCACGACCTGCTGGCCGATCCGCGCAGCGGGCCCAGCGCGTGGGACGGCCTGCTGCGCCAGCACGTCCTGAGCGCGCGTGACCTGGCCGCCCTGTCCGGGTTCTCGGCGCGCGACGCCTTCGGCCCGGTGCGGCCGTTGCTCGCCGCACCCGACCGCCCCACCCGCGACGAGCTGCGGCGCCTCGGCGTCACGGAGAGCGCTGTGGACGCGGTGTTCCGGCCGTTCCTCGCCGGGGTGTTCCTCGAGCCGCGCGGGAGGACCTCGTCGCGGTTCTTCCACCTCGTCTGGCGCAGCTTCGCGCGGGGTGGCGCGGCCGTGCCCGCGCTCGGCATGGGCGAGCTGCCCAAGGCGATGGCGGAACGTCTGCCCGCGGGGACGGTCCAGCTGGAGACCGCCGTGCGGGCTGTGCACGACACCGGAGTGGATCTGGAGGACGGCGGGCGGATCGCCGCCGACGCGGTTGTGGTGGCGACGGACGGCACCACTGCGGCCAGGTTGTTGCCGGGGCTGGCGGAACCCCGCTGGAACGGCGTGACCACCTGGTACTTCCGGCCGACGCGGTCACCGCTGCGCGACGGCTGCCTGGTCGTGGACGCCGGCGGTGGCCCGGTGGTGAACACGGCGGTGATGTCGGAGGTGTCGCGTCCGTACTCGCCGCACGCGCCGCTGGTGCAGGCTTCCGTGCTCGGTGACGCCAGCGAGCAGGACGTGCGTGCGCACCTGAACCGCCTCTACGGGACCGACACGAGCCGGTGGGAAGTGTTGCGGCACTACGAGATTCCACGAGCGTTGCCGGCGATGGACGCGCCGCATCGGCTGCGTCAGTCCGTTCGCGCGGGTGAGCGGCGGTACGTGTGCGGCGACCACCGCGACACCAGTTCCATCCAGGGCGCGTTGTACTCGGGCCGCCGGGCGGCGCGCGCCGTGCTCGGAACACACGGCTGAGGTCACGACTTGCGGGCACGCTCGGCGAGGATGGCCCGCAGCTCGCTCTCGCCGAGTCCACCCCAGATGCCGAACGTCTCGTGCACCTCGAACGCGTGCGCGCGGCACTGCGCGATGACCGGGCACCGCTGGCAGATGGCCTTCGCCGCCGCTTCCCGTGCGTCGCGCGCGGCGCCGCGTTCGTTGGGCGTGTGGAAGAAGGCGGAGCTGTTCATGCCTCGGCACAGGCCGGACAGCTGCCAGTCCCACGATTCGGTGACCGGCTGTGGCAAACGGGACAGTTCGGGCATGGTTCACGTCCTTCGTCGAGTGGAACCCCCGGTGACGTGACCCATCCTAAAATCGACTCAAAATCGTTTCAACTCGGCCAGGCTCAGTCCGGGAATCGGCCGTCGCGCCGCAGGGCGTACCTGCGTTCGGCGTAGGCGAGGTCGTCGCGCCACAAGCGGGCCGCCGCCCACCGCATCACCGGCCGCAACGCGCCCGCGACGGGCCTGGCCAGGGCGAACCCCGGCCGGTCCGAGTGCGCGATGGTCGCCTCCACGACGGCGGTCCTGCCCTCGCGAATCGGTGTCGCGTGCGTCTCGACGACGCTGCCCTCGCCCTCGCCTTCGACGATGTGCATCACGACGGTTCGCGGCTCGGGGCACGTGAATGCGGCGACGACGGGCACGCCGACTCGTCCGGCCAGGCGGAAGGTGACCTCGACCAGGAAGCGGTCCAGTTCCCCGGTCGGCGTCTCCAGCACCCGCAGGTTGGCGAACGAGTAGGGGTGGAACCACGCGCCGTGCCAGGGGTCGAGCCGGTTCGCGACCACGTCCTCGGGATCGCAGCGGCCGATCAGCGTGGCGACCGCGTCGATCGACCCTTCCGGCGGCCGTGCGGGCAGCACCGGCGCGGGCAGCGGCTTCTCGCCGCCCGCCTCGTCCAGCCGGACCCACACGAGCACGCCGTCGTCGTGCGCGGGATAGGGCGTCCACATGCCGAAGCGCTTGCCGTTCAACGCCAGCCCGTGCCAGCGGCAGATCAGGTCGCCGCCGGCCACGGCGCCGTCGCACAGCGGCGCGCCGAGGTGCGGGCAGGAGCCGGAGCCCGCCATCAGCACGTCGTGCGGGCCGCGCCAGAGCACGACCTCCCTGCCCGCGATGGTGCGGCCGCACACCTTGCCGCGCACCACGTCCCTGCTGGCCCCCGCGACGTACCAGTTGCCGGACGGGCGGGCGGTGGCGCGTTTGAGCGCGGCCTCGATGAGCGCGGGCTTCGCGTCCTGCCACGTCGGCCGCTGCTCGCGCCACGGCGGGCTCGAGTAGATCCGCAACGGGATGCGGTTGCGCATGAGCTTCCTTTCAAGCCGCGCGGGCGAGAACCGCCCGTGCGAGTGCAGGCAGTGCGACGGCGAGCCGCCTGCCGTTGGAAACGACGACACGGCGTGAAAGCACGTCGCAGTCGGCGTTCTCGACGAGGTCGAGGATGCGTCCGTACAGCCGGTACGCGGTCATCACGCACGGCCGGGAGCGCGGCGCGAGCATCGCGATACCCGGCCACGCCTTCGCGTACACATCCCGCGCTCGTCGCACCTGGTCACGCAGCGCCGCACGGACTTGGCCGTCGGCACGGCCCGAGGCTCGCGCGTGCAGCAGCCGTTCCCTGTCGACGCCGAACGCGGCCAGCTCGTCCGCGGGCAGGTAGACCCGGCCCCGGTCGAGGTCCTCGCCGACGTCGCGGATGAAGTTGGTCAGCTGGAAGGCGACGCCGAGCGCCGCGGCGGCGGGTTCGGCTTCCTCGCGGGGCGCGCACGTGCCGAGCACCGGCAGCACCTGCAGCCCGATGACGGCGGCGGACCCGTGCACGTAGCGTTCGAGGTCGGCGTAGGTGGGGTAGTCGGTGACCGTGAGATCCGTCCGCATCGAGGCCATGAAGTCGTGGAAATGCACCGCCGGGATGCCGTAGCGGTGCACGGTGTCGAGCAACGCCGCCAGCACCGGGTCGTCCGTGGTTCCCGTCGTCAGCGCGGCGCCGAGGCGAGCGTCGATGCCGTCGAGCGCGGCGGCCTTCTCCGTGAGTCCACTGTGGACGTTGTCGACGATGTCGTCCACCCAGCGGGCGAACCCGTACAGAGCGTGGACAGCGGGCCGTTGCTCCGCACTGAGCAACTTCGTTGCCAGGTAATAAGTTCGCCCGTGCTCGGCGTTGAGCGCACGGCACCGCCGGTACGCCTCACGCAGTGCGGGTGCGGTGACGCCCGCGGCGTTCAGTTCGCGCTCAGCCGACATTCTTCAACGCTAAGTCCGCGAGTTGCGGTCCGCACAACGGCAGCACTCATCATGCAGACCGCTCAGGGCGCTGCTTAGCTCGAAACCACCGAACCCGGCCGACTTCCGAGGGGGCGACGATGTCGCTGCTGACCAGCGCGGACGCTCGCACGTCGCAGGTGGACGAATTCGCCGTCCTCTTCGACCAGGCGCTGCACGACCACCTGCACGCGAGGCTCGACCACGCGCCCGAGCTCGCCGCGCACCTGCGGGGGATGGTACTGGCCGGTGGAAAGAGAATCCGGCCGACGTTCGCGTGGTGGGGATGGCGGGCGGCGGGTGGCACGGACCGGGCGGACGCCGTGGTGCGCGCCTTAGTGGCGTTAGAACTGCTGCAGTGCTGCGCGTTGGTCCACGACGACGTGATGGACCGCTCACCGACCCGTCGCGGCAGGCCCTCGGTGCACGAGCTGTACGCCGCCCGGCACCGGCGCGAGCGGTGGGCCGGAAGCGCTCGCCAGTACGGCGATTCGGCGGCCGTGCTGGTCGGCGACCTCGCGCTGGCGTGGGCCGACGACGCCCTGGTGACCGCCGGGCTGTCCGCGGACGCGTTGCACCGCGCGTGGGAACCATGGCAGGCCATGCGCACGGAGATGATCGTGGGCCAGCACCTCGACCTGCTGGCCGTCGCCCGGCGGGACGAGTCGCTGGAGCACGCGGTGGGGGTGGCCGCGCTGAAGACCGCCGCGTACACGGTGGAACGCCCGCTGCACCTCGGTGCCGCGCTCGCCGGGGCGGGTCCCGACGTCGTGGCGTGCCTGCGCGAGTTCGGGCACGACATCGGGGTGGCGTTCCAGCTGCGCGACGACCTGATCGGCGTGTTCGGCGACACCTCGGTCACGGGCAAACCCGTCGGCGAGGACCTCAGGGAGGGCAAGCGAACGCCGCTGATGGCGGTAGCGCTGTCCCGCGCGCAGGACAGGCCGGCCGCGCTGAGACTGCTGCGGCGCTGCCTCGACAGCGGCCCGGTGAGCGACCGGACCGTCGACGACGTGCGCGCGCTGCTGGTGGAACTGGGAGCTGTCGCCGTCGTCGAGGAGCACATCGACCTGCTCGCGACCTCCGGCCTCGCCGCGCTGGAGCGCGCGGTGATCGAGGAAGAGGCACGCCGGGTGCTGGTCCGGCTGGCGAACCGCGCCGTCACGCGAACGGCCTGACCCAAGCGATCCGACGGGAGATCTCCGTGGTGCACGTCGTGAAAGGCCGCACGGACCGCGTGGTCGTCGTGGGCGCCGGTCTCGCGGGACTGTCGGCCGCGTTGCACCTGCGCGGGGCGGGGCACGAGGTGACCGTGGTCGAACGGCACCCGCACCCCGGCGGCCTGGCGGGCAGGCTCGACGTCGCCGGCCATCTGATCGACACCGGCCCGACCGTGCTCACCATGCCGGAGCTGCTGGACGAGGCGTTCGCCGCGGTGGGCGCGCGGCGCGAGGACCACCTGGAGCTGCTGCCGCTGCACCCGGCCTACCGGGCGGTGTTCGCCGACGGCAGCGCGCTCGACGTGCACACCGACGCGGCCCGCATGGAGCAGGAGGTCCGCGACTTCGCCGGTGGCCGGGAGGCGCGGGGCTACCGCGAGCTGCGGGCGTGGCTGCACCGGCTCTACGAGGCCGAACGCGAGAAGTTCATCGGCACGAGCTTCGACTCGCCGCTCGACCTGCTCGGGCCGGAGCTCGTCACGCTGACCCGGCTGGGCGGGTTCGGCTCGCTCGCCAAGGCCGTGGGCAGGTTCCTGCACGACGAACGGCTGCGGCGCGTCTTCACCTTCCAGTCGCTCTACGCCGGCGTCGCACCGCGAGACGCACTCGCCGCCTACGCCGTCATCGCCTACATGGACACCGTGGCCGGCGTCTGGTTCCCGCGCGGCGGAATGCGTGCCGTACCGCAGGCGCTCGCCGACGCGGCGGCGAGCGCGGGTGTGCGGTTCGAGTACGGCGTGGAGGTGGCGCGGCTCGAACGTCCGGGGCACCGCGTGTCCGCCGTGCTGACCGCCGAAACCCGGTTCCCGTGCGACGCGGTCGTGCTCGCTTGTGGTCCCGCTCAGAGCACTCGGTTGCTGCGGGGCGAGCCGCGCAGGATCAGGTCGCTGCGGTGGTCGCCGTCGGCGGTCGTGGTGCATCTGTCCGCCGCCCGTGTGGCCGACGGCCTCGCCCACCACACGATCTCGTTCGGCGGTGCCTGGGACAGCACGTTCGACCAGATCATCCGGCGGGGCGAGCTGATGAGCGATCCGTCGCTGCTGCTGACCACGCCGACCCTGACCGACCCGGCCCTCGCGCCCCCTGGCAGGCATTTGCAGTACCTGCTGGCACCGTGCCCGAACCTCGACCGCGCCCCGATCCGCTGGGACGTGACGGCCCACCGCTACGCCGGGGAACTCGTCGCCGAGATGGCGGCGCGCAAGCTCGTCGTCGACGCCGAACCACTCGCCGTGGTGACGCCGGACGACTGGGCCGGAGATGGCCAGGCCGCGGGCACCCCGTTCTCCGCGGCCCACACGTTCACCCAGACCGGCCCGTTCCGCCCGCGCAACCTGCCGTTCCGCGACGGCAACGTGGTGCTGGCCGGCAGCGGCACCACGCCGGGCGTCGGCATCCCGCCGGTGCTGATCTCCGGCAGGCTCGCGGCGGGGCGTCTCCGCCACTGACGCGGCTCCTGGCTCTACGGTGGTCACCGGCAGAGCGGCGAAAGTGGCGTGAGGGGCGGGTCCTGGCGTGGCGTCGTGGATCGAAGTGATCAACTATGTCCGGCTCCGGCACGAGGTGCTGGAGGAGACCGACGATTGGCTGCGCTTCCGGCTCGGCACGACGGGGGAGCGGACGCAGCAGGTCGCCGTGCACCACCTGCCGGACATGGACGGCACGGCGTGGGTGGAGATCTCCTCGCCCGTCGGCCGCGCAGACGACGTCGACCTGCGCCGCTTCCTCGAACTGGCCGGATCGCCGGAGGTGGGCGGAGGGGCCGTGGTGGACGGCCTCGCGCTGCTCAAGCACGTGGTGCCGCTGGAGGACCTGAGCGTGCGGGAGGAGTTCGAGCGCCCGCTCGCGCTGCTGGTGGCCCGTGCCGACGTCATCGAGCACGAGCTGACGGAGAAGGACCACTTCTAGCCGAGGAGCGCCTCCAGCAGTTCTTCCGGCGTTTCGAGCTGCGGCAGGTGGCCGGTGCGGGGCAGCGGGGTGAACGTCGACCCCGGAATCGCGGCGGCGTAGGCCTTGCCGTACGCGGCGTCGACGATGCGGTCGCTCTCGCCCCACAGCACGTGCACGGGAATCCGCACGTCGCCGAGCCGGTCGAGCAGGGTCGGGTCGGACATCGACGGGCCGGTGTAGCCGATGAGCGCCCGCACGTCAGGACTCGGTCCCGTGCCGGACGGCGTGGGTGCCTTGGCGGGGTCGTGCCACGAGTGCGCCTGGATCTCGGCGAGGGTGAAGCCGCGGATGTCGGTCACGGGGTGGCCGTCGACCTCGACGCCGATCCCGTTGACGATCACGGCAGCGCTGACGCGGGGGCTCGCGCACAGGGCGATCTCCGCGGCCAGCCAGCCGCCGAACGAGTTGCCGAGCACGGTCACGCCGGTGAGGCCGAGCTCGTCCAGCATCGTGACGTAGTGCCGGGCGAGGCCGGTGACGCCGGTCAGTTCCGCGGGCTGGGGAGTGCCGCCGAAACCGGGGTGGGTGGGCGCCAGCACGCGTGCGCCGGTGCGTTCGGCCAGCAGGTTTCCGAACGCGGTCATCGTGTGCACGCCGCCTCCGCCGTGCAGCAGCAGGTAGGTCCGAGGTTCCATGGTGTCCATATAAGGAACCTTAGATAAGCTTCCTTATATAAGCAACATGGTTAGGATCTCCGTCGTGAAGCACCGCCCCGCTGACGTCGCACTCGCCGTGAAACGCCTGCAGCACCGCCACCACCGCGCGCTGAGCCAGGCGCTCGCCCCGCTCGGGTTGTCCCTCGTGCAGTGGGACACCCTGCGTCACCTGCACCGGCAGCCGGACGCGTCCCTGCACGACCTCGCGGTCCTGACCTTCCAGACCGACCAGTCCTTCGGCTCGCTGGCGGTGCGCATGGCCGAGCGCGGGTTCATCGAGCGCCTTCCCGGGCCGGGAAGGGCGGTGCGCCACCGGCTCACCGAGGACGGGGAGCGACTGCGGGCCGCCGGCCAGGACGCGGTCGACGCGGTCTTCGCGTCCTCGTTCTCGGGGTTGTCGGCGGAGCAGCTCGACCAGCTTGGCGACCTTCTCGAGGCCGCACTCGCCTAGCGCGTTTTCGAGAGGAACTCGCGCGCAACCTTGCTGAGCGTGGTCAGGCGAGCATCTTCGCGGCCGCCCACGTGACGGCGGCGGCCGTGTCGGCGGGCGAGCCGGAAGGCTGCATCACGTGGCTCAGCACGTGCCGGACGACCAGGTCGACCGCGATGTCGAGCTGGGGTTGCTCCAGCGGCAGCTCGTAGTTCTGCAGGGAGCGCGACACCACGGCCTTCGCCGCGTCCAGCAGCCCGTCGGTGTGGGTGGTGAGCAGCGGCAGCAGTTCCGTGTTCGCGCCGTGCGTCGCCGAGACCACGGCGTGCAGCAAGGCGTTGTCCTGCGCGAATTCCAGCACGCCCCGCACGGCGGCGTTGATCGCGGTGAGGACGTCGCCGGGATGCTCGTCGAACGCGGCGGTCACCACCGCGAGGAAGCGGTCGAGCTCCGCGAGCACGACCGCTTCCGCCAGCTGGGGTTTGGCGCCCACCTCGTTGTAGACGGTCTGCCTGCTCACGCCCAGCTCGCCGGCCAGGCGGGACATGGTGACCGCCTGCCAGCCCTGGTCGGTGATGAGCTTCGCGGTGACCGACAGGATCGCGTCACGCAGTGGTGTCATGGGGCTCCGATGGAGACGAAGTCGATCTTTTCCCGCACCCCGCAGTCCGGGCAGCACCAGGAGTCCGGCACCGCCGACCACGGCGTTCCCGCCGGGAACCCCTCGCGAGGCGCACCGACTGCGGAGTCGTAAACGTAACCGCACCCCGGGCAACGGCCACCCTCGGCATCCCGGTCGAGCACCGCGACCGTGTCCGGCGCGGGTGCCGCCGCCGGTGCCTGCGGCAGCGGGTAGCGGGCCAGCACCTTCTCCCGCGCGGGCGGGTGGATGTTCGCGCGGCTGACGTCGCCGCCGAAATGGGCGAGCACCCGCGGATCCATGACACGGCGCCACAACGGGGGCACCAGCGCGAGGACGATCATGCCCGCGTAGCCGGTGGGCAGCACCGGCGACTCCTCGAAGTCCCGCAGGGTCTGGTAGCGCCGCACCGGGTTCGCGTGGTGGTCGCTGTGCCGCTGCAGGTGGTACAGCAGGACGTTCGTGGCGATGTTGTTGGAGTTCCAGCTGTGGCTGGGGTTCACCCGCTCGTACCTGACACGGCCGGGAATCCCGACCTTCTGCCGCAGCATGCCGTAGTGCTCCATGTAGTTCACGACCTCCAGCAACGAGAAGCCGACCACGGCCTGCAACACCAGGTACGGCAGGATCCCGAGCCCGAGCCACCAGAGCATCGCACCCCACAGCACCGCCGACATCAGCCACGCGTTGAGCACGTCGTTGCCGATGCGGTACGGGTGACGATCACGGCGGCCGTACCGCTTCTTCTCCAGGCGCCAGGCGCTGCGCACGGACCCGGCGACGGTGCGCGGCCAGAACCGGTAGAAGCTCTCGCCGATCCGCGCGCTGGCGGGGTCCTCCGGCGTCGCGACGCGCACGTGGTGGCCGCGGTTGTGCTCGATGTAGAAGTGGCCGTAGAAGCTCTGCGCCAGCGCGATCTTGGACAACCAGCGCTCGTGGCTCTCCTTCTTGTGCCCCAGTTCGTGCGCGGTGTTGATGCCGATGCCGCCGATGCACCCGATCGACACCGCGAGGCCGATCTTGTCCACAACGGACAGATCACCGGTCGCGATCACCCAGAACGCCACCACGAAGCCCGCGTACTGGATCGGCAGGAACAGGAACGTGATCCACCGGTAGTACCTGTCCTGCTCCAGCGCCTCGATCAGCTCGTCCGGCGGGTTCGACCGGTCCAGGCCCGCCATCAGGTCGATGGCCGGAACGATGACCAGCACGACGACCGGCCCGGTCCACAGCCACACACCCCACCCGGTCAGCGAGTGCAGTCCCAGCGCCACGAAGGCCAGTGACGGGACCACCAGGCCGATCAGCCACAGGTACCGCTTGCGGTCCTTCCACTGCTCGGTCGAGCCGGGCGTGACAGTGCCTGTCATCGCGTTCCTCCCGTCAAACCGACTTTACAAAACCGTAGGAGATGTAAAACCGATTTGACAAGAGAGTGCTAGTTGTAAAGTGGTCTTTCTCGGTTCACCGGTTCACCGGTACGCCTGAGCCGCCGCCTCGACGAAGCTCCTGACGAGCGGCTCGTCCTTCCGTCACGCGATCACGACGGGGCTGGGCGGCAGGTCCGTCACCGGCACGACCGCCAGCTCGCCCAGGTCGTGACCGAGCGGGGCCAGGCCGACGGTTCCGTTCCACAGCACGGGCTGGACGCACTTCTGGACCGCGCGGACGACCGGCCCCTGCCGCGGTTCGCCGCCGTTCCAGTGGTTCCGTCAGATCTCGTCGGTGCCTTCCTGGAACTGGAACCAGTCCCGGCCGGCGAGATCGCCGGTGGTGAGCCGGTCGCGCCGGGCGAGCGGATCGTCGGGTCTCAGGACCGCGCCGATCGGATCTTGGCGCAGCACAAGGGTTTTCAGGCCCGTCGTGTCGAACGGGCCGAGGGTCAGGCGACGTCCGCCTGGTGCGTGCGCTGTCGGGGATCGGGGTGCTGGACCGGCTCATCGCCGCCGAGCCGCGGAGCGTGGTGCCTGGGCACGGCACGACGGGTGGCCGCGAGGTGTTGGACGGCGTCAGGGACTACCTGCGTGAGTTGCGGGACGAGACCTGGCGGCGGCGGGACTCTCCCGGCGTCGTGGCCGAGGTGCGGGAAGTCCTGGTGGGCAGGTATCCCGAGTGGACCGGGCGGGAGTGGATCGAACGCGGGGTCGGGTGCCTGTGCGCTGAATGGTCAGCTCGCACGATTGCTTCAGTGTTGACTAAAGATAGTCCTCCCCGAGGTGGGCACGGATGACCTTCTTGGGTACGCACATCGTCCAGGCCCCGATGACGAGCTCGGTCATCTCCTCGACGTCCAGCTCGGCCATCGAGGCGTGCACCCACTGGAACCGCATGTCGGACTGGCTGGGGAACGCGAACTTCACCGGGTCGCTGGCGACGAGGGCCTCGCGTTCCTCGCGCGGATAGCCGAAGCCCAGCACGGTTTCGTCGCGGGACAGCGCGGCGTAGACGATCTGGCCCACGCGGAACTTCACGCGGTCCCGGATCAGGTGTTCGGTGGTGCGCGGCAGCGACAGCGCCACGGCACGGATGTCGGCGACGGTGACCATCAGGCAATCCTGTACGCCGCGGCGCCGTTGTGCAGGAACTTGGCGCGACCGCCTTCGTCGGAACCGATCAGGGACATGACCTCGTGGCCGCTCGTGGTGATGATCGTGCTGTCACCGAGCCGGACGACATCGACGGGGTCCTTGCGGTCGCCGAGGAAGGAAGCAGCCAGTTCGTTGCGCGGACGGTAGAGCAACGTCGTGCCGTTCAGCGTGATGTCGTACAAGGGATTGCGGTAGGTGCCGCACATCCAGTCGTCGATCGGTGCGGGGTTCGCGGGTGGCGTGGGTGGTGGTGCCGTTTCGATGCCGGTCGCGTTGAAGATCTCGTGGGCCAGCGGCTCGCCGTTGGTGCTGTTGGTCAGCACGGCCACCGCGAGGCCCGCGGACGCGTCGACTCGCAGGAAAGCCTTCTGCCCCTTGGAAACGCCGGTGTGGCCGACGACGCCGCCGGGGTAGATCATCCAGCCGAGTCCCCAGCCGGCGATGCCGTCACCGAAGTCCGGGACCGCGTCGAGCTGGGGTTCGCGCAGGGCCGCGAGCGCCGGGTCGGTGAGGTGGTGGCGGACGAAGGCGAGCAGGTCGCGGGCGCTCATCGCGAGGTGCGAGCCGCTGGGGGCGGTGCAGCAGGAGACCGCCCACTTCTTCGTGGGCACGGTCCCGGTGTGGCCGACCGCGGCACGGTGCAGGATCGCCTCGTACGGGGTGGTGGCGACGGTGTCCAGGCCCAGCGGTGTCACCAGGCGCTCGCGGAGGACGTCGTGGAAAGGCTTGCCGCGCAACACTTCCACGAGCCTGCCGAGCACCGTGAACCCGGTGTTGGAGTAGGAGAGGAGGGTGCCGGGCGGGAGGAGGTGCTCCTCCTCGGCGAGGGTGGCGACGAACTTCTCGATGGCGTCGTCGTTGCCGCCGGTGTCGGTGAAGTGGTTGGGCGCGATGCCGCTGGTGTGGGTGAGCAGGTGGCGGGAGGTCACGGCGCCGGTCGCGGCCGGGTCGCTCAGCCGGAAGCCGGGCAGGTGGTCGCGGACGGGCCGGTCGAGGCCCAGCACGCCTCCGCGCACCAGCTGCTGGACCAGCGTGGCCGTCCAGACCTTGGTGATCGAGCCGATCTTGAACACCGAACCGGTCGTGGTCTCGACGCGGGTGCGCGTGCTCAGCACTCCAGCGGCGTGGTCCTGGATCTCCCCGTCGGTCAGCACGGCGACCTGTGCGCCGGGTACGTCGTACTTCGCGATCAGCTCGCTGAGGTCCATCAGGCGATCCTGCCTGGCGTGCCGGTGTTGCGGTGACCGCTTTGCGGCATTCAGGTCACCCAATTCCAAATCTGGCAAACAGGAGCGAAACGGACAATCGAGATTGAGAACCTTCTCGTTCACCAAATTGTTGCGCCACGTCGCTGTCCCGACCCGTTTATCAGCGTCGTGACCTGCGCATCCGGCACCTTGCGGCGCACAGTCGGCTCGGTTGGATTCCGCCCATACCGGACTTTGCGGAGGCTCGCCGCCAATTGAGACCGGAACTAATTCCGGAACAGTGAGAGCGTGGCCACACTTCTCTCCTCTTTTCACTCGATCGGGTGAAAAGTGTGCCAATGAACTTGAAACGGTCCCTTCCGGCTCTTCTTCCGCTGGTGCTCTCCGCGTCCTTCTTCGCGGGCGGCACGGCTGAGTCGGGGACACCGAAGCGGAGTCCCGTCAACGTCACGGCCAACGCGATCCGGTTCGACCCGCACGCGCCGAAGCTCGACGTCACGTACGGCTACTCCGCGCTGGAACTGAAGTACATCCGCAAGGATGCGGCCAAGACAGACGGCTGCACGGTCCGCGACCACGAGGAAACAGAGGAAGCGGAGGTGCGGCCCGGATCAGGGCACGTCACGGTGGCCGGCACCAGATACGACCTGGTGCAGTTCCACTTCCACACGCCGTCCGAGCACCAGTTCGGCGGCCGCAACACCCCGCTGGAGATGCACCTCGTGCACCGCAGCGCGGAGGGCAAGCTGCTCGTCGTCGGCGTTCCGCTGGTGGTCGGCTCGCACTCCGTCGTGGACGACGTCCTGGCCAAGCTCGCCCCCGAGTGCGGCGACCCGGTGGACATCGAGCCCATCAACCTCAACCGGTTGCTGCCGCTCAACCACCACACGCTGCACTACACCGGCTCGCTCACCACGGCGCCGTTCACCGAGGGTGTCGAGTGGTACCTCACGACCGAGCAGCACGTGACGGCCGAGACCATCGCGCGCTTCAAGGGTCTGTTCACCGCGGGCAACGCTCGTGCGACGCAGCCGTTGAACGGTCGGACGCTGGTCGAGGTCCCGCGCATCTGATCCACCGCTAGTCGAGAAGGCCGGTTCCCGTTGTGGGGCCGGCCTTCTTCGCGTGACGGGGCCGGTGGGACGCGCATGGCGTGGGGTGTGACGTGCGCACCGGCGTGACGTGCCGCAGCGGCATGACGTGTGTGGTGGCGCGACGTGTGCGCGCTGGGGTGACGGGCGGTGGGTTGTGTGATGTGCGAGGTGTGAGGCCTGGTGGCGTGTGCAGTGAGGCGACCGCCGTGCGCTGACCTGGCGGGGGGCTGAAGCCGACGCGCACCCGCGCTGCCCCTTGCCGTGACGAGCTTCACCGATACAGGAGTCGCTCGCAATTGCCCGCGTATGCAACTATTGCTCACGCTGGCAACCTACGACTTCAAGGACTGTGTGACATGCCTGTCGCTCTGCTCGCCCTGGCGATCAGCGCCTTCGCCATCGGCACGACCGAGTTCGTGATCATGGGCCTCCTCCCGGAAGTGGCAACGGACCTGGGCGTTTCCATCCCCTCGGCCGGTCTGCTGATCTCCGGTTACGCACTCGGCGTCGTGATCGGCGCACCGCTGCTGACCGTCCTCGGTGGACGACTGCCGCGGAAGAAGATGCTCCTGGCGCTGATGGTGCTGTTCATCGCGGGCAACCTGCTCTCCGCCGTGGCCGAGACCTACGGCGTGCTGATGAGCGGCCGGGTGGTCGCGGCACTGGCACACGGCGCATTCTTCGGCGTCGGGTCGGTCGTCGCCGCTGACCTCGTTGCGCCGCAACGCAAGGCGAGCGCTATCGCGTTGATGTTCACCGGTCTTACCGTGGCCAACGTGCTGGGAGTGCCGATGGGTACGGCGCTCGGTCAGGAACTGGGCTGGCGCTCGACGTTCTGGGCGGTGACCGCGCTTGGTGTGATCGGCCTGCTCGGCGTCCTGTTCCTGGTGCCACAGCAAGAACGGCAGGCCGGCAACCTGCGCGGCGAACTGGCCGTGTTCCGCAACCCGCAGGTGTGGCTCGCACTGCTGATGACCGCGCTCGGGTTTGCGGGCGTCTTCGCGTCGTTCACCTACATCGCGCCGATGATGACCGAGGTCGCGGGCTTCTCGTCGGGTGCCGTGACGTGGCTGCTGGTGCTGTTCGGCGTGGGGCTGTTCGCGGGCAACCTGCTGGGCGGCAAGGCCGCCGACCGGTCGGTCATGAAGAGCATCGTCATCATCCTGGTCGTGCTGGCCGCGATCTTGACGGCCTTCGTGTTCACCGCGCACTCGATGCCGCTCGCCGCCATCACCATCGTGCTGTTCGGCGCGGCCGGGTTCGCGACGGTGCCGCCGTTGCAGATGCGGGTCATGCAGACGGCCGAGGGTGCGCCGGCGCTGGCGTCGGCGGCGAACATCGCGGCGTTCAACCTCGGCAACGCCGGGGGTGCGTGGCTCGGCGGGCTCGCGATCGGGAACGGCCTCGGCTACACGGCGCCGAACTGGATCGGCGCGCTGCTGGCGGTCGGTGGGCTCGTGGTGGCGGGTGTTTCGATCGCGCTGGAGAGGCGTGTGAGGAGTGGCACGGCCCCGGAGTCTTCTGAAGCGCGTCAGAACGACCGTAAAATCGTTCCGGTAGCTAACTAACTCCGGGGGAACCTTTGAACACGACCCGCGCCATGACCGCGCTCGCGCTCGGCGGGTTCGGCATCGGCACGACCGAGTTCGCGACGATGGGGCTGCTGCCGCAGATCGCGGAGACCTTCCGGATCCCCGACTACGAGGCCGGTCACGCCATCAGCCTCTACGCCGCCGGCGTTGTCGTCGGTGCGCCGCTGATCGCGGTGCTCGGCGCCAAGCTGCCGCGCAAGGGCATGCTGATCGGGCTGATGCTCGCGGTGGCGCTGGGCAACGGGTTGTCGGCCGCGGCGCAGGACAAGACGCTTCTGCTCGTCGCCCGGTTCGTCGCCGGGCTGCCGCACGGTGCGTTCTTCGGCATCGCGGCCGTGGTGGCGGCGACGCTCGTGGCTCCTGAACGGCGCGGTACGGCGGTTGCGCGCGTGATGGTCGGTCTGACCGTGGCGAACCTCGTGGGTGTGCCGCTCGCGACGGCCGCGGGTCAGCAGATCGGCTGGCGCACGGCGTACCTCGCGGTCGCGGTGATCGCGTTGGTGACGGCGGCGGCGATCGCGGCCTGGGTGCCGGTGGTGCCGAAGGCCGAGGGCGCGTCGATGAAGGGCGAGGTTCGCGCGTTCGGGCGTCCGACCGTGTGGTTCGCGATCTTCACCGGCATGATCGGGTTCGGCGGCATGTTCGCCGTCTACTCCTACGTCGCCCCGCTCACGACCGAGGTCGCCGGGCTGCCGTCGAGCGCGGTGCCGTGGATGCTCGCGGTGTTCGGCCTCGGCATGACGCTCGGTGCGACGTTCGGCGGCCGGTTCGTGGACCGTTCCTCGATGGGCTCGGTGTTCGGCGGCCTGGTCGCCGTCTGCCTGATCCTGGTCCTGTTCGGGCTGACCGCGACGATCCCGTTCCTCATGTTCGTGTTCCTGTTCCTGCTGGGCTTCGTCGTGCAGATCCTCGCGGCCGCACTGCAGATCCGGCTCATGGACGCCTCACCGGACGCGCCGTCGCTCGCGTCCTCGTCGAACCACTCGTCGCTCAACGTCGCGAACGGCGCGGGCGCGTGGCTCGGTGGCCTGGCGATCGCGGCGGGCTGGGGCTACACGTCCACGGCGTGGGTCGGGGTGGCTCTGTCGCTGGCCGGTCTGGCGATCGCGGTCGCCTCGGTCGTCTACGAACGGCGTGCCTTCACGCGGGAGACCACGAACCACACGACGGCGATGGCCAGCGCGGCCAGCACCGCCGTCGAGACCCACCCCAGGTAGCGGTCGACGAGCTCGTAGTTCTCGCCGAGCGCGTAGCCGGCGAGGATCAGCGCGGTGTTCCACACGAGGCTGCCGGCCGCGGTGTAGAGCGTGAACTTCGCGATCGGCATCCCGGACACCCCGGCGGGGATGGAGATCAGGCTCCGCACGACCGGCACCATCCGCCCGACGAACACGGCCTTGGTGCCGTGCTTGTCGAACCACTCGTCCGCTTTGTCCACATCGGACACGGTGACGAACGGCAGCTTGTCGGCGATGCGGCGCATCCGCTTGAGTCCGAGCCACGAACCCAGGCCGTACAGCACCAGCGCGCCGACGACGGAACCAGCGGTGGTCCACAGGATCGCGGCGATCAGCGAGATCTTGCCCTGGCCGGCGGTGAACCCGGCCAGCGGCAGGATCACCTCGCTCGGCACCGGTGGGAACACGTTCTCCAGCGCCACCGCGAGCCCCGCACCGGGTGAGCCCAACGCCTCCATCAGCCGCGTGATCCACTCCATGGCTGTCGAGTTACCCGTTTTGCCCGGCTCCTCAACCTCCGGTGGAGCCGGCTCTCCCGCGCCGACGCGGTCCGGCTGGCGCTCAAGCTCCGATGAATCTTGTCAAGTTCGGTCATCCTGCGGCACTTTCGTTGACACCGCCGGTCGAGACCTCCTACCTTCGTTGACGTAAGGACATCGCTCTCCGCCGCCCGCCTGTCGTACGCCGCCAGGAAGGACGCACCGAACGATGGAATCGCGCATCACCCGCAGGGCAGCTCTCACAGCGGCCGCCCTGATGCTCGTCACCGTCAGCCCCGCGGAGGCTCTCGCGCCCGCGTGGCACCCCAACCCCGCGACCGACGGCCTCAAGGCGTTCGAGGGCATCGAGGTCGACCGCGGCAACAGGTTCCCCGAACGCAAGGGCAGGTACATCGTCGTCGAGGGCGACCACTACCGGTTCAACATCTGGAAGAACGACCGCGACACCACCGGTGGCGGTGACCGCCAGCGCACCGAGTCCAAGGGCATGGTGACCAACGGCAGCGCCATCAAGATGAAGAACGGCGAGACGTGGGTCATCTCCTACGAGATGTACATGCCGTCCTCGCTGCACGGCACGAGCAAGTTCACACACATCTTCCAGACCAAGACACCGTCGACCAACGGCGGGCCGTGGACGACCCTGTCGTTGAGCCGCAGCGGTAGCACCGAAACCATCCGGGCGCGCGCGTTCGCCACGTCCGGCGCCCCGGACATCGCCTCCACCAACCTGGCCCCGCTGCGCAACAAGTGGGTCACCGTCGAGTGGACGATCACGCCGGGCTCCAGCGGCACCGTCGGCTTCGTGCTGCGCAACGGCACGGGCGCGAGCGCGCCGATCGCGGTGCAGGGCAGGCGTTCCGGCGTGCGGATCCCCGACGAGGGCGACTACGTCCGCCCGAAGTGGGGCATCTACCGCTCGGTCAAGAGCGCCTCGTCCGACATCATCGACACCTACATCAACTTCCGGAACTACAGCGCGACCAAGAAGTAGAACCAGCCCAGGTGGTCCGCTGATCCATGATGCCGTGACCGGCACCTCAGCCGCGTCTTCCGGCGCTCAGCAGGGCGCCGCGCCACGATGCACCCGTCTGGCCGTCGAAATACGGGGCCAAGGCTGCCGGTCACGGCACCAAGGTCTACCGTTGTCTGCCTTCTCTTCGTGGAGGTAGACGGTGCGAGGCGCGATCGCGGCGGGCCACCCGCTCACCGCACAGGCGGGCGCGGCGATGCTGCGCGCCGGGGGAAACGCGGTCGACGCGGCCGTCGCGGCGATGCTGACGTCGTGCGTCACGGAGCCGCTGCTCACCGGGCTCGGTGCCGCCGGCTACATGCTCATCGCCCCTGCGGGGGAAACCCCTGTGCTGCTGGACTTCTCCGCCGAGGCACCGGGCCGCGCCGCGTCGGGCGAACGGGCGCCGCTCGACCCCATCACCGTCCACTTCGGTGACGCCGAGCAGGAGTTCCACGTCGGACCGTCGTCCGTCGCCGCCTACGGAATGCCCGCCGGTGCCGCGAAAGCCGCCACCTACGGCCGCGCGCCCCTCGACGAACTCGTGGCCACGGCGGTGAAACACGCCCGCGAAGGCCACCGCGTCAACCGGTACCAGGCCTACGTCACCGCACTGCTGCTGCCCCTCGCCCGCAGCGCGGGCCTGACCGCTTTCGAGGAAGGCGAGGTCCTCGTCCAGCCCGAGCTCGCCGAGTCACTCGAACGGCTCGGCCGGGACGGCGCCGCCCCGTTCTACACCGGCGACATCGCGGCCGCGATCGCCGACACGATCACCGCGAACGGCGGCGAGCTCAGCCGTGCCGACCTCGCGGCGTACGAGGTCATCGCCCGCGAACCGCTGCACGCGCGGCACCGCGGCCGTGACGTCCACACGAACCCGCCACCCGCTGCGGGTGGCGCGTTGCTGATGCAGATGCTGGAAGCGTTGCCGGACAACCCGTCGCAACGAGACCTCATTCGCGCGATGGCGGCCCCGAAGGCACACCTGAACCGGCTCGGCTCCACCACGCAGATCTCCGTGCTCGACGCCGACGGCACCGCGTGCTCGGTCACGACGACGAACGGCGCGAACTCCGGGATCTCGATCGCGGGCGTGCACCTGAACAACATGATGGGGGAGGAGGACCTGTCGCCCGACGGGTTCTTCAGCCACGCGCCCGGCGACCGGTTGCCGTCGATGATGTCCCCGACCGTCGTCACCCACGACGGGCAGGCCGAGCTCGTGCTCGGCAGCGCGGGTTCCAGCCGGATCTGCGGCGCGATCCTGCAGGTGCTCGTGAACGTCCTCGACCGCGGCATGCCCGCCCAGGACGCCGTCGACGCGCCCCGGCTGCACCTCGGCGGAGACCACCTCCACGTGGAACCGGGAATTCGGCCGGAAACCGAACTGCCGGTCACGTACTTCCGCGCGCCGAGCATGTTCTTCGGCGGCTGCCAGGTGGTCGAGATGACCGGATCCGGCCTGCTCAGGGGTGGGGGAGATCACCGCCGGGACGGCGCCGTCGTCATCGTGTGAGATGTTGACCGCATAATGGGAAATCCGGTTTCTTGATTCACCGGTCGGCACGCACGATGGCGTGGTGACGGCACTCAGCGAGCGATCCTCCTCGCCGCTCCTCTCCCGGACTTTCCTCCAACTCTCCGCCATCAGCGTCGTGTCCGGCGTCTCGATGGCGTTCGCAATGCCGTTCCACTCGTTGTTCCTGACCTCCGAGGTCAGGGTGACGCCGGTGCAGCTGAGCGCGTTCCTGATCGCGAGCCCGCTCGCGTCCGTGGTCGCCAGCACGATCATGGGCAAGCTGTCGGACGGCCGGGTGCAGCGCCGCTACCTGCTCGTCGCGGGCGGCGTGGCCGGCACGATCGGGTACAGCTTGTTCGCCGTGTTGCGCGACTACTGGTTCCTGCTCGGCACGGCCGTGGTGTTCGTGGCGATCACGTCGTCGTTGCTCCCGCAGATCTTCGCCTATGGCCGCGCGGTGTCGCGGGGACCGTCGATGATGGTCAGCGTCCTGCGCACGCTGCTCTCCGTCGCGTGGGTGGCCGGGCCGCCGCTGGCCGCGCTCATGGTCGCCAAGACCGGGTGGATCGGGCTCTTCGCCGCCACGGCGTTGCTGCAGCTCGGCGTCGCGGTGCTCGCCTTCACGCTTCCGGTCCCCGTGGCACAGCCGGAGGAGGAGAAGACCGAGGAGGAGGCCGGGCCGTCGCGGGGCGGGATGTCGGTCGTCGCCGCGGCGTTCGTGTTCCTGCAGGGTTCGGTCGGGCTCGCGGTGAGCGGCCTGCCGCTGTTCGTCACGACCGAGCTGCGCGGCACGGCGGGGGACGCCGGGCTCGCCATGGGGCTGTGCGCGGCGCTGGAGATCCCGATGATCCTGTGGTTCGGGTCGCTGGCGAACCGGATGTCCCAGCACAAGCTCGTGATCCTGGGTGCCGTGATCGGGTTGAGCTACCACGGCCTGATGCTGCTGACCGACGCCGTCTGGCAGGTGATGGCCGCGCAGCTGCTGCACGCCACCGTCATCTCGCTCGTGATGGGTGTCGGCCTCACGTACTTCCAGAGCCTCGAACCCAGCCGCCCCGGCCACGCCTCGACGATGTTCAGCAACACCCAGATCGTCGGCGGCATGATCGCGGGGGCGCTCACCGGCGTGTCCCAGCAGCTGGGCTTCCGCTGGATCTACGGGTTCAGCCTGACGATGGTCGCGCTCGGGCTGGTCCTGCTGGTCGTCGCGGGCAGGGTCACTGGATCGTCGAGGCCGTGACCTTCGGCTTCTCTCCCACGCCCAGGTAGAAGATCCCCTTGATGGTCTCGAAGCCGGCACTCGGGTTGCGGCGCAACGTGGAGCCCTCCACCGACATCGAGCCCGAGTTGTCGTTGCTGACGAAGAACACCGCGCCACCGCCCTCGTTGGCGTGGTTGTCCTCGATCAGCGAGCCCGCGATCCGCAGCGTGAACGTGTTGCCGTCGTTGTAGATCGCGCCACCGCTGCCGCCGCCCGGCGTGCCCGCGCGCGCCGGGTTGGCGCCACGGCCGATGGCCTTGTTGCCCTTCATCAGGCTGTTGAGCACCACCCACGACGCGCCGATGCTGCTCAACGCACCGCCGTTGGAACACACACCGCCCTCGAACGTGCTGCTGGTGACGTAGACCGGCACCTTGTCGGCCCAGTCGGTCACGCGGATCGCGGCACCGCCGAGGTCGGGGCCGTTGGCGTCGCACTTGTTGTTGACGAAACGGGAGTTCACGACCTTGAGCTGACCACCGCGCACCATGATCGCGCCGCCGCCCCCGCCGTCGGCCGTGTCGCCGGTCGAGTTGCCGTCGGCGAGCGTGATGTTCTGGACCACCAGCCGCGGCCCGTTCTGGTCGAACACCCGGTGCTGTCCCTGGCCGCTCAAGGTGATCCGGCCGCCGCCGTCGAGGACGGTCTTCGCGCGGACCTTCGCGGTGGCCGCCAGGGGCACGGTGTGCGGGTTCGGCCCGCAGTTGAACGTGATGACCCCGCCGGCTGCGACCGCGTCGACCACGGCCTGCGACGTGCAGCTCGCGGGCGTGCCGGTGCCGATCACGCGGGTGGGCTCGGAGGTGTCCTCGGCGGCGGCTGCTGCCGGTACGGCTGCGGAGCCGTTCGGGTTGCCGAACTTCGCGGGAGGAGGCGGAGGTGGAGGCGGGGGAGCGGGCGTCGGAGCCGCGGCGCTGCTGCTCGGAGGTGGCGTCGTGGTCACGACCGAGACGGTCGGCGGCGACGACGCCGCGGGTAACGGTGCGGCGACCGGGTTGCCGGGGATTGCCGTGCCGCAGCCCGCCACGAGGACGGCCAGCAGCACGACCACCTGTCCACCTGACATGGCGGGCACCCTAAACCTCCTGTCGCGGCGGGCAAAGTGCGCACGGAAACGCCGTGAGATCAAGGCGTGCTGCAGGTGTTTCCCGAACGTGACCCAGAAGCCGGGACAAGATCCGGTTTTTGCACGTGTTCCGGACGGGTGTGCGCAGGTGTGAGGCGGTACTTAGCTTGACTCACGAGTCAGTTTTCGGACATGCGCTGGACCGGTGGTTGTGACGGAGTGTGGACAAAATGGCGTAGCGGTCTACACAGCGTGCGGTTAATTGACATCAAACGACATGTTCGTGAAAGAACCACGCGTTCGAGTGGCGCTGTGTCCCTGGCACACTGCGCTCCGTGCCGACCCACTCCCCCGAGGAACCCACCGAGCGTCACCTCGCGCCCGATCCGGCGTTGATGGAGGCTGCCCGCGCCAGGGGCCGCGAACGCTGGGCCGCCGCAGGTGACCTTCCGGCGCCGGAGGAGAAGCCGCCGGGCCGTCAGCTCAAGCTCAAGCCACGCATCGCCGTCATCGTCGCCGTGGCCGCCTTTCTCGTCCTCGCCGCAGTGGTGGCCGTGACGTCCGGTGGCGGGTCCGGCGACGCCGGCACGGACACGGCGCAGCCCTCGCACAGCTACGTGCCCGGTCTGATCACGCCGCCGGAAGCGTTGCCGGACGAGTCGTCGTCGGCGCCGTCGAACAGCATGAACCCGACGCTCGCGTCCTCGGCGCTCGGCCTGATCCCGCCGACGACGACCCAGCCCGCCCCGCCGCCCGTCGACAACAACCGCGCGCCCAGCGGTGCCAAGTCGCTGACGATGGGGCCCGGTTGCGGCGGTTACACCGGCGTCGGCTCGTACCGCGACGGCCGCAAGGGCTGGGTCGACCACGGCGACGGCAAGTGCGGCTCGACGTTCGTGTCGATCCCGATGTCCGGCGACCCGCGTCGCGACGACCCCTCCGCCTACGCGCAGTGGACGTTCTCCGTGTCCGGCACGTGCGAAGTCTCGGTGCACGTCCCGAACGGCAACCTGGAGGAGGTCGGGGGTAACCCGACCGTGTACTACGTCTACGACCGCAACGGCGTCGGCGGCACCCCGATGGCGTCGTTCGCGATCAAGCAGGTCGAGAAGCGCGGCCAGTGGGTCAGCGCGGGCAAGTTCAAGTCCAGCGGAAACCTCACCGTGCAGCTGCTCACCCGAGGTCAGGACTGGAACAACTCCGGACCGACCTACGCCCATCACGCCGCGAGTGCCATCAAGGCAGACTGCACGGCGTGACTCGAGATCTTCACCTGGTCCGGCACGGCGAGGCGACGAAGGACGGGACGAGGCTGACCGCACGCGGCCGCAGGCAGTCGGAGCTGCTCGCGGAACGGTTGCGGGGCCTCGGTTTCGCGGCGGTGCACCACGGTCCACTACCGCGCGCGGCGGAGACCGCGTCGATCATCGCCGAGGTCCTGCGGGTGCCCTGCCGCGTCGAGGCCGCCGCCGACGACTACGTGCCGCACTTCGTCCCCGACCACGACGAGTTCTTCACCCGGTTCCCCGAGTCCGAGCGCACCCGCGGCCCGGCACTGGCGCACGAGGCCGAGACGCGGTTCGCCCGGCCCGGCGACGGCCCGGTGCTGGTCGTGACGCACTCGTTCCTGATCGGCTGGCTGGTGCGGGACGCGCTGGACGCCCCGCCGGAGCGGTGGCTGTCGCTGAACCACGACAACGCGGCGCTGACCGTCATCCGCTACGCGACGGGCAAGTCACCGCAGTTGGTCAGGTTCAACGACAGCGGACATCTTTCCGGGGGGCACCTCAGCTCGCTTTGAGCGTGAGCAAGGTGATCTCACTCGGTGCGAACACGCGCATCGGCGGGCCCCAGAAGCCGGCGCCACGGCTGGTGTAGAGCTGCGTGCGGTCGCTGTGCCTGCTCAGGCCGGCGACCACCGGCTGCTGCAGGCGCACCAGGTAGTGGAAAGGCCAGATCTGGCCGCCGTGCGTGTGCCCGGACAGCTGCAGGTCCACGCCCGCCTCGACGGCCTTGCGGATCTCGGACGGCTGGTGCGCGAGCAGCACGACCGGGTCGCTGCCGCTGGTGCCGCGCAGGGCGAGGGCGAGGTCGGCGGCGTGGCCGGGCTCGCCGGAGTGGTCGGCGGTGATGTCGTCGATGCCCGCGAACACCAGCCGGGCGTCGCCGCGTTCCAGCACCACGTGCTCGTTGTGCAGGGCCTTCCAGCCGAGGCGGGTCATCAGGTCGATCCAGCCCTGCGCGTTCGAGTAGTACTCGTGGTTGCCGGTGATGTAGAAGCGGTGCTCGGTGTCGACGTCGCCGAGCGGGGTCGCCTGCTCCAGGCGCTGGTCGGCGGTGCCGTCCGCGATGTCACCGACGTGCACGGCGACGTCGGCGCCCAGCCCGTTGACCGCCTCGACCATGCCGCGCGACCACTTCGCGCGGTTGATGGCGCCGTAGTGGGTGTCGGTGATGACCGCGACGGTGAGGCCGTCGAACGCCGGGTCGAGGCGCGGGATGGTGACGTCCTGGCGCTTGACCCGCGGCACGCGCATGGCTTCGTAGACGCCGTAGATCGTCACGGTGACGATGATTCCGGCCAGCAGCACCGCGATCAGGCGGGAGCGGAACGGGTTCTCGACGCCGCCGATCGCGAGGGCGAGCCGCAGCACGTCGGTGATCAGCGTCCAGACGAACGCGATCCAGACGAAGCCGAGCAGGAACTGGGAGATGCGCGCGGCCCGGTCGCTGTTGCGCTGGGTGAACAGCACGATCATCGCGATCGCGGCTCCGGCGAACACGATGCCGGCGATCGGGCGAACCGGGTCCGGCCATTCGGCGCTCGCCGCGAACAGTCCCTCGAAGGGCACCCAGAAGAGCAGCGTGGTGACCGTCAGGAGGACGAGCGTGAAGACCACGCGCCGTACCGTGATGCGGGGCCGGGTCGCGGTGGTCGCCATCGCTCATCCTCCTGAGTTGTCATTTCCAATCTATGTCAACGCGCGGATGATGGTTTGTGCGCCCGAGTTGCCGTAGACGTCCGTCACACGTGTTCTGAGGGAAACCGGGCCGGGTTTCACTTTGAGCAGAACTCCGCGGTCGCCGAACAGGACGTACGAGCCGGGCTGCCACGTCTTCCCGTCGTCGTAGGACACGTCCACGGTGAGGTTCCTGGTGCGGCCGGCCGTGGTCGTCTTGTCCAGGCGGAACGGAATGTTGCCGCCGTTGCGGTCGTCGAACCGGACCGAGGTGAGGGGGAGCGGGCCGGTGCCCTCCTCCGACTCGAACTCCCAGGCGGTGTGCACCTCGGCCGTGGTGGCTTCGAGCCGGTACCTGGCCTTGCCAGGTGGCACCTGGAAGACGCCGCCGTCCGGGTGCGGGGTGCCGTCGACGAGCTTGCCGTCGCGGCGCAGCTCGGTGGTGCCTGCCAGGCCGGCGTCGCCCGCGATGCCGTAGTGGCCGGGCGTCGAGTCGGACAGCAGCGCGAGGTTCGTGGTGATCACGTTGCCGCTGCGGTGATGCCGGGTCGACGTGACGGACGGGCCGAGTGCGCCGTGACCCCACTTCTCCTCGTAGCTGCGGCCGTTCGTGTAGCCGCGCCAGGTCTGTGCCTGCCGGACGGCCTGGTCGTGCAGCTGGCCCGCCCACCACTCGATGTCGCCGGTCGAGTGGTGGTACGTCGTGTGCTTGCCGGGGAACCGCACGTTCTCCGCGCTGTCGCCGGGCGGTGGCGTGGACAGCGGGTGTTCGGCGAACGTGATCCACTCGCCGATGGCTTCCGGACCCGCGATCGTGGCCGTGGACCTGGCCAGGTCCGCGTCACTGACGCCGGGAAGCGTGGCGGTGACCGCGTTCTCCTCGCTGACGGCGATCGCGCACGTGGTGGCTTCGCCGCCGCAGGTCGTGCTGCCGGGGACGTTCCTGACGAACTGGACGGCCGTGTAGATCATGCTGTCCGCGCTGCCCGGCACCACGTAGACCTCGTGGCCCTGGCTCGCGAACGCGGAGCCGTTCGGTGTGCCGAGGCTGGTGCCGATGTAACCGGTGCCCTTCTTGCCGTTGACGGTGGCTTCGACCCGCTGGCCCTGCCTGGCGTCCAGGGTGACTTCGGCGCCGTCCGGCCCGATCGTGACGTCCTTGCTGACGAGGGTTTGCGACGGTTCCCACGGCGGTCGGCCGTCGACCGGGCTCGGGACCCAGGCGAAGACGGTGTAGCGGCCCTGCGGGATCTCACCCTGGAGCGCACGGCCGTTGCCGATGCCGCCCGCGTAGAGCTTCTTGTTGGTGTGGTTGGCCATTGCGACCAGGAAGCCGTAGCCGCCGGTGCCGTTCGGCGCGTTGGCGCGGTCCCGCGACTGGACCTTGATCTGAGCGGTGGCCTCGGCTTTCTGCTGGTTCGAGATCGCCGTGCGGATGACGTTGTTGTTGTCGCGCGCGATGATGACGCCGGGTTTCGTGGCTTTGAACGTGGCAGTCGCGGTGCCACTGGCCGGAACCTCGACGGTGGTGCGGTCGGCTTCCACGCCGGCGGGCAGGTGCAGGGTGAGCTTGACCGGCTGGTGGCCGTCGTTGCGATAGGTGACGGTACCGGTGTCCTTCAGCGTCGCCGGTTCGGCGGTGAGCCGGGTTTTCGTCGCCCTGTCGAGGTTCACGACGCCGGTGCCCTGTTCGAACACGGTGGCGCCGATCGGGTCAGCGGTGTTCGTGAGGGCGGCTTTGAGGCGTGCGGGGGACCAGTCGGGGTGCTGGCCGGCCAGGATCGCGGCCGCTCCCGTGACGTGCGGGGTGGCCATCGACGTGCCGCTGGCCAGGGTGTGCCGGTCGCTGATCGGGTAGCCCATGCTCGTGCCCTGCGCTCGTGCCGCCGCGATGGCGTGTCCGGGCGCGCTGATCTCGGGCTTCACGGTTCCGTCGGGGCGCGGGCCGCGGCTGGAGAAGTAGCTGAGCTGGTTGTCCTCGGTGACGCTCGCGACCGCCAGTGCCGCGTCCGCGGCCGCCGGTGAGGCGACCGAGTGTTCCCGCCCTTCGTTGCCCGCCGCGGCAACGAAGAGCATGTTGTGCTTGGCGCTCAACGCGTTCAGCAGCTGGCTCAGCTCGTCGGTGCCGTCCGTCGCGTCACCGCCCAGGCTGAGGTTCACCACTCGCGCGCCCTGCTCCGCGGCCCACTGCAGGCCCGCGATGACCGCGGACTCCTCGCAGAAGTGCGGCCCGCAGACCTTGCCGATCAACAGGTCCGCGTCCGGTGCCGTGCCCGGCTCCGGCCCCGAGCCCGCGCTGATGCCCGCGACGTGCGTGCCGTGGCCGTGCTCGTCGGTGACGTCGTCCTGCTCGGTGAAGTCCTTGGTGGCCTTGATGCGGCCTTTGAGATCGGGGTGGTTCTGGTCCACGCCGGTGTCGAGGACGGCGACCTTCACGCCTTTCGCGGTGTGGCCGCGTTGCCAGGCCTTCTGTGCCTTGATCTGCCGCACGCTGTCGCGGTCGAGCGGCTTGAGGATCCGGTCGGGGGAGATCTTCGCGATGCCCGGCAGTGCCTGGGCCTGGCTCGGCGCGTGCGGGTTGAGCCGGCGCCACAGGTCCTCGGTGAGTTTTGTGGCCGTGAGCCGTTCGTCGGTGTGGCGGATGATGACCTTGCTCGTCGGTTTGGTGACGTCGAACAGCCGCATGTCCAGCACGCCGTTGATGACGAGCTGCTGAGCGTCGAACGGGATGACCGACACCCGCCCGTCGTCGACGGTCTTGAGGAACGGGATCCGCTCGCGTCCGGGTGCGGGCTTGATGACGACGTTCGGTGGCTTGCCGGGTCGTGTGACGACGTTCACCCGGTCGCCGGTGATGAGGACGGTCCCAGTTTGCGTTGGAGAGGCAACCGCCGGGGCGACCGCGAGTCCTGATATCAAGACCACGGCCGTCGCCAGCGCAGACCTGCGAAACGTTTTCATGCAGGTCACGCTTCCGGCGGCCGTCGTTCCGGGACAAGTGCCGGAACGGCCACAACCGTTCACCGACAAGCCGACGCGGAGTAGGGCCCATGATCTTTTACACCGACGAGGAGAGCCGGACGCTGCGCACCGCCGTGTACGGCGCGATGCTGCTGGTCTCCCACGCCGACCCCGGCCCCGTGCTGGAGGAGCGGTTCGCCGGCCTGCGCGCGCTCCAGAACCTGTCGCCCGACCTGCGCGGTGTCATGGGTGCCGCCCGCCCGTCCGTGCCCGCCGGTACCGACGAGGAGATCGAGCCGGTCGTCCTGGAGGCTCTGCGCCGCTCGATGAAGATCCTCGCCGCCCGTTCGCCGGAGGACGCCGTGTCGTTCCCGCGCTCGGTGCTGGCGATCTGCCGTGAGGTCGCCGAGGCCGACGGCGTCGTGGTGGACGCGGAGGACGCGATGGTGGCTCGCATCGAGGGCGCGCTCGTCCTCTGAAAGACAGGCGGAAAAGTGCTCATTCGGTGAGCACTTTGGGCGTGATCCTGGATTCATGAACACGTTCCTCGCCGCCACCGCCGACGACTGGCGTTCCTGGCTCGCCCAGCACTCCGGCAGTGAGAAGGAGGTGTGGCTGCTCATCCACCACAAGGACAGCCCCGTGCGCACGATCCGCTACGCGGAAGCGATCGAGCACGCGCTGTGCTTCGGCTGGATCGACAGCCACCACCGCAAGCAGGACCACACCAGCTCGGCGCTCAGGTTCAGCCCTCGCCGGTCCGGCAGCGGCTGGAGCGCCGTGAACCGCGAGCGCGCCGCGCGGATGATCGCGGCGGGCCTGATGACACCGCGCGGCCAGGCGCTGGTCGACCACGCCAGGGCCACGGGCACGTGGGAGATCCAGGCCCCCGGCGACCTCGACGCGGCCTTCGCGGGCAACCCCGTGGCGCGCGAGAACTTCGACGCGTTCCCGCCGTCCTCGCGGAGGCTCATCCTGGAATGGGTCGCGCAGGCGCGCAGGCCGGAGACCCGGCAGCGGCGGATCACCGAGACCGTCGAACTGGCCGCGGTGAACGTGAGGGCTCATCATCCCGCTGCCAGGCACGGGTGAGCCCCCGACGTCCTGCGGAAGCGTTCCGACGGGACTAACCTCCGGCCATGAGCGTGGATGTGCGGCCCACTGTCGTCGTGCGCAGGCCGCGGGCCGAGGTCGCGGCCTACATGTTCGATCCCGCCAACGACCTCGCGTGGACGGGCGGGATCACCGCGAGCAGGCCGGAGCAGCCGGGGCTGCTCGCCGAGGGTGCGACCGTCGTACGCACCGCGAAGTTCCTCGGCCGCACATTCGACTACGGCTACGTGGTGACCGCGCACGAACCGGACCGGCTCGTGGAGATGAAGGTCGACAAGCCGTTCCCGATGATCGTGCGGTACGAGCTGGCGGACGTGCCGGAGGGGACGAACGTCGCGATCGGGGCGACCGGGTCGCCCGGTGGGTTCTTCGCGGTGGCAGAACCGTTGATGCGGTGGCAGGTGCGGCGCAGCATCGCCGCGGATCTCCGGCGTCTGAAGGAAAACCTCGAGGGCTAGACCGAATGGCCGATGTGTGCGGCCTGCCCGGTGGCAGGGTGGATCTCCTAGGGGATCGACTCTCGGGGGAGTGCCGCCATGGAACTGTCGCGCCGTGAACTGCTGACCCGCACCGGCCAGGCCGCCGCGGTCGCCACCGCCGCGTCCACGCTCACGATCGGCACGGCGCAGGCCGATCCGGGCGTGAAGCTGACGCAGGGCACCAACATCTCGGTTTCCCGTTCCGCCGACGGCAAGTGGCTGGCGATCGACCTCGTCACGGCGATCTGGGTGCTGCCGGCCGCGGGTGGCACGGCGCGGAAGCTGACCGACGAGCTGCAGGACGCCACGCTGCCGTCGTTCGGTCCCGGCAACCAGATCGCGTTCCAGTCCTATCGAGACGGCAACTACCACCTCCACGTCATCGGTCTCGACGGCAAGGGGCTGAGGCAGCTCACGCGGGGCAGGTACGACCACCGCGAACCCGCGTTCTCGCCGGACGGCAAGAAGATCGCGTTCGTCGGCGACCGCGCCGGCAGCTACGGCGTCCACGTCCTGGACGTTGCTTCCGGAGCCATCACGCAACTGACGGGTGCGCCGGACGAGGCCGCGGCGCCGCAGTGGTCCAGGGACGGCCGGCGGATCATCTTCATCTCCGGCAACACCACGGTCGACGTGGTTTCGTTGGACGGCAAGCGGGAACGGCTCGTCACGGCGCCCACGGGAATGCAGCTGTTCGGGGCCGCGTTCGGTCCCGGTGACCAGCCCAGCTACACGCTGATGCGGCCCGGTCAGGCCGAGCTGATGCTGGGCACCAGCGCTGTCGTCACCGGGCAGGACGTCTTCGGGTTCGCACCCGTGTGGGACGGCGACCGCGTCCTCTACACCGCGGACGGCAAGATTCGCTGGTACGCCAACGGTTCCGTCACAGACATCCCGTTCGAGGCCACCGTGCCGGTGCGGAAGGTCGAGCGGCACCGCACGAGAAACCTCCGCGGCGGGCCGGTCAAGGGCATCGCGGGGCCGGTGGTCTCCAGCGACGGGAAGATCGCGTTCCGGGCCCTCAACGCGCTCTACCTCCTCAGCAACGGCAGGACCACGAAGCTGACCGACGGCAGGTACTTCGACTCCGACCCGGACTTCTCCCCGGACGGCACGAAGCTCGTCTACGCCAGCGACCGCACCGGCGCCGCGCAGCTCTGGGTCCGCGACCTGAAGACCGGCGAGGACAAGCTCTTCGCACCAGCACCGGGTGCCCAGACCACCCCGCGCTTCTCCCCGGACGGCACCAAGGTCGCCTACGTGGACCACGACGGCCAGGTCTGGATCGCCGACGCCGCCGGCCGCCGCCAGATCACGTCCACGCTCTTCCAGCCGGGCAGGCCGACGTGGTCCGCGGACGGCACGGTCGTCGCACTGGCCGCGGTGAAGCCGTTCTCCCGCAGGTTTCGCGAGGGAACCAGCCAAATCCTGAGCGTCGACCTGGCGAGCGGCGAGCTCAAGTACACCGAGCCCATGCCGTTCCGCTCCATCGCCACGCGCGGCGACGACGGTCCCGTCTGGTCCCCGGACGGCAAGCACATCGCGTTCGTCGTGGAAAGCGTCGCCTGGGTCGTTCCCGTCGACGCCAAGGGGAACTTCCTCGGCGAACCGCGCCAAGTCACCCGTGAGGTCACCGACTCGCTCGCGTGGCACGGCAACGACGCCCTGGTGTATCTCAACAACGGCAGGCTCCGGAAGTCCACTCTGGACGGCAAAGCCTCCACGATCCGCGTGAACCTCGACTGGAGGAAGCCCGGGGCCCCCGAGCGCAAGGTCGTCCGCGTCGGCGCCTATTGGGACGGTGAAGCGCAGGACCTCCGCCAGAACGTCGACATCGTCGTGGAAAACGGCTGTGTCAAGGAAGTCCGCCCGCACCATGGCCGCGCGGACGTCGACGCCTCGGGGCTGACCGCCATCCCCGGCCTGATCGACGCCCACAACCACTGGCACCTCCGCGGCCGCCAGTGGGGCGCGCGGCAGGGCAACGTGTGGCTGGCGTACGGCATCACGACAGTCCGTTCACCCGGTGACCCGGTCTACCAGATGGTGGAAACCCGCGAAGCCCTGGCGGCGGGAACCCTGACCGGGCCACGCTTCTACGCCACCGGCGAGGCCATCGACGGCTCCCGCGTCTACTACAACTTCATGCGCCCGACGCTCAGCAAGGCCCAGCTCGACCTGGAGCTGCGCCGCGCGCACGAGCTCGGCTACGACATGATCAAGACCTACGTCCGCCTGCCCGTCGAACTGCAACGCGCCGCCGTCCAGCGCTCGAAGGTCCCGCTGTCCTCGCACTACCTCTACCCGGCCGCCAACCTCGGCATGGACGGCATGGAACACGTCGGCGCCACCAACCGCCTCGGCTACTCCCACACCGTGACGCGGCAGGGCAAGGCCTACCAGGACGTGGTGTCGCTCTTCACCAGCTCCGGCATGTCCATGACACCAACGCTCTTCCACAATCGCGCGCTGTTCGCCGAGGACAAGTCGCTGGCCACCGACGAACGCACCCGCGTCCTCTTCCCGCCGTGGGAGTACGAGCGCTACCTCGCCGACGCCAACAGCGGCGGCGCGGCCTCCTCTGCCCACATCCTGCGGAACTGGGTCGAGTTCGCGCTCGCCGTGCACCGCGGCGGCGGCCTGGTCATCTGCGGCACGGACGCACCGCTCGACGCCCCGGCCACCGCCACCCACATGAACCTGCGCGCGATGGTGAAGTACGGCTTCACCCCACGCGAAGCCCTCGTCACCGCCACCCGCAACCCGGCCCGCTGGCTCGGCCTGCCGCTCGGTGCGATCAAGCCGGGCGCGCCCGCGGACATCTCGTTCGTCGAGGGCAACCCGCTCGCCGACATCAAGGCGGCGGCGAACGTCAGGCAGGTCATGGTCGGCGGCCGGGTGCACGAGATCGCGGATCTGCTGAAGCCCTACCAACAGGCCCAGTCCATGTCCACAACGGACACTCTGGAACCGTTGCCGTCAGCGCAACACAAGCCGTGGTGGCACGAACCGGAGTGGGCCGAGCACGTCTGCTGCGACCACTGACCTACCTGCGCAGTCGTGAGATCGCCAGGAACGCCGCCATGGCGACCAGCAGGAACACCGGCACGAGCAACAGGGCGTCCGGCCCGGCCGGGGTGGCCGACCAACCGGCGTCGCGGGACGCGCCGTCGATTGTGACGCGGATGACGGTCAGGTAGGTCAGATGCAGGGCGATGGACGCCCAGAGTGAACCGGTGGTGATCCTGGCGACCAGCAGAGCCGCGCCGAAGACGGGGTACAGCACCGCGTACGCGACCGGGTCCTCGCCGGCCGGGGCGAAGCCGGGCGCCGGCACGTTCTCGCCCAGCAGGGTGCCCACTGCGGCGTGCACGACGGACGAGGCCGCGCCGGCGAAGGTGAACAGCAGCACGGTGGTGAGGAACGCCGTCCACCTGCGCAGCGCGTCGTCGAGCGTGGTGTAGACGTACCCGCGGAAGACGAGCTCCTCCGGGAACGCCTCCAGTGCGAAGGCGATCAGCGCGTTGACGACCAGAAAACTCACCAGCTTCGGCAGGTCGAGCGTCCCCCAGGACAGCCAGCCTGCCGCCGTGCCCGCGCCGAACACGACCGCCGCCGCGCCGCCCGTGACCAGCAGGCCGAGCCCGAACGCGCGCAGGCTCGCCGCACCGCCGGTGAGCCCGAGACCGGACAGCGGCCGGCGGTCGATCCGCTTGCGCAGCAACACGATCAGCGACACGGCGAGCGCGAGACAGATCACGGCGGCCAGCGCCTGGCGCGGAGTGCCGCTCAGCCCGGTGCGGGTGGCGACCGCGCCCGCGGTGCCGAGCGCCACCGCCATGACGCAAGCACCCGCCACGGCCCGTGCGATGGCTGCGATCCGGGACGGCTCCTTCAGCGGTCTCTGCGACTGGGTGTTGACCATCAGTCCCCCTCGGTCTTATTTCGGTCAACTGTACAGAAACCAAGCTCTGGAGTAGAACTACCGGGTGAGGAGGTGGACGTGCCGAAGATCGTCGATCATGAGCAACGCCGGTGGGAGCTGGTCCGCGCGGTGTGGGCGGTCATCCGCGAGCGAGGCGTCCAAGGCGCGTCCGTCCGTGCTGTGGCACGGGAGGCGGGTTGGTCACCGAGCTCGGTCCAGTACTACTTCTCCACCCAGGCGGAGCTGTTGCTGTTCGCGCTCAAGGCGATCTCGGAGGCCGCCGAGCTGCGCCTGGCCGTTCCCGACACGCCTACCGACCCCCGCGAGCGGGCGCTGACCCAGCTGGAACGCCTGCTTCCGATGGACGCGGACTCACGGGTCGCCACCGAGATCTGGGTGGCGTTCCTCTCTCTCGTGCGGATCGACGCTCAAGCCCGCGAGCTCAACTCGGCAGCCCACGTCCAGGTGACCAGCCTGTGCCGCGAGCTGCTCGAAGGAATGGCCGGCGCCGGGCAGATCGCCCCGGACGCCGACCTCGATCTCGAAACCAGCCTGCTGCAGGCGTTGTTCGACGGCATCGCCCTGCACGCGGTGACCGTGCCGGAACACATGCCGCAGACGCTCGTGCGGCGGTTGCTGGCACACCACCTCGACCGGCTGCGCCCGTCCTGAGCCGTGCCGGAAGCAGCGCGTGACTCGGCGGTTCCGGGTCGGAGCGCTGGGCGCAGAGCGGAAATTCTTGGCCACGACGAAAAACGTGTCATTTTCACCGTGGTGAATCTCGTTTTTCGACTCGAACGCCATCGATTCGACTACCAGTGCTTGACGCATTCCACACTTCCCGCGAGCGTCCTGTGGGCAAATATCCGCGCACTGGGTCGGGGGCGTCTGTGGCCGGTATTCGTCGATGGCAGAAGGTGCGATCGGTCACGGCCACGAGTCTCGTGGCGTCTCTTGTCGCAGCGACGTTCACGGTCCACGCAGCCACGACCGCGGCGGCGGCGACCGGGCCGGAGCTGTCGGTGGACGTGTCCGCCGCGCGGCACGCGATCAGCCCCGGCATCTACGGTCTGAACGGCGGCGATCCGGCGTTCAACGCCGAGATCGGCCAGACGGTGGCGCGCTGGGGTGGCAACACGTCCAGCCGCTACAACTTCAAGAACCGCACCTACAACACCGGCAGTGACTGGTTCTTCGAGAACATCGTCGCCGACGAGGCGCGCTCCCTCGAGGGAATGGTCGGGTCCAACCTCGACCGCGGCATCAAGCCGGTCGTCACCGTGCCCATGATCGGCTGGGTGGCCAAGGACTCGCCGTCGTCCCACCCGTTCGCCTGCGGGTTCCCGGCGACCCGGTTCCCGCAGCAGGACAGGTTCGACGAGTGGGACCCCAACTGCGGCAACGGCCAGCTGAACGGGCAGAACCTCACCGGCGTGCCCACCGACACCTCGATCCGGGCGGACGCGGCGTTCGCCGGCGAGATGGTGTCTCACCTCGTCGACAGGTTCGGCACGGCGGCGCAGGGTGGCGTGCCGATCTACGAGCTCGACAACGAGCCGGTGCTGTGGGCCCACACGCATCGTGACGTGCACCCCGAGCTGGTCTCGTACGACGAACTGGGCGGCAAGGGCACGGCGACCGCCGCCGCGATCAAGGCCGCCGATCCCAGCGCGGCGGTCCTCGGCCCGTCCGGCTGGGGCTACTGCGAGTGGGTCGCGTCCGGAGTGGACGGTTGCGGGCCGGGTGCCGACTCGGCCGCGCACGGCGGGCTCAACCTCTCCCAGTGGTACCTGAAGAACATGAAGGACTACAGCGACGCCCATGGTGGTACGCGCTACCTCGACTACTTCGACCAGCACTTCTACCCGCAGATCAGCGGCGGCAAGGACCCGGAGGCCAACGCATGGCGGCTGCGGTCCACCCGGTCGCTGTGGGACCCCACGTACGTCGAGGAGTCCTGGATCGGCCCCGGCGGGGTCAACGCGCCGCCGCTGCAGTTCATCCGCACGATGAAGTCGTGGATCAACCAGTACTACCCCGGCACCAAGACCGCCATCACCGAGTACAACTGGGGCGCGCTGGACGACATCAACGGCGCGCTGGCGCAGGCCGACGTTCTCGGCATCTTCGGACGTGAAGGCCTCGACCTCGCCACGATGTGGGGCGAGCCCAAGCCGACCGATCCGGGTGCGTACGCGTTCCGGATGTACCGCAACTACGACGGCGCGGGCAGCCGGTTCGGTGACACCAGCGTGTCGGCGAACTCCGGCGACCAGGGCAAGCTGGCGGTGTACGCGGCGCAGCGCTCGTCCGACAACGCCCTGACCGTCATGGTCGTCAACAAGACCGGCGACGACCTGACTTCACCGCTGTCGGTGGCCGGGTTCGACAGCACCGGTGCGGCGCAGCGGTTCACCTACGGTCCGGCGAACCTGGGTGCGATCGTGCGCGGCAGCGATCTCCAGGTGACCAACGGCCGTGTCGAGGCGACGTATCCGGCGAACTCGATCACGCTGCTGGTCCTGCCGCCGGCCGGGTGCACGGCGAGCCTGCAGACCAACGGCGAGTGGGGCACTGGACACGTCGCGACGGTGACGGTGACCAACAACCGCAGCACCGCGATTGCCGGGTGGCGGGTCAGCTGGACGTGGCCGGCCGGCCAGCAGGTCACCAACTCGTGGAACACCGCCCTGAAGCAGAACGGTACCGGCGTGGTCGCCGCGGATGCCGGGTGGAACGGCTCGATCGGCGCGGGTGGCAGCACCACCTTCGGGTTCGCGGCCACCGGTCCGGCGGCGGCACCGAGACTGACCTGCAGCCCCACCTGAGCGGCGGCTCCCGCAGGCCCTCGACAAATGATCTGCGTCCGTCCGCGGGGTCGTGACACGATCGTGCCATGACAGACTTCGCGACCCCGGAAGACATCGCCAAGCGCAGCAACGCGGCCAAGGAAGCCGCTGTGGCAGCAGGTCGCGAGCTCGGCCTGGAGATCACCGAGGGCAAGGTGCTCTACGAGCTGTTCTCCGTCGTCGTCCACCTCGCGCCGTCGCCGGTGGTGGCCCGCATCCCGACGGTCCTGCCGCACACGACGACCCTCGAAGACCTTGCCAGGCGCCAGCAGCAGGAACTGGATGTCGCGCAGTGGCTGCACGACCAGGGCACACCGGTGATCGCGCCGAGCCCGCTCGTGCCGCGCAAGCCCGTGCAGCGGGACGGTTTCTCGATCACGTTCTGGCCGTTCACCGACGAGGACAAGAGCAGCGAACCCGACTACGTCAGGAACTCCGAGCTCGCCGCCGACCTGCACAAGGCGCTGCGGGACTACCCCGGCGAGCTGGACTTCCTGTCCTCCGCCGAACCGCGGTTCGTCCGGGAAGGGCTCGACCGGCTCGAGAGCCAGCCGGACGTCGTCGACTCCGCGGATCTCCAGCGGGCCAAGCAGGAGTGGCAGGTGCTGGAACCGCTCGTCAGCGACGAAACCGAGTTCCAGAAGGCATTTCCGGGCATCGACCTGCAGCCCATCCACGGCGACTCGCCGCCGGCGAACATCTTCGCGAGCACGAACGGGCCGTTGTTCTCCGACTTCGAGCTCGTCACCAAGGGCCCGGTCGAGTGGGACCTGGGCGGCCTCGGCCCCGAGCTCGAAGCCGCCTACAACCGCGGTGCCGCGAAGAACGGCCTGAGGCCGCTCGACAAGGACGTCCTCAGGTTCGTCAACGCGGTCGGCGCGATCCGGGTGATGGCCTACCTGTCGTGCGCGGACCAGTTGCCCGCCATGGTCGAGTCCATGAAGCCGTTCATCAACCAGTGGCGGGGCACTGAACCCTACGTGCGGTGACCACGATCTTCACCGCGCCTTTCACCGCTCAGCACCGCGATGCACCCGTCTGAGGGGCGAAAGACGCGGCAAAGGTTAGTGCTCACCGCACTACGCGTGAGCCGCCGCCCGATCTCCCAGCCAGGAAACGACTTCCTCGGCGGGCAACGGCTCGCTGAGGAAGTACCCCTGGACGACGTCGCAGCCGGCCTCGGCCAAAGCCGTCCAGGTGTCCTGGTCCTCGACACCCTCGGCAACGGCCTGCAGACCGAAGTTCCGGGCCAGAGCCACCAGCGCGTGCACGATAGCGCTGTCACCAGCGTCGGTGCACATGTGCGTGACGAACGAACGGTCGAGCTTCATCTCGTGCACGCGCATGCTGCGCAGGTAGGAGATCGACGAGTAGCCGGTGCCGAAGTCGTCGATGGACAGCCGCACCCCGAGCTCGGTCAGGCCCCGCAGCACCTCCACCGCGCGGTCCGGGTCGGAGATGATCGCCGACTCGGTGATCTCCAGCGTCAGCAGGCGAGCGGGCAGGCCGTGGCGCTTGATCAGGTCGGCGACGTCACCGGGGAACTCGGCGTGCAGCAGGCACGCCGCGCCCACGTTGACCGAGACCGGGACCTCCCAGCCCGCGTCCTGCCAGGCACGGCACTGGCGTAGCGCGGCGTCGATCACGTAGCGGGTCAACGGCTCGATGAGGCCGTTCTCCTCGGCGACCGGGATGAACTCGTCGGGGCGCACGAGGCCGCGCGTCGGGTGCTGCCAGCGGGCCAGCGCCTCGACGCCGCACACCGCGCCCGTGTCGGCCAGGGCCTTGGGCTGGTAGTGCAGGAACAGCTCGCCGCGGTCGATCGCGTGGCGCAGTTCCGTGACGGCGGTGAGCTGGGACGCGCCCCGCTCGTGCAGGCGTGCGTCGTAGACGGCCACACCGGACTTGTCGCGCTTGGCCGCGTACATCGCGATGTCCGCGTGCCGCAACAGCTCGTGGCCGTCCATCGAGTCCACGGGACACATGGCGACACCGACGCTGCCCGCGATCTCCAGCTCCAGGCCCTCCAGCGTGACCGGCATGGCCAGCGCGGAGAGGATCTTGTCCGCGACCATGCGGGCGTTGTCCGCCGAGCCGACGCCGGGCAGCAGCACGGCGAACTCGTCGCCGCCCAGCCGCGCCACCAGGTCCGTGTCCCGCACCGCCCACGACAGGCGGTTGGCTACCTGACGCAGCAGCAGGTCACCGGAGTGGTGCCCGAGCGAGTCGTTGACCTCCTTGAACCGGTCGAGGTCCACGATGAGCAGGGCAAGCGGCTCGTTCTTCTTGCACGCCTTGGTGACGGCCTGTTCCATCCGGCGCGCGAGCAGCGTCCGGTTGGCCAGCCCGGTCAGGGCGTCGTGGTGGGCCTCGTGCTCGTTCTTGGCGGCCTGGCGCAGGATCTTGCGGCGATGGCCGAGCAGCACCATGCCGAACAGCGCCACGAGGAACGCGTCCAGCACGAACGCGATGATCTGGGCGACCCGCAGCCTCGAGTTCTTCTCGTCGGCGGTCCGCAGGTACTCGGTGGTGTCGAGGCGCTTGTCGCCGATCGTCGAGGAGATCTGGCGGCGCAACGACGAGTGCGCGAGGTTCGCCTGGTCGGCCTGCAGCGGGTCCTGGCCCGCGATCACCTTGCGCAGCATGTCCGAGGTCTGGTCGTACAGCGGCAGCAGCTTGGTGGCTTCCGCGATGTCGTCGGGCTGGCCCTGAGTGCGCAGCCACTCCAGCTCACCACGTGCGGAGCCGACCGAGTTCTGCAACGGCTCGACGGTCTGCGGTGTGCGGGCGACCTGCAGGTCCCGCAACGCGTTGTCGGCGATGTCGATGTGCTCCAGCACGCGGCTCCACCGCTCGCTGGAGTCGTTGAGCTGCCGCACGTGTGCGGTGGTCGCCTGCGCGCTGACGCTGCTCCACAGCGCCAGTCCCGCCAGGGCCAGCAGCCCGGTCGTCAGCCCTGCCGTCGCCACCCGTGCGGTGGCGCGGCCCTCCCAAAGCCTCACCGTGCCTGCTCCAACGGTCGCACCCAGCTCGCCGGGTCCTCGACGAAGGTGTCGATCTGCGGCTGGAAGAACGCCCTGCGCGCCTTCTCCGACTCCTGCCGGTGCAGGATCTGCTCGAGGTTCGCGGTGGTCACCGTCAGCCCCGGTGTCTCGACCCAGCCCTCGGGTAACCCCCCAGCACCTGTCGCGTGCCGCGCGAGCAGCCAGCCCGCCACAGCGCCCTTGAGGTAGTGCTCAGGCGAGATCGTCGCCACCATGGCCCCGTCCCGCACCGCCTGCAACGTTCTCGGGTCGACCCCGAAACCGCCCACCAGCCACCTCGCCGACTTCTCGGTCTTGATCGCTGCGAGGTTCACCCCGTCGCAGTCACCGGTCCCAACGAACGCCAGTGCGTCCGGGTTCGCGGCCACGAGCCGGCGCCACGCGTCACGATTCGCTTCATCGTCACGTTGCGTGTCGAACGGCCCCAGCACCAATACTCCCGGTAGCTTCTCGGCAAATCGCCCCCGAATGCCTTCTGCCCGGTCGTCGAACCCGGCGAGTCCCGGCGAGGTGTTTCCCAGCACCACTGTTCCGGTCGCGTCCGGGGGCAATCGGCGCATCAACTCGTCAGCCAGCTTTTCGCCGAGTTCGTAGTTGTCGTTACCGATGTGCAGTTTCACGCCGGAACTCGCGGTGAGTCGCATGTCCACGCCGACCACGGCGACGTGCTGGCCGAGCGCGTCCCCGATGGCGGGCGCCATCAGCGCGGGTTCGGACGTGGCGACCGCGATTCCGCCTTTCGCGGCGAGCGTCAAATCGGCGAACAACTCGACTTCCTTGTGCCCGTCCTGGCCGGGCGGCCCGGTCACGGTGGCGCTGACACCGCCGATGCGGCCGACACCCTCGTGAAACCCGCTGGTCATCTCCTGGGCGAAGGAACCACCGGTCCTCTTGACGACGAATCCCACGTGCGGCAGCGCGTCGGACTTCGCGGCGCCACCGCACCCGGATAACAGCACCAGACTCAGCGCCAGCGCCGCAGCTCGCATGGATGACCTCGGGCTCGCTCGAGAAGACGGGTGAGTGATCTCTCCAGAGCGGCCGATGCTACATCGCTCGGTGCCAAATCGGGATGACGCCTGCCAATAACGGGAAGCGCTTTCACGTTACGGGAACATCAGGAAGGTTCGTAACCGAGGTTCGGCCGCAGCCACTGCTCCACTTCGGCCAGCGGCTTGCCGTACCGGCGCGCGTAGTCCTCGACCTGGTCGCGGCCGAGGCGTCCGACGGTGAAGTACTTCGCGTCCGGGTGCTGGAAGATGAGCCCGCTCACACTCGCTGCCGGGTTCATCGCGAACGACTCCGTCAGGCCGACCCCGATTTCCTCCGCGCCCAGCAGATCGAACAGTTCCCGCTTCACCGTGTGGTCCGGGCAGGCCGGGTAGCCGAGCGCGGGCCGGATGCCGCGGAACCGTTCGGCGTGCAGGTCCGCCACCACCGGCTCGGCGTCCGGCTCGAACCAGTCGCGGCGGGCCCGCAGGTGAATCCATTCGGCGAACGCCTCGGCGAGCCTGTCTGCCAGCGCCTTCACCATGATGGCGCGGTAGTCGTCGTGCCTGGCCTCGTACTCGGCGGCCAGTTTCTCCGCGCCGAGGATCGTCACCGCGAAGCCGCCGATGTGGTCGCCTTCCGGTGCCACGTAGTCGGACAGCGAGCGGTTCGGGCGTGAGACCTGCTTTTGCGTCTGCTGGCGCAGCATCGGGATGAGCACACCGTTGTCGAGCTGGATGTCGTCACCGGCGGAATGCGCGGGCCAGAAGCCGTAGACGCCCTTTGCCTCGAACAGGTCCTTTGCGATGATTTCGTCCAGCAACGCGGTGGCGTCGTCGTAGAGTTCGCGCGCCACCGGCTGGTCGAGGATCGCGGGGAACTTGCCTTTGAGCTCCCAGGCGAGGAACAGGAACGTCCAGTCGATGAACTCGCGCAGTTCCGCCAGTGCCGGAGTCATCGTGCGGGTACCGGTGAACGCGGGCGTCGGCAATTCGCTGAAATCGACCTTTTCCGCGTTTGCGCGCGCGGCTTCCAGGCTCAGCAACGGCAACTGCTTGCGGTTCTCGTGCTGGTGGCGCAGCCGTGCCTGCTCTGCCCGGTTCGCGATGTTCAGCTCGTGGCCGCGCCGGTCGTCCAGCAGGTCGGACACGACGCCGACGACCCGGGACGCGTCGAGCACGTGGACGACCGGCTCGTCGTAGACCGGGGCGATCTTCACGGCGGTGTGCTGGCGGGACGTGGTGGCGCCGCCGATCAGCAGCGGCAGTTTCATGCCGCGCCGCTGCATCTCCTCCGCGACCGAGACCATCTCGTCCAGCGACGGTGTGATGAGCCCGGACAGCCCGATGACGTCGGCGTGCTCGCGGATCGCGGTGTCGAGGATCCGCGCGGCCGGAACCATCACGCCGAGGTCGATCACCTCGTAGTTGTTGCAGCCCAGGACGACGCCAACGATGTTCTTGCCGATGTCGTGCACGTCGCCCTTGACCGTGGCGAGCACGACTTTGCCGTTGCCGCCGGCCGTTGCCTTGGGCTCCGCGTCCATGAACGGCTCCAGGTACGCGACCGCGCGCTTCATGACGCGGGCGCTCTTCACCACCTGGGGCAGGAACATCTTGCCGGCGCCGAACAGGTCGCCGACGACCTTCATGCCGTCCATCAGCGGACCCTCGATCACGTCCAGCGGACGCGGCAGCGCCTGACGGGCCTCCTCGGTGTCCTCTTCGATGAAGTCGACGACGCCGTGCAGGATCGCGTGCTCCAGCCGCTTGGCGACCGGGGCCTCGCGCCACGACAGGTCCACGACGCGCTTCTGGCCGGGGCCCTTGACCGTCTCAGCGCGTGCGACGAGCCGGTCGGTGGCGTCCTCGCGGCGGTCGAAGATGACGTCCTCGACCAGTTCCAGCAGCTCGGCCTGGATGTCCTGGTAGACCACGAGCTGGCCGGCGTTGACGATGCCCATGTCGAGGCCCGCCTTGACGGCGTGGAACAGGAACGCCGAGTGCATCGCCTCGCGGACGACGTCGTTGCCGCGGAACGAGAAGGACAGGTTCGAGATGCCGCCGCTGGTGCGCGCACCCGGACAGCGCTGCTTGATCAGCGGCAACGCGTCGATGAACGCCTTGGCGTAGCCGTTGTGCTCCTCGATGCCGGTGGCGACCGCGAGCACGTTCGGGTCGAAGATGATGTCCTCGGCGGGGAATCCGGCTTGCTGCGTCAGCAGGTCGTAGGCGCGGCCGCAGATCTCGACCTTGCGCTCGGTCGTGTCGGCCTGGCCCTGCTCGTCGAACGCCATCACGACGACGCCGGCGCCGTAGTCGCGGATCGTGCGCGCCTGCTCCAGGAACGGGCCCTCGCCCTCCTTGAGGCTGATCGAGTTGACGACGCCCTTGCCCTGCACGCACTTGAGGCCGGCCCGCAGCACGCCCCAGCGGGAGCTGTCGATCATCACCGGGATGCGGGCGATCTCGGGCTCGGTCGCGATCAGGTTCAGGAACGTCGTCATGGCCTGCTCGCCGTCGAGCAGGTCGGCGTCCATGTTGACGTCCAGCAGGTTCGCGCCGCCGCGCACCTGCTCCAGCGCCACCGCGAGCGCCGCCTGGTGGTCGTCGGCCTCGATCAGCCTGCGGAACTTCGCCGAACCCGTGACGTTGGTGCGCTCACCGATCATCACGAAGCCGGTGTCCGGACCGATCTCGAACGTCTCCAGGCCGCTGAACCTGCTGGTGTTGCGGGGTTCCACGACTTCACGCGGCTGCTCGGACCTGACCGCCTCCGCGATGGCCCTGATGTGCGCGGGGGTGGTGCCGCAGCAGCCGCCGACGATGTTGACGATGCCCTTGCCGGAGAAGTCCCGCAGCAGCGCGGCGGTCTCGTCCGGCGTCTGGTCGTAGCCGCCGAACGCGTTGGGCAGACCGGCGTTGGGGTGACAGGCGACGTAGGTGTCCGCGAGCCGCGCGAGTTCGGTGACGTGCGGGCGCATCTCCTCGGCTCCCAGCGAGCAGTTCACGCCGACGACGAGCGGCTTCGCGTGCTCGACCGAGTTCCAGAACGCCTCGACGGTCTGGCCGGACAGCGTGCGCCCGGACAGGTCGACGATCGTCACGGAGATCCACAGCGGCAGGTCGGGGGCGACCTCGCGGGCGGCGGTGATGGCGGCCTTGGCGTTGAGCGTGTCGAAGATCGTCTCGATGAGCAGCAGGTCGACGCCGCCGGCGTGCAGCGCGGCGATCTGCTCGGCGTAGGAGTCCTTGACCTGGTCGAACGTGACCGTGCGGAACGCGGGGTCGTCGACCTTGGGCGACAGGCTGAGGGTGACGTTGAGCGGTCCGACCGAGCCGGCCACGTACCTCCCGCCGAACTCGTCGGCGGCCTGGCGGGCGAGCCGGGCGCCGGCGATGTTCATGTCGCGGACGCGGTCCTGCAGGCCGTAGTCGGCCTGGCCGATCGACGTGGCCGTGAACGTGTTGGTGGTCGTGATGTCCGCGCCCGCCGCGAGGTACTGCCGGTGCACGTCGAGCACCACGTCCGGGCGGGTGAGGTTGAGCAGGTCCGGGTCGCCGGTGACGTCCATGTGGTGCTCGCCGAACTCGGTTCCGCGGTAGTCGGCGGGGGAGAGCTTCGCCTGCTGGAACATCGTGGCCCAGGCGCCGTCGAGCACGGCGATCCGCCGGTTCAGCAGGGACTTGAGACCATCCACGCGCGCTCCCGAAAAGTCGGAAGCGCCCTTGTTCGTGGTGGTGCAAGGCCGAGCGTGGCGGGCTCCAGGGCCCGTTGCAGCGCTTCTCGGCCTCGCGTTCAAGGCTACCAAGGACGACCATGGGGCAGGAAGCCGTCTCACTTATTAGGATGGACTCCGTGACCGGGAAACGGGCGTTGGTGCTGGGTGGCGGTGGTGTCACCGGAATCGCTTGGGAGACAGGGATTCTGCACGGACTCGCAGAAGCGGGCGTCGACCTGACAGATGCGGACCTGTTCGTGGGGACGTCCGCCGGGTCCGTGGTGGCCACGCAGTTGGCGGGCGGTGTCCCGCTCGCCGACCTGTACGCGGGTCAGCTGTTGCCGCCCGACGGGGAGATCCCGGCCCGCCTGACCACGTGGATGCTGGTCCGCTACGCGCTGTCCTACGTGATGCCCGGATCTCCCGCGCGGAAGCGGGCACGGCTGGGCAGGGCCGCGGTGAAGGCCCGCACGCCGTCGGAGGAGTCGCGGCTGGAGGTGTTCAAGCACCGGCTGTCCATTCAGGACTGGCCGGACCGCCCGCTGAAGGTCACCGCCGTCGACACCGCGGACGGCAGGTTCGTCGCGTTCGACCGCGACAGCGGGGTACCGCTGGTGAAGGCCGTGGCGTCGAGCTGCGCGGTGCCGCTGGTGTGGCCGCCCGTGACGATCGACGGCCACCGGTACATGGACGGCGGCATGCGGTCCGCGGCCAACGTCGATCTCGCCGCCGGGTGCTCGCGGGTCGTGGTCGTGGCACCGCTGACCCGTGCGGCCAGCCGGGCGGCGACACCGGGAGCGCAGGCCGCCCGGCTGGGCGTGCCGTCCGTCGTGGTGAGCCCCGACCGGGCCGCGCTGGCCGCGATCGGGCCGAACCTGCTGGATCCGGCCAGGCGCAGGCCCGCCGCCGAGGCGGGCAGGAAGCAGGCCGCCTCGATCGCCGAGGCGGTCCGTGACGTTTGGGCCTAGCCGCTGTCCGATCGAGCAGTGCTGCTGTTTGTAACCGTTTTCGCAGGTGGTAACTGGTCAATACCTCTTGTCTGCGGCGTCTCCCGCGCTTACGGTCGCCATCCACTCGCATTGGATGGTTTGTTAACCAATTGCCGGAGGCGATCGTGGGCAGAAGATCGGCTTTAGGGGCGTTAGCGGCGTTCGGGCTCGTGCTCGGCCTCGTCGTGGCAGGGATGACCAGTGCATCGGCGGCGGATCCACTGGTCTCCCGCGGCAAGGCGGTCCTGGCGTCCTCCATCGAGGGCTCCGGGTTCGAGGCGGCCAAGGCGGTCGACGGCAGCACGTCGACCCGCTGGGCCTCCGTGGAAGGGCACGATCCCGAGTGGCTCCGGGTCGATCTCGGTTCGACGCACTCGATCAGCCGGGTCAAGCTGAACTGGGAGGTCGCGTACGCCAGGGCGTACCGCGTGCAGACGTCCCCTGACGGCTCCGCGTGGAGTGACATCTTCTCGACCACCACCGGAGACGGCGCGGTCGACGACCTGACCGTGTCCGGTTCCGGCCGGTACGTGCGGGTCTACGGCACGGCACGCGGAACGCCCTACGGCTACTCGCTGTGGGAGCTCGAGATCTACGGCGTGGCCGGCGGCACGACTCCGCCCACGACGACCACCACCACGCCACCGACGCCTGGCATCGGCTACCCGTTCGGCAGCAGGAAACAGCCCTACGCGGCCGGCATCCTGCGCCCGTCCGGCAGCACGTCCACTCTGGACGCCGCCGTGGTCGACTACTACCAGCGCTGGAAGTCCGCGTTCCTCAGGCACAACTGCAACAGCGCCTGGTCCCAGGTGCTGGCGGCCGACGCCGACCACGACTACGTCGCCGAGGCGCAGGGTTACGGCATGGTCATCGTCGCCACGATGGCGGGTGCCGACCCCGACGCCAAGAGGATCTTCGACGGCTTCGTGAAGTGGAAGATCGACCACCCGTCGGTGATCGACCCCGACCTGATGGCGGCCGAGCAGGACGACCGGTGCGTCAGCGTCAACGGCGATGACGCCGCGACGGACGGCGACATGGACGTCGCGTACGGGCTGCTGCTCGCCGACCGCCAGTGGGGCAGCGCGGGCACGTACAACTACAAAGAGCTCGCGATCCGGCACATCAACGCCATCAAGCGCAGCGAGATCAACCCGACGACGAAGCTGCTGCGGCCGGGCGACTGGGCCACCAGCTCGGACCCGCGCTACTACGTGACCCGGTCGTCGGACTGGATGGCCGACCACTTCCGCGCGTTCCGCAAGGCGACCGGCGACTCGGCGTGGGACACGATCCGCAGCGCCCACCAGAACCTGATCACCAGGATGCAGCAGAACTTCGCGCCGGGCACCGGACTGCTGCCGGACTTCGTGGAGAACACGAACTCCACGCCACGCCCGCCGGCGGGCAAGGTGCTGGAGGACGAGCTGGGCGACGGCAAGTACTGGTGGAACGCCTGCCGGGTGCCGTGGCGAATCGGCGCGGATGCCGTGACCAGCGGTGACTCCACATCGCTCGCGGCGGCCCGCAAGCTCAACTCGTGGGTGAAGTCCAAGACCGGCGGCAATCCCGGCAACATCCGGGTCGGCTACCAGCTGAACGGCACGCAGCTCTCCAGCGAGGTCTCGGCGGCGTACACCGCGCCGTTCGCGGTGGCGGCCGCGACCGATTCCGGCAGCCAGGCGTGGCTGGACGCGTTGTGGAACAAGATGCTGGCGACGCCGATCGGCGGTGACGACTACTTCGCGTCGAGCATCCAGCTCCAGGTGATGATCACGGTGACCGGCAACCACTGGGTGCCCTGACCCGAGTCACTCCGCCCTGCTCCCAGGTCGACCTCGACCCGGGGGCGGGGTTCCAGCGGGTCCACGTCGCCCGCGGCGCTCTAGAAGAGGGTGCGCAGGAAGACCGGCCCGCCCTCCTCGGCGTTGAGTCCTTTTTCGACGAACGCGATGTTGTGGTGGAACGAGATTCCGCTGATGTCGCGTTCCAGGTGCGAACCCTCGCCCTGCGGGTCGCGCACCTCCGCCCGGTTCAGTCCGTCCACAAAGGACTTGAGCATGCTCATCGAGGTGCCGGGACCCGCCTCGGGGTCGCCACCCCAGCGCGGCCAGTACGCGGTCTGCAGATCTTCGACGACATAGAGCCCGCCCGGCCGGACGTGCGGGAACAGCGCGTGGAACGAGATCCGCACGTGCTCGTTGAGGTGGCTGCCGTCGTCGATGACCACGTCGAACGGGCCGAGTTCCTCGCCCAGCCTGCCGAGGAACTCCGCGTCGGACTGGTCGCCCCGCACGGTCATGATCCGCGGGCCGGTGACGTTCTTCTCCGCGATGTCGAGGCCGTGCACGAGTCCGCGCCGGAAGTACCGCTGCCACATCCGCAGCGAGGCTCCGCCGGAGTCGGGGTCGGCGTAGCCACCGATGCCGATCTCCAGCACCCGCACCGGTTCGTCGCGCAGGCGGGCGAAGTGCCGTTCGTAGTGCTGGGTGTACCAGTGCAGGTCGCCCCACTTGTCCGAGCCGAACGTCACGGACAGCTCGCCGAGGTCCTGCCTGCCCGGCTTGAGCGCGGACAGCAGGCTCTGGACGTCCCGCGCGATGCCCTTGCGGCCCGCGAACCACGCGCCGGGGCCGCGTTCGTCGAGCTCGGCGAACGCGGTCCGCACGGCGAGACTCGGCCACGGCCGTTCGTCCGTGCCGTACAGGCCGCGCACGGCGTCGGTGAGGCTGAGCGAGACCACGACGTCGGCGTCCGTCCGCAGGTGGCTCGTGGTGCGTCCGTCGAAGTGCAGGTCGAGCCGGACGCCGTGCTCGCCGATCTCGTTCAGCACCACCTGCGTCACGGCTTCGGGGGTGAGCCGGCGGATCGTGTCGTCGAGCAGGTCGCGGCCCGCGCCGGCGGCCTGCAGCAGCGGCGCGAGAACCGTCCACCGTGCGGTGTCGAACACAAAGTCCCCCTCGTGCGACTTGAGCCTGGCTTGAGTGCCCCTGTCCTAGGATCGTTCCATGGGGAACCGACGCTTGTTCTGCATGATCCTGACCCTCCTGCTGGTCGTGGTCGGTGCCGGGCCGGCGCAGGCGATGGAGCGGCAGTTGTTGTACTACAACCACGCCCGGGGAACGCTCGACCGCGCCACGGCGGACGCCATCGAGCATTCCCCGTACCTGCGGGACTTCGCGGACTTCGAGGTGCGCACGACGACCGGCGCCGGCGGTGAGAAGTGGACCGGCCGCTACCTGCGCGGCCAGGAGACCTACCTGGAGATCTTCGGCGTCGGTGACATCGCCGGCCAGGACGGTGAACTGGGCTCGGCGGCCCTCGCTCTCTCGACCGAACGCGACGGCGACATCGACACGGTGAAGGCCCGCCTCGTCGCCTCCGGCGTGACGCCGATCGACTTCCTGCAGACGCGCGACTTCGGCGACCACAAGCCGGTGCCGTGGTTCGACGCGCTGTTGCCGGTCGAGCGGTACGAGAGGTTCGGCGCCTGGGCGATGGAGTACCGCGACGAGTACTTCGCCGATCCGCGCAGCCAGACGGGTCCCGCGCGCTTCCCCGGTGACGTGACCCGCGAGCGCTACCTCCCCGAGCGCTACCGGGACAAGCTGATGCGCAACATCAGTTTCATCCGGATCGCGGTGACCGCGCGGGATCTCGCCACGACCATGCCGCTGCTGCGGACCGGCGGGTTCTTCGTGCGGACGGAGCCGGGTGGTGTCGTGGCGTCGCGCGGCGGGGTGACGATCCGGCTCGACGAGGTGGCGCTGGGGCAGACCGGGCTCAAGCGGGTGCAGTTCGAGCTGAACCACGCGGCGGAGCGCCATGTGCAGCGGCTCGGCAACTCGACGCTGGTCGTCGGTCCGGGCGCGCACGCCGCCTGGACCTTCTGACACTCTTGGTCCACACGGAGCAACGAACGGGGGCCGGTGTCGCTGGTCGGACGTGAACGGGAACAGGAACGGCTGGCCGCGCTGGGGGCCTCGGGCGGGTCTCTGCTGGTCGTCGGCGAGCCCGGAGTCGGCAAGTCCGCGTTGTTGCGGCCGCTCGACGGTCATCTGGTCACCGGTGTCGAGGCCGAGCGGGACCTGCCGTACTCCGGTCTGCACCAGGTCCTGCACCCGTTCCTCGATCTGTCCACCTTGTCCGGTGCGCGGCGGGACGCGCTCGAAGTCGTCTTCGGTCTCTCCGACGGCGCAGCACCGCCCGTCCACCTGGTCGGCCTCGCCGCGCTCGACCTGCTGAGCACGGCCAAGCCTGTCGTCCTGGTCGACGACGCGCACTGGCTCGACCAGGCGAGCCAGGACGTCCTGGGCTTCGTGGCCCGCCGGTTGTCCGGCGCCACGCTCATCGCCGCCGCCCGCATCCCGATGTTCGCGGGCGTGCCGGCGCTCACCGTGGAACCGCTGGCTCCCGACGCCGCCGACACCCTCCTCTGCCCAGCACGTCTCCGAGCGCCTCGCGCAGCGGACCGACGAGCTGGTTCGCCCTGCGCAACTTGGACATCAGCGGCAGCAGCTCGGTGTGGGCGCGGTCAGCGCGGCCGGGGTTCACAGCTCGCGGAAGGCGAGCACCGCTACGACGGGTTCGAGCGCAAGCTCCAGAACAGGCCCGTGATCAGCGTGCCGGCGATCACGATCGCCAGCGACTTCGACGGCCCGAACAAGAGCGGCGCCGGTTACCGCGACAGGTTCACCGGACGCTACGAGCACCGGATCCTCGACGGCATCGGGCACAACGTCCAGCAGGAGGCGCCGGAGGCGTTCACCCGCGCGGTGCTCGACGTGAGCCGCTGACCGCGCGGGTGCCGAGGTCTACCGCTGGCAGGCGAGCCGGTAGGCCGCCGCGCCGATCAGCTCCAGCGAGACCTGCAACCGCTCCAGGCTGATGTTGTCGCGGATCGTGTCCTCCGGCGTGTGGTAGATCGGCTCCAGCTGCGCCGGCCCGCCCTCGCCGCGCCAGCTGAAGTTCGCCGACGCCATGCCCTTCTCGTGGAACGGCACGTGGTCGCTCGACCCGCGTGCCACCGGCCCGTGCACCCGCGGGTCGTAGCCGAGTCGCTGGGCCGCCGCGCGCACCGCGCTGGTGGTGGCGTTGTCCGCGCCGTCCACCGACAGCAACCAGTACGCCGTCGCCGGGTCGTGGCTGGTGGCGACCATGTCGTTCTGGAACACGCCCTTGATCCGCGCGATCTCCTCCGGCGGGAGCTGCGAGACGTAGTACCGCGACCCGAGCAGCCCCTGTTCCTCCGAACCCCACAACGCGAACCGGATCGCCCTGTGCGTGGGCAGATAGCGCAGCACGCGTGCCAGCTCCAGGCACAGCACGGTGCCGCTGCCGTCGTCGTTGGCACCCGGTGAGCCCGGCACGCTGTCGTAGTGCGCGGTGACCATCACAACGCCGTTGTCCTGCCACGGGAACGTTGACGGCCGCTCAGCGATCACGTTGTAGGACGTGAGGTTCGGGTGGTGCGTGGTGCTGATCGTCAGCTGGCCGGAGCCCTGTGCGCGCAGCTTTTCCGTGTGCACCTGGGCAAGCCCGATCACGGGCACCGTGACGTTGCGGTCGAGGGTGGGCGAGAACGCGCTGGACTTGCCCGTCCCCGAGGAGATCCGGCCGAGGATCACCGCCACCGCGCCCCGTTCGATCGCCGCGTGCGTCGGCGCGGATCCGGCGGGAGCGTTGACGTAGAAGGCGATCTTGCCCGTCAGGTCCGGCAGCTGGCCGTCCACCACCTCGACGAACGGCGCCGTCACCGTGACGCCGAGAGAGCCGAACCGCGAGGCGCCGGCCTGCCAGGTCGAGTTGATCTCGGCGAGGTACTTGTCCGGCACCGTGAACGGCTGCGTCGACACCTGATAGCGCAGCGACCTGAGCTCCCGCACCAGGTAGTCGCGGGCCCGGTGCTCGGACGCGGTACCGCCGATCCGCGGCCCGATCCTGTCGCTCAGCACCTTCAGATGCTCCAGCGCCTTGCGGGCCCGGACCCGTGCCACGACGGGGAAGTCGCCGAGGTCCAGGTCCGGCAGGCCCGTCGCCCCCGGTCTCTGTTCGGTCGCCGCGAGCGCGCTCGCGGGATTGGCCACCACGGCGGCGACCCCTGCCGCCGCGGCGAGGAAGTCACGTCTGCGCATGTCGTCCCCCATCTCCCGATGTACCAGCCCCGCGAACGTAGGCAGGACGGGTGTGTCCGGGCAACCGACTTGTGGCTGGCTTTCGCGGGGTCAGGCCGCCGACATCACGGTGACGTCCTCGATCAGCTCGTCGTCGGAGGAGGCGTGGCCGAGCACGAGGTCCTGCACCTGCCGCCGCGCGTCCGACCGGGCTCGCTCGACACACGCCATCAGGTGTGCCGCCAGCACGTCGGGGTCGAGGTCGCGCACCGCCGGGCTGAGCGAGATGCCCGTGGTCACGCCGTTCGAGTCCACGGTCACCGTGACACCGCCACGCGTCGCCTCGCCGCTGATCGCCACGAGCAACCGGACCAGGTCGTCGTACCGGCGGCGCTCGCGTTCGACGGCGGCCACGCGGCGCTCCTCCCACCACTCGAGCCGGCGGCGCAGCAAGGCGAGCGCGGTCGCCGGATCGGACACCGGCACGGTCCACGCTCCGGACGCGGTGTGCAGCACGACGGCGTTCGCCTCGGTGGTCACGCGCTGGATCCGGGCGAAGGACACCCCGGTGTCGACTCGTCCGCCCTGCCGGGTCGTCCAGTCGACGCGGTCGGTGCCGATCACCATGCGCGCACCCCGGCCGACCAGCACGAGGGGGAACGCGGTGGAGCCCAGTTCGAGCACGGGAGCGCCGAGCAGCGAGCGCCTGGCCAGCCGGGCGAGCACACCCGCCGAGCCCGCGCCGAGCACACCGGCCGCGCACAACGCCTTCACCGCCAGCGCCGCGCCGGGGCTGAGCCGCAACGCGATGCCAGAGCCCGGCAGCACGCCGAGCACCAGCTGCGCGCCCGTCATCAGCGTGGTGGCGGGCAACCACGAGTGCGGGTCGCTCAACCCGTTGCGGCGCAACCAGGTCAGCAACGCCCACGCGCACGCTGCCGCGGCGACGGCCGGAATCGCCGACCACCACGGCATGATCCGCTGCCCGGCCGAGGTCATGCCGGCGAGCACGATGCAGACGAGACCGATCGCCACGGGCAGAACACCGGCGGCGAGCAGCAGCAACGTCCTGGTGCGGCGCCATCGGGCGGCCAGCGCGTGCACGACCTGAGGATCGTTGATCATAGGAATGGCGTGGGGAATGAGTGTCATCGGCGCGCCCCTCGTCAGCTCTCCGCCGTCACGAGGTGTGACGTGCGGGCCGACCAGGCTTCCCGGCGCACCTGCCCGTAAATATGCCGTAAATGTCCAGGTCAGGCAAGCCTTGTCCACTGTGGACGGTGTGGCGCCCGAGCCCGCGCGCCACACCGATCCGTTGTGTCAGGCCGTTTTCGCGCGCCTGCCGAGCAGGACATCGACCGCCAGGAACATCACGAGACTGATGCCGAGCAACGGCACGAACCAGCCGATCACCAGCGCGCCGACGCCAAGACCGACCAGCGCGGCCGGAGGAGCCTTGCGCCACTGGCCGCGCGGTGCAGGGCGGCCGAAGCCCTGAGTCGGCCTTCGCTTCCACCACATCCGGTAGCCGAGCACGACCAGTGCCGCGATCCCGCCGCCGAGCAGCAGCAACACGAGCTGGTTGACCCAGCCGAACAGCACACCCATGTGCGCGTCGATGCCCCACCTGGTCAGCTTCGCGGCGATCGGGTAGTCGGCGAACTTCACCGAGCTGACCACGTCGCCGTCCTGGATCGCCACCGCGTCGACCTGCGTGGGCCAGCCACGGCCGATCTCGGTGACCTTCCACGCGCCACCGGGCGCGGTGGGCAGGCCGATCTCGAGCGGCTTGGCGTCGATGCCCGCGGCACGGGCGGTGCCGAGCACCGTGTCGACGTCGCCGTGACCGGAGCCGGCCGAGGAGTGCCCGCTGTGGTCGCCGTGATCACCGCTGCCGCCGGCGATCTTCAACGACGGCGTGGTCCAGCCGAGGGACTGGCGCAGCGTCGCGACGTTCTCACCCGCGTAGGCCGACCACGTGAGGCCCGTGGCGGACAGGAACAGCGCGCCGGCGAGCACCCACACGCCGATCAGGCCGTGCGTGCGGACGCGCTTGCTGTTGCGCGGCCTGGTGATCCACAGGACGAGACCGCCGAGCGCGACGACCCACAGCCAGGACGCGGCGAGCTCGCTGTAGAGGCGGCCCGGCTCGCCGAGCATCAGGTTGCGGTGCAGCTGGCTCAACGTCATCCGCAACGGCAGCGCGCCGCTGGTGCCGTAGACGACGAGGTCACCGGTGACGCGCCCGGTGCCGGGGTCGACGAACACGGCGCGGCGCTCGGACTCGCCGAGGCCTTCCTCGGCGAACAGCACGCGGGTCGTGTCACCGGGTTCGGGAGCGGGACGGACGGCCACGAGCGTCCCCTGCGGTGCGGTCGCGAGAGCGGTGTCGACCTGCTGGGAGAGCGGGAGTTGCTGGGTGGAGACGGGGACGCGGAGCTGGTCGGAGTAGACCCACGACTCCAGTTGCGGGGTCAGGGCGTAGAGAACGCCGGTCAGTGCGGCGATCAGCACGAACGGGCCGACGAGGACGCCGGCGTAGAAGTGCAGGCGCAGGAAGAGTCCCCGCCACGCGAACGATGTGCGCGGCGGAGCGGCTGTGGTGGTCATGGCACGGCTCCAATGGGCGTGAACAGGTGCAGGGACCGCCGGAAGACGGCCCTGTGAAGGGGATTCAGACCTGTTCAGCCGGAGGACCGCGCCACGACAGCACGTCCAGGAAGACGACCACGGCGGGAACGAGCCGCGGTGTGGCGACGACCAGAGGGGCCGACGCGGGCAGGGGAGTGAGCCTGCGGGGGAGGACCGACGCGATGGCGCGGGCCACCGTCAGCACCGTGCGTTCGGCGACGGCGAGGACGACGACGGTCAGCACGGTGGCCACGACGTGAGAGGCGACCATGCGTGCAGGGCTGGTCTCGTGCTCGTGACGGGACGCGGCGAGCGACACCATGAGGTGCATCGCCAGCTGGCCGCCGCCGACCAGCAGCAGCAGCCTGCCGGGCGTGAGCTCGTGCCGGGCGAAGCCGGAGCACGCCCACGTCAGCAGCGCGACGAGCGAGAAGACCAGACCGGCGTCGGGCAGGTGGCCGTCCGCGCTCGAGTGCGCGAGAACGGCGAGCGACCCGGTGACGACGCCGACAGCGGCACAGCGCGCACGGCGCAGCGGAGCTGTCGACTGGGTCACGCGCGGAGCTTAACCGCCGGGTGAGGCGGATTCACACCCACGAAAGATCTGGCCGAACGGTTCAATTCTGCTGGTGAGATGCTGCGGTGATGATCTCGTACACGAGCGACGTCAGCCACCTCGCAGAGGACGATCTGACCGGGTTCTTCGCGGGGTGGCCCAAGTCACCCTCTCCCGCCCAGCACCTCGCCGTGCTGCGAGGCAGCTACCGCGTCGTGATCGCGCGTTCGCAGGGCAGCGTCGCCGGCTTCGTGAACATGATCAGCGACGGGGTGCTGACCGCGTTCATCCCGTGGCTGGAGGTGCGGCCGGAGTTCCAGGGCCGGGGCATCGGCACCGAGCTGATGCGCCGGATCCTTGCAGGGACCGAGCACCTGTACTCCGTGGACCTCGTCTGTGACGAGTCGCTGAAGCCGTACTACGAGCGCCTCGGCATGACGGCGCTGACCGGCATGATCCTGCGCAACCGCGACGCCTGTGGGTGAACGCACCCACAACGGAGTGGGCACGACCGGATCTGGCTGATCTCGTCGTCCCGCCGCAGGATCGGAGATCGTGAATCCTACGGTTGCGGGAATCGTTCGCGGAGCCGGGTGTTGCGCGCGCATCACCCCTGATCGTGCGGGCGATTCGGGCTGTTCGGAAAGAAGAGTTCCTTACAACGGAACAAAAGTGGACGAACGGCCGCCCGAAGCGCTTCCCCGCGGCCATGCGACAGAGCCAGATCGTCGGCGCGCAGGTCGCGTGGTGGCAGCTCGGCTTCCGGGCCCACCGCGCGGCGCTGAAGCAGCAGGCGGCGCCGGATGTGATGGTCGTGGCCCGCGAGTGGTCGCATCAGGTGCTCGCCGCGCCGTGGTGGTGGCGCCTCACGAGGGTGCTGATGCTCGGTGCTGTGGCCGTGCTGGGGTGTGCGTCCGTGCTCGTTGTTGCGCTTGACGGCAAGGATGAGAGCGTGATGGCGCACTACTCGTTGTTGACGGTCCTGCCGGTGCTGGCGGCGTCGGCGTGGTGGCAGACGCGGTGCGCGCGCAGGCTGGTCGTGCAGACCGGGGCACCACCACGGCGTTTACGCGCGTGGATGGCCGTGCAAGCGATTGCGTTCGTTGCTGCCGCTGGTGTTCTGATCACGCTGATCGTTCGGGCGCGGTGGTCGAGTCGCAGCTGCGGGTGCCGTGTCCGGCCGTAACCGTCGATCAGGACGTGCTCAACTACACGGAGGACGTCGCAGAGTGCCCGTTGGCTGACACGGCTGTTGACATCACCGGCTTCCGCCACACACCGATCGGCGATCGGACCGTGTGCGACCACGTCTACGCGATACCTGGCCTCGGCACGTTGGTGAGTCCAGATGACATGGGCCGTGCGTGGCACGCGCAGCTGAAGGATCTGGGTGCTCCGATCGACTTCCCGCACCCGGACGCTCAGACCTGGTTCCTGAACTTCGAACGCGGCCACATCGCCCACGGCAGCGGGTCGACGAGAGCGATCATCGGCCACCGCTACGAACCGGTGAGCAAGATCGGCGACTGTCCGATGACGGACCGGCCGTGTGTGGTGGCAGTAGAACGCACCGAAGACACGCTCACGGTCGTGTGGAGCTATCCGGATGCCGACGCGTTCAACGTCCAGTGGTGGGAGGAACGAAGCCGGCCGCGCAAGGGCGTCGAGGTCGCGGCCCGCCGCTACACCGTGCGTGACGCCGAGCCCCACCGCACCTACGGCTTCTCCGTCGAGGCGTGCCAGAAGCGGTTCCTCGGCCGCTCCACCTGCACACCCTGGTACTCGGTGGTCGTGCCCGCCGTCAGATCCCTTCCAGGTCGAGGGTTTGCTGATGTGGGCCACCTGTGAACGAGCTGGTGAGCAGTCCCGCACTGCGGCACCGCCCGCACGAGACCGGGGAGGTCGTGGGCTTGAAGCGGGTGAAGTCCCAGCTGCCCGTGCCGACGTGGCAACCCGGGCCGGGCACCTCCAGCCCGAGCCACCCCTGCAGCCGCACGGCGTGCACGACGTCGGATCCGTCGAGATATCCGTTGAGCCGCCCCGCGAACCGGTTGCGCGCCTCTTCCGCGGGTGCGCTGAGAGCCTCCTGCAACACCGAAATGCCGTTCATGAACCTGATTCAACCTCACGTGGACGCGTCGAGCCGCGCACCACGCCGCTCCAGGACCGTGAGGCAGCGCGCACACCACCGCGCGTTGTCCCGCTCGAACGACAAGCCGCGCAACAAGGTCAAGTACGGTCCGACACGTTCGGCGGTGGTCAGGAACTCCTCCTCGGTGCGGCCGTCGAGCAGTTTGGCCTTCAGGCGTTCGTACCGCGCGATTTTCGCCTCGGCCCACTGCCTGCGTTCCACGAGTGACGCCTTGACCCTCTCGACGTCACCGGCATCCGCCGCCATGACCGCGACCATCAACTCGTCGCGGATCGCGGTGGGCCTGTGCGGTTCCGCGGTGAACGCCTCGAGCGCTCGCCGGCCCTTGTCCGTGAGCGAGAACAGGCGTTTGTTCGGCCGGCGTTCCTGTTCGACGGTCCGGGCCCGGATGAGGTCGTCGGCCTCCATCCGATCCAGCTCGCGGTAGAGCTGCTGGGGCGTGCACATCCAGAAGTTGGCCACGGAGGCGTCGAACGCCTTGGCCAGGTCGTAGCCGGACGCCTCCCCGTCGAGCAGGGCGGCCATCACGGCGTTGCGCAGCGACATACGAGCAGGTTACGGTCGGGCAACCTAGTCAACAAGTTGAGTATGTGGGGCGTCGACGTGAACGCATTCCGGAAAGCAGTGGAAGCACGGGACACCGACGCGATGGCGGCCTGCCTCGCGGACGACGTGGTGTTCACGAGCCCTGTCGCCTTCTCTCCGTACCCCGGCAAGCCGCTGACCGCCGCGATCCTGCGCGGCGTGATGCGCGTGTTCGAGAACTTCCGCTACGAGCGCGAGATCATCGACGGTTCCAACCACGCGCTGGTGTTCCGCGCCGAGGTGGGCGGCAAGGAGATCCAGGGCTGCGACTTCCTCCACCTCGACGAGGACGGGCTGATCGACGAGTTCACCGTGATGGTGCGGCCGCTCTCCGCCGCCCAGGCGTTGTCGGAGGCGATGGCCGCGCAGTTCGACCAGATCAAGGCCGAGGCGCTGGAAGCGTTCAACGCCTAGCGCGGCCACCTCCTCCGACGTCACGCGGCGGCCTCGTACACGCTGACGTGCCGCGGTGCACGCCGTGGCCGAACGACAGGTGCCTGCCGCGCGGCCGGTCGATGCGGAACTCCTCCGGCTGCTCGCACTCGGCGGGATCGCGGTTGGTGGCGATCACCGAGCACATCACCGTGTCGCCTCGTAGATCGTCACGTCGCCGATTCGCACGTCCTCCAACGCATAGCGCACGATCCCGGTGTCGACAATGGACAGATACCGCAGCATCTCCTCGACCGCGGTCTCCATCAGGCCGTCGGGATCCTCGCGCAGCTCGCCGAGCTGCTCCGGGTGATCCAGCAACGCGAGCACGCCCAGTCCCAGCATGTTCGTCGTCGTCTCGTGGCCGGCGATCAGCAACAGGTTCGCCGGCCCGACCATCTCGTCGTCGGACAGGTCGCTCGTTGGCGCGAGCCCGGACAGCAGCCTGCGGGCGGCGTCCTGGCTCGTGACCAGCCAGAGCGGCTCGTCGTGGTGTTCGATGCGGTGGATCGGCCCGGCTTCGCTCAGGCGGGCGAGTCGTGGTGCCGGGTCGAACGTGCTCGCGCGGTCCATGAGCTCGGCGGGCAGAACCGGTCTCATGGCGTCGAGGGCGGCGTCCGGCTTCGAGGTCATCGCGATCCTCTTCGGTGAAATGGCGGGATGCGCGACTTCTAAGCCGGGGGAACTGGGAAAGAACTGAACCGCGACGCGTTCCGCGAACATCGCAGCTGATTCGAAAAGTTTGCCCTTTTGAGCGGCTCTTGCCATTGATCTTGCTGATCGGTCATGGGTGCAAATGGCGTAAGCGGGCCCACCACATCAGCTGCTACGTTGAAGATCGTGCCGGACTTCAAGCTGCCGCTCTACGGCGCCGACACCGAACGAGGCGACCTCGCTCCCTGAGTCGCCCCGCGCTCGTCCCGACACCCTTCACCTTTCTCGCTCAGGGAGCTTTGCCATGCGCTCGTTCATCCACGCACTGCCGAAAGTGGAGCTGCACGTCCACCTCGTCGGCTCGGCCGGCGTCGACACCGTTCTGGAGCTCGCCCGCCGCCACCCCGAGGCCGGCGTGCCGGCCGACCGCGACGAGCTGGAGCGCTTCTACACGTTCCGGGACTTCGACCACTTCCTGAAGGTCTACTGGGCGGTGCAGTCGATGCTGAAGGACCGCCACGACGTCCACGCGCTCGTCGTCGGCCTGGCCAGGGACCTGGCGCGGCAGAACGTCCGGTACGCCGAGGTGACCGTGACGCCGTACAACCACCTGCTGGACGGCGTTTCCGGAGATGACGTGCTGGCCGGGCTCGCGTCCGGTCGTGCGGTGGCGGCGGAGCTGGGCGTGGAGCTGGCCTGGTGCTTCGACATCCCGGGTGAGAAGGGCGTTCACGCCGCGCGGGAGACGCTGGCGTTCGCGCTGGCCGAGCGGCCGGAGGGCCTGGTCTCCTTCGGTCTCGGCGGCCCGGAGGCAGGCATCGGCCGCGCCCAGTTCGCGCCTTTCTTCGACGCCGCAAGGGATGCGGGCCTGCACAGCGTGCCGCACGCGGGGGAGACCAGCGGACCGGCGACGATCTGGTCGGCGTTGCGGGACCTGAAGGCCGAGCGGATCGGGCACGGCACGAGCTGCGTGGAGGACCCGGCGCTGGTCGAACACCTTGCGCGGAAGGGGATTGCGCTGGAGGTCTGCCCGACCTCGAACGTTCGCACCCGCCAGGTGACGTCGATCGAAGCGCACCCGGTGCGTCAGATGCTGGAGGCAGGGGTGGTCGTCACGGTGAACACCGACGACCCGCCGTTCTTCGGCGCCACGCTGGAAGGCGAGTACCTGGCCGTGGCTTCGGCGTTGGAACTCGGCCACGCGGAGGTCGCGCGGCTGGCCGAGAACGCAGTGCTGGCCTCGTTCCTGCCGAGCAGGCGCAAGACCTCGTTGCTGGAGGAGATCTCCGCGGTGCTGGCCGCAGTCTGAGCAGGTGGCCCGCCGGTCGTCGCCGGCGGGCCACCTCACTCACTGCTGCGGCACCTGGCAGGTGCGCCGCACGTCACCGGACACGATGCCGTCCGGCGTCCTGCTCGACACGGTCAGCTCGAACGACCCACCGGAGGTGCAGGTGAACCGCGCCTTGCCGTCCGCACCGACCGGCACGACCTGCGGCGTGTTGAACGCGATGTACCACAGGACCTCGTGCGAACCGGGCAGCGCCGGCGTCACCACGAACTCGATCGGCTGACCCGGCCGCGCGGAGATCGGGCCACCGTCCGGGTACTGCGGGCTGGTCACGGTGGGCGGCAACGGCTTCACCTGGAACATGTAGGACCGCTCGTCGGTCTCCACACCCTCCGCGGTCACGCCGCGCACGTACAGGTAGTGGTAGCCCGGCCTCTTGGGAGCCCACTGGACCTGCGTGCCCGTGGTGGTCTGCCACTGCTCGTCGTTGAACCTGTACTTGTACGACACGACGGGGATGCGCGGCGACGAGAACGTGAACGTGCCGGTCTGGCCAGGAGCGCCGCCCGGTTCGTACTTGTAGTCGCTGCTCGTCACGTCCGGTGCCGGAGCCTCGGCGGCAACGGTGCTGTCTCCCCAGCCGGAGCGGACACCGGCCGCGTCGAGGCTCGCCACCAGGACGTCGTGGTAGCCCACCGTCGTCGGCGTGTACTCGAAGGTCAGCGATCCGTCCGCGGTGGCGGGCAGCTGCTTCTCCGGGTCCTCACCGATCTTGTACACATAGGACACCACACCGTCCCTGTTGGGAGTCACGGTGATCGTGCGCTTCTGCCCGACGAGCCCGTCCCACGGATCGGTCTCCACCCATGGCCGGAGCTGGTTGACGTACAGCGACCGTCACCCGTGGTGATCGGCTCGGACGGCCGCTTGGAGTCGGTCGTGACCCACTCCGCCGGGCTCAGGTCGGCCCAGCTGAGTTGCTGCTTGGCGTGCGCGGTGCCGGGAACCACCGCGAGGCTCGCGGTGAGGGCGACGACGAGTGCCCCGGCGCCACGCCAGGGTCTGCCAGATGATCTCAATGATCCCCCTGGAGACGAACTGTCCGGCGGATCGTGCCACCCGTAGGACGTTTTGTCATCGGGGTTCGGGCACCTCCTTCGCGAAGCCGTCTCATCCCGCTTTCGTTTGCGGCAGAATGGTGTTGGCACAACATCAACTTTGGGGGTTCAGTGAAACGAACCATCGTCGTCCTCACCGCGGTCCTGACGGCCCTCGGCCTCGCGCCCGCCGCGAACGCCGCCCGCCCGGCTTCCCTCGTGGTGCTCGGCGACTCCTACGCCTCCGGCACCGGAGCCGGCTCCTATCAGGACGGAACCGCCGGCAACTGCTGGCGCAGCAACAACTCCTACGGCGAACTGGTGGCGGCCCGCCTGCGCGCCCAGGGCAGGCTCAGCTCGTTCGCGAACGTCAGCTGCAGCGGCGCCGCCACCGCCGACCTGGCCCGCCCGTTCAAGGACCGCCCGGCCCAGCTCGACGCACTGCGCCGCGACACCAACCTGGTGCTGCTCACCGTGGGCACCAACGACATCGACTACGCGGCCTACGGCGGCATGTGCGTCCAGGCCGACTGCACCGGCGCCCCGACCGAGGCGATCCTGGCCAAGCTGCCCCAGATGGGCCGCAACGTCACCGCGCTGCTGACCGAGATCCACAAGCGCAGCCCGTACGCCCGCGTCATCCTCGTGGGCTACGGCCGCCAGGTGTCCACTTCGGACAACCCTCCCGGCGCCACTCTCGACCCGATCTGCGGCGAGGGCATCCTCACCACCGCGGAACGCCGTGAGGGCAACAAGGTGGCCGACGGTCTGGACGCCACGCTGAGGTCCGCCGCCAGGGCGGCCCGCGTCACCTTCGCCAGCCCGTTCGCGTACCCGGAGAGGTTCGAGGGCCACGCGTTGTGCGAGGCCGGTACGCCGTACCTGCGGGGCTTCGACGCGTTGGCGCCGGGGCAGGAGGGGCCGGAGGCGGTGTTCCACCCGAACCAGCAGGGGCAGGCCGCGCTGGCCACGCTGGTCCGGGTCTGAGTTCGCGCGGCGGAACGCTCTACAGGGGAGCGAGGTAGAGCGTTCCGCCCACCCGCAGCGCCAGTTCCGTGAGCACGTCGTTGGCCTCCTGCATGGCGTTGACCGCGGTGGGATCGTCCCCGCGCGCATACCTGAGCGCCGCCACGAGGAAGACGACCTCGCCCTCCGGAAGCTCCACCGCGCGGATCAGCTCCGACCGCAGCGGATAGGCGAGCACCAGCCCGAAGTCGCTGTACAACTCCGGACCTTCGCACTCCAAGTGCTGCAACACCTCTTCAACAGCGTGATCAGGCACCAGCAGGTTGCACCACGGATGCGGCGAGTCCCAGAGCCCCGCCTCCCTGAGCAGCGGCTCACCGACCGCGAGCCGGTTCACGAAGTCCCAGTAGCTCGTGATCCGCGTGTCAGCGTCCTCGAACTCCAGCCCGTCAAGGCTCGCACCCCGGTAACTGACCGCCTCCAGCTCGGCGACCCGGCGCCCGTTGCGAATCTTGAGCTGCCCCTCCACGTAGTCGAACGAACCTGCCTGGACGAGGACGCGCTGGTCGGCGACGAGTTCCGAGGCCGATTTGTAGCGAAGCTTGTGCCACTGCACGGTTTCGGGCGCCGGCACGAGCCGCAGGGTCGCCCTGACGACGATCCCGTGACGCCCCTTCCCCGGCCAGCGCCCCATCGGTGTGCCCACAGGTGACGAGCTCACCGGACGGCCTCAGGACGTCGAGCGCGAGCACGTTGTCGGTCTGGGCCCCGTGGTGGTGGCTGGCGCCGCCGAGCCCGCCGACGGACAGGGTGCCGCCGACGGTGAGTTCGAGGTAGTCGGTGAGCACAGGTGGGGTCAGGCCCAGGGGGAGGGTCGCGCGCAGCACGTCGCTCCACTTCGCGCCCGCGTCGACGATCACCCGGTCGGGACGGACCTCGTGGACGGTGTGGAGTGCGGTCATGTCGACCACCACGCCGTCCGGTGCCTGGGCCTGGCCGCCCAGGGAGTGGCCGGCGCCGCGCGGTACCACCAGGACGTTCTCTCGCAGCAGCGCGCTGATCTCGGTGATGTCGGTGGTGCGCAGGACCGCGGCCCGGGCGGTGGTGGACCAGGTCGCCGTAGTCCTGGGCGGCCCAGCGCAACGTGGCCTCGTCGGTGTGCAGCGGCATGCGGACCACGGTGCCAGAGGAAGGGGCCGTCCTGGTGATGGACACCGCCGGTGCGGGCGAGCATCCTGCTGCCGTGGAACAAGTCGTCGAGGCGATGGACTTGGACGCGGCGCACGAGTTGCTGAGCGCGGCATATGGCCGGATGCGGCTCAGCGCGGGTGAACAGCGATCCACGCTGAGGATGGCCAGCAGGACGGTCGGGTCCGTCCGGTTCGACCAGCTCGGCGGTCACCTCGGTCTCGAAGTCGACAGCGAGCCGATGGGCACCTACCTGTTCGGGTATCTGGCTTCCGGCCGGACCTGGTACAACTCGGGCGACGGGGACCGGTTCTACTCGGCCGGTGACGCGTTTTTGACCGCTCTTCCCGACCGCCCCTACACGGCAGGGGCGGAAGATCCGCAGGCGTCGATGGTCGTGTTCAGCCAGGCCGCCGTCGACGAGGTCGCAGAGAACGTCCGCTTCGACGGTTTCCGGCCTGTCTCGCCTCACGCTGCCGCCGCGTGGCGGTCGACGTGCGAACATCTGGAGAACGAACTGTTGCCGGTGTTCGAAGGCAACTCGCTGGTCGTGGCGAACGCGGCACGTCTGCTGGTGGCCACGACACTGGCCACTTTCCCGAACACCACCTTCGCTGGTACGACGGCTGCCGATCGTCGTGATGCGCACCCTCGGGCCTTGCGGCGCGCCATCGCGTTCATCGAGGACAACGCCGCTCGGGACATCACCGCCGCCGACATCGCCCGTGCGGCACGCGTGTCCATCCGTGCGACACAACTCGCGTTCCGCCGCCACCTCGACACAACGCCGATGGCGTACCTCCGACGCGTGCGAATCTCGTGCGCTCATGCCGATTTGTGCGCGCGCGACGGCTCTGTGACGACGATCGCGGCCCGCTGGGGTTACGCCCGTCCGAGTGCTTTCGCCGCGCACTACCGTGCCGCTTACGGAGTCTCGCCGTCGCAGACGCTGCGGTCAGGCTGAGGCACTTCGTTTTCGGGTTCGCGACCTTCGCTTCCGGTGCTATCGCTCGGTCTCCCGGTGCGGTGAAGTGGAGCTCCGTTCTTCGATGTGAGGTCCCGATGACCGCCTGTGAGACCAGCCCGTTCGCCGTGCGGACGCAGCGCACGGGCACTCGTTTCGTGGCCACCTGCCGCGGCGAGATGGACGTGACGACGTGCGACCTGTTCTTCGCCGCCGTGCTGCCCGGCATCACCGACACCACCGTCAACCGCGTGTCGATCGACTTGGCCGAGGTGACCTTCCTGTCCGCGAGCGGCCTGCGCAGCCTCCTGCTCCTGCTGTGCGCCGCGCACTACAACGGCAAGTCGTTCGACCTGCACCGCACCCAGCCCCAGGTGCGCCGAGTGCTCGACCTGTTCGGCTTCACCACCTTCAAAGCGGGCCTTGTGTGGGAGTCGACCATGTCGCCGAGAGTCCACGATCACTAGCTTGACCAGCTATGTTGCTCCCGCTGGTACTCGTACTCGCGCTGACCCCGCCCACGGCCGCCGTGACGGTCCCCGGCGCCGAACATCAGCAACTGGCCCGCCTCGCCGACCTCACCACGACCGGCACCACGGTGTCCGGCCACACCGACCCTGCCGACTGGGCGGGCCTCACGAGCGCCGCCCTGCCCGTGCCCGCGGCCGTGCCGGGCATCCAGATCGACGGCTACTTCCCGGACACGTCGCGCACCAACACCAACCACGGCTGGCACGACTCCCAGTTCGTGCTCCGCCTGCCCGACCGCTGGAACGGCGGCCTGGTCGTCACCGGCGCGCCCGGCGTGCGCGAGCAGTACGCCAACGACCGGGCCATCTCCGACTGGGTCCTCTCCCGCGGTTACGCCTTCGCCGCCACCGACAAGGGCAACACCGGCGCCCAGTTCTACCGCGACGGCCGCGCGATGGAGGAGTGGAACCACCGCTTCACCCAGCTCACGATCGCGGCCCGCGCCGCCGTCACCCAACGCTACGGCCGCGCCCCACGCCGCACCATCGCCACCGGCATCTCGAACGGCGGCTACCTGGTGAGGTGGCAGCTGGAGAACCGCGCGCACCTCTACGACGGCGGCGTCGACTGGGAGGGAACACTGTGGACGGTCGCCGGCCCGAACCCGCTGACGTTCCTGCCCCCGGTGCTGCGCGCGTACCCGGCCTACCTCGCCGGCGACCCCTCGGCGCACGCCGCGATGGTCGCGGCAGGCTTCCCTGCGGGCACGGAGTTCCTGTGGGACTACCACTACCGCTACTACTGGGACCTCACGCAACGCATCCTCCGCGAGGAGTTCGATCCGGGCTTCGACGGCGAACTGGAGGCCGGCATCCCGTTCTGCGCCTCGGGAACGCCTTCGTGCGACGCGGACTACTCGTATGCCGCGCGACGTCGCATAGCCGGGCCGTCGATCGCACCCGTTGCGTTGACGGGCAAGGTGAAGAAGCCGCTGCTCACGGTGCACGGGACCTATGACGTGCTGCTGCCGATCAGCCAGGACTCGGACGTGTACGCGGCGATGACGCCCGATCGGCTGCACCGGTACTACCGGATCGAGCAGGGCACCCACACTGACGGGCTCGTCGACGCGTACCCGGACCGGCTCAGGCCCCTCGCGCCGTGCCACCGTTCCGCGTTCGTGGCGTTGGAGGGCTGGCTGGACGGCATTGACCCGCCGAGGTCGGCGACGGTGCCCAGGCCGAACGACGTGGCCACCTGTCCGCTGTCGTGATCCAATCGACGACGTGGCCACCATCGAGTACGTCCTGGGCGACATCACGGAGCAGCACGTCGACGTGATCGTCAACGCCGCCAACTCGTCCCTCCTCGGCGGCGGTGGCGTGGACGGCGCGATCCACCGCAAGGGCGGCCCGGAGATCCTCGCCGAGTGCCGCAAGCTGCGGGCGGGCCACTACGGCGGCGGCCTCAAGACCGGCCAGGCCGTCGCCACGACCGCCGGGCGCCTGCCCGCGCGGTGGGTCGTCCACACCGTCGGCCCGGTGTGGTCAGCCACCGAGGACCGGTCGGAGCTGCTGGCCGACTGCCACCGCAACTCGCTGAAAGTCGCCGCCGAGCTCGGAGCGAAGTCGGTGGCGTTCCCGGCGATCTCGACGGGGATCTACCGGTGGCGGGTGGAGTCGGCCGCGGAGATCGCGCGGGCCGCGGTGGCGGACGCACCGGTCGAGCTGGTGCGGTTCGTGCTGTTCGACCGGGCGGCGTACGAGGCTTACGCGCGGCCGTAGCTCACCGGGCCACCGTGCTTTCCCGGACCTGCAACGAGAACGGCGTCTGCACGTCGTCCAGAGCAAGGTCGGGCGAGTCGGCACGCTGACGCAGCAGGTCGACCGCTGCCCGCGCGATGGCGGCCTTGTCGGGGGCGACGGACGTCAAGGAAGGCGAGCTGTAGGCGCTCTCGTCGTTGTTGTCGAAGCCCACGATGGCGAGGTCGTGAGGCACGCGCACAAAACGCTCGGCGGCGGTCCGCATGGCGCCGACGGCCAGCAGATCGTTGAAGCAGAACACCGCGTCAGGCGGGTTTCGCAGGTCCAGCAAGGTCCTCATCGCGGCGGCGCCGTCCGCGCGGTGGTAGTTCACGGCGGGAACGACGAGCGACGAGACGAAAGGCAGCCCGGCTTCCTCGAGAGCCGCCTGGTAGCCCTCCAGGCGCAAGGCGGCGGTGCCACGCTGGGGGTGGGCGCCGATCGCGGCGATTCGCGTGCGGCCCAACGAGATCAGGTGGCGGACGGCGGTCATGGCGGCGGCCACGTTGTCGATGCCCACTCGTGAGATCGGCACCTCGACGTCGTGTTCGCCCAGCAGGACGGCGGGCACGGACAGCTGGAAGTCCTCCACCTGCAACGCTTCCGGGCTCAGGATCGCGGCGTCCACCAGGTGCGGGCCCAGTGAGGCCAGAGCCTGGCGTTCGCCGGACAGCGTGCCGAAGGTCTGTTCGATGAGCACGTTCCACTCGTGTTCCTGGGCGGCGGCGATGACGAGGCCGGCCAGCTCCGCGAAGTACGGGATCGAGAGTTCGGGGAGCACCAGGGCGATGAAGCCGGTGCGGCCTCGGCGCAGGTTGCGGGCGCCCAGGTTGGGGCGGTAGCCGGTGGCCTCGAGGGCCTCTTCGACTCGGCGGCGGTTGTCGGGTTTGACGAACGAGTAGCCGTTGACCACGTTCGAGACGGTCTTCACCGAGACGCCCGCCAGCCGGGCGACGTCCTTGAGCGTGGCCAACGCAGCCTCCTGAGAAGTACCGGGAAAAGGACCGGGAAGTCACGGTCTTTACATCGTTGGAACAACGATGCAAATCTAGCGGTGAGAGCGCGACCACGCACAGCCCGTGTAGGAGTCAACGATGTCTCGCATGCTGCTCATTGCCGCAACCGCCCTGCTTGTCACCGCGTGTACCAGCAGAGAGAGTCCGCAGACGGCCGCCAGCGGCGGGCCCGCCGCGTCCGCCGCGCAGCAGCAGAGCGCCGGTCCGGGGTGTACGCGGAGCAGGACGGGATATCCGCAGGTCGACGTCAAAGGTGCGACGGTCGGCTTCTCCCAGTCGGAGAAGGAGGCCAACCCGTTCCGGACCGCCGAGACGCAGTCGATCAGGGACGAGGCCTCCAAGAAGGGCGTGAACCTGCTCGTCACGAACGCGCAGAGCGACCTGAACAAGCAGATCAGCGACATCAAGTCGTTGCTGGACCGCGGGGCCAAGCTGCTGATCGTGGCGCCGCTGAACTCCGACGGGTTGCAGCCCGCGTTCGACGCCGCCAAGGCCAAGCAGGTGCCGGTGATCACCATCGACCGCAAGGTGACCTCGCAACCCTGCACGGACTACCTGACGTTCATCGGCAGTGACTTCGTCGAACAAGGCAAACGTGCCGCGCAGCAGATGATCAAGGCGACCGGCGGCAGCGGCAAGGTCGCGATCCTGCTCGGCAGCTCCGGCAACAACGTCACGGTCGACCGGACCAAGGGCTTCAAGGACGGGATCGCGAACTCCGGCCTGCAGGTGGTCGCCGAGCAGACCGCCGAGTTCGACAGGTCCAAGGGGCAGGCCGTGATGGAGCAGCTGATCCAGAGCAACCCCGGCATCACCGCCGTCTACGCCGAGAACGACGAGATGGGCCTCGGTGCCGTCACGGCGCTCAAGGCCGCCGGCAAGACGCCCGGCAAGGACGTCAAGATCGTGTCGGTCGACGGGACGCGCAGCGCCGTGCAGCTCGTCGCGGACGGCAGCTACACCGCGGTGATCGAGTCCAACCCGCGGTTCGGGCCGCTTGCTTTCGAGACGCTGGAGAAGTTCGCCAGGGGTGACGAGATCCCGCAGAGCATCGTGATCTCCGACGACGAGTACGACACGTCGAACGCCGCGCAGAAGCTCGGCAATGCCTACTGATCCGGTGATCGAGGTCGCCGGCGTCACCAAGACCTTCGCCGGCGTCCGTGCACTCGACGACGTGGACTTCACGCTCCACCGGGGTGAGATCCACGCGCTGGTCGGCGAGAACGGCGCCGGCAAGTCCACGCTGATCAAGGTCCTGACCGGCATCCACACCCCGGACGGCGGCCGGATCCGGCGCAACGGCCGCATCTCCACCATCTACCAGGAGGTCAACCTCGTCCCGCTGATGAGCGTGGCCGCGAACCTGTTCCTGGGCAGGGAACCGCGCAACCGGATCGGGCTGATCGACCGCGCCCGCCGCGACGCCGAGGCCGCCGAACTGCTCAAGAGCTACGGCATCACCGCGGACGTGAGCAGTCCGCTCGGGACACTCGCGGTCGGTGAGCAGCAGATGGTCGCGCTGGCGAGGGCGGTCGAGGCGGACGCGGACGTCGTGATCATGGACGAGCCCACGTCGTCACTCGAACCGCGCGAGGTCGAGACGCTGCTGGAGGTCGTGCACAAGCTGCACGAGGCGGGGATCGCGATCATCTACGTCAGCCACCGGATGGACGAGCTCTACCGGATCTGCGACACCGTCACGGTCCTCCGCGACGGCAAGAACGTCCACAGTGGACCACTCAAGGAGCTGCCGCGCATCGAACTGGTCTCGTTGATGCTCGGCCGCTCGGTCAACGAGATCCAGAAACACGGCACGACGGCGTTCGGTGAAGACCACCACGCCGACACCCGGCCGGTGCTGGAAGCGCGGAACCTGACCAGCAGACCCCGCATCAACGGCGTCGACGTCACGATCAGGCCGGGCGAGGTCGTGGGCCTGGCAGGGCTGCTCGGATCGGGACGCACGGAGACCGCCAAAGCGATCATCGGCGCGCTGCCGCTCGACGACGGCACGGTGCTCGTCGCGGGAACACCCGTGCCGCGCAACGTCAAAGCGGCCACCAGAGCAGGCATCAGCATGCTCGCGGAGGACCGCAAGACCGAGGGGATCATCCCGAACCTGTCGGTGCGGGAGAACATCGTGCTGGCCGCGCTGCCGAGGCTGAGCAGGTTCGGCGTCATCAGCAGGAAGAAGCAGGACCGGATCGTCGACACGTTCGTCAAACGCTTGCGCATCAAGGTGTCCAGCCCGGAACAGAAGGTTGCGGAGCTGTCCGGCGGCAACCAGCAGAAGGTGCTGCTGGCCAGATGGCTGTGCACCGAACCCAGGATCCTCCTGCTCGACGAACCCACGCGCGGCATCGACGTCGGCGCCAAAGCGGAGGTGCAGGCGCTCATCGACGAGCTCGCGCGGGAAGGCCTGGCGGTGATGCTGATCAGTTCCGAGCTGGACGAGCTGCTCGACGGCGCGGACCGGCTCGTCGTGCTCAGGGACGGGGCGGTCGCGGGTGAGCTGGAGGGAGCCCAGCTCACCCGTGAGCACGTGCTCGCGGCGATCGCGGCGGAGGTGATGGATGACGCTGACAGCCACTAGAACGCGCTGGCTCCAGGACAACGGTGTCTACGTCGCGGTCGGGGCACTGCTGCTCTTCAACGCGCTGTTCACGGCCAACTTCATGACGCTGGGCAACTTCACCACCCAGCTCGTCCAGGCCGCACCCGTGCTGATCGTCGCGCTCGGCATGGCGCTCGTGATCGGCACCGAAGGCGTCGATCTGTCCGTCGGCGCGGTCATGGCGCTGGCGGCCGCGATCATCCCGCTGTACCTGGGTGCCGGTCCGGTGCCCGCGATCCTGATGGCCCTCGTGGCGGGCCTGGCGGCGGGCGCGTTCAACGGTTTCCTCGTCGCCAGGGTCGGCATCCAGCCGATCGTCGCCACCCTCGCCCTGCTGGTCGGCGGCAGGGGACTGGCACTGGTCATCGCGAACGGCCAGCTCGTGCCGCTGCACGACCCCGCGTTCCTCGCACTCGGCACCGACGACGTGCTCGGCATCCCGATCAGCGTGCTGATCGCAGGCCTGTTGGCGCTGACGATCGCCGGGCTGACCAACAGGACGACGTTCGGCCGCCAGCTCGTCGCCGTCGGCGGCAACCGCAGGGCGGCCACTCTGACCGGCCTGCCGGTCAACCGGGTGCTGGTCGGCGTCTACGCCATCTGCGGTGTGCTCGCGGCGATCGCCGGAGTCCTCGCGACGTCCAGGCTCGCCGCCAGCGACCCAGCCGACATGGGCCTGCTCATGGAACTGTCCGCGATCACCGCGGTCGTCGTCGGCGGAACCCCGCTCACCGGCGGCAAGGTGCGCGTGCTCGGCACGGTGATGGGTGTCGTGCTGATGCAGCTCGTCAGAGCCACGCTGATCAAGCACAACCTGCCCGACTCGATCGCTCAGATGATCCAGGCCGCGATCATCGTCGCCGCCGTGTACGTGGCACGGGAGCGCCGATGACCACCCTGACCGCGGCAACGAGAACCAAGGTCCTGCAACGTCAGGGTGCGGCTGTCGCGCTGGCCGTGATGGTCGTGGTGTCCTGGCTGACCTTCCCGCGCTTCGGCAGCCTCGACAACCTGCGCGACCTCGCCCTGCAGGGCTCGTTCCTCGCGGTGATCGCGCTCGGCATGACGTTCGTGATCATCACCGGCGGCATCGACCTGTCCGTCGGCTCCCTCTACGCCCTGGGAGGTGTTCTCGCCGCCTGGGGCTCGCAGCACGGGTTCCTCACCGCACTGCTCCTGCCGCTCGTGGTGTGCGGCGGCATCGGGCTGATCAACGGCCTGCTGATCGCCCGCACGAACATGGCGCCGTTCATCGTCACGCTGGCGTCCCTGCTGTTCGCCCGCGGCCTCCTCCTCGCGATCACCGACGAGGGCGCCAACACCTACCAGGTCGTGCCGGACAGCGCGTTCGTCGAGCTCGGCCGCGGCACGGTGGCCGGCTTCGGCTACCCGATCTTCATCGCGGCCGCGTTGTGCGTCCTGGGTGGTGCGATCCTGAACCGCACCGGCTTCGGCCAGAACGTGTTCGCCACCGGTGGCGCCGAGCAGTCCGCGATCCTGATGGGCGTTCCCGTCGCCAGGACCAAGGTCCTCGTCTACACGATGAGCGGCACGCTGGCCGGCCTCGCGGGTGCCCTGACCGCCGCCTATCTGCAAAGCGGTGTCACGGTCATCGGTGTCGGCACCGAGCTCGACGCCATCGCGGTCGTGGTCATCGGCGGCACCCTGCTGACCGGCGGCATGGGCACGGTCCTCGGCACCGTGATCGGTGTGGGCCTGATCAAGGTCATCCAGAACGTGATCAACCAGATCGGCACGCTCGACAGCAACTACCAGTCCGTGGTGAGCGGTGTGTTCCTGCTCATCGTCGTCGTCCTGCAACGAATACTCCGGAGATAGGGAGGCACCGTGACCAGACGCGTCCTGGGCGTACTGGCCGGAATCCTGATCGCAGCCACCATCAGCCCCACAAGTGCACAAGCCGCGGAGTGGCAACCGAAAGTTCCTCCGCTCACGACACCCTGGACGGCCCGGGTGTCGCCCACCAACGCCCTGCCCGAGTACCCGCGCCCGCAACTCGTCCGCACCGAGTGGCAGAACCTCAACGGCGTCTGGGAGTTCACCGGAGCACCGAACCTGAACAACCCGCCCATCGGCAGGCCGCTGGCCGAAGGCGTTCTCGTGCCCTACCCGATCGAGTCAGCGCTGTCGGGCATCAAACGGCACGAGGACAACATGTTCTACCGGCGCACGTTCACGATTCCGTCCACCTGGAGCGGTCGTCGCGTCAAGCTCAACTTCGGCGCGGTGACCTGGGAGACGCGGGTCTGGGTCAACGGGACCCAGGCCGGCACCCACACCGGCGGCTTCGACGCGTTCTCGTTCGACATCACGCCGGCGCTCAGAGCCGGGGTCAACGAGATCGTGGTGGGCGTTCATTCGCCGATCGACGGCAGCCGCTACCCGATCGGCAAGCAGCGCCGCGATCCCAGCGGGATCTTCTACACCGCGGCGTCCGGCATCTGGCAGACGGTGTGGCTGGAACCCGTGCGCAGCGCTCACATCACGCGCCTCGACACCACTCCGGACGTGGCGGCGGGCCTGCTCGACCTCGTCGTCCAGGGCACCGCGGGACAGTCCGTCACCGCCGAGGTCCGCACGGGCAACACGATCATCGGCTCGCGCACCGGCACGACCGGGAGTCATCTGCGGATTCCCGTGCCGAACGCGAGGTTGTGGTCGCCGGACGACCCGTTCCTCTACGACCTGCGGGTGACGCTCGCCGGCGGTGACGTCGTGACCGGCTACTTCGGCATGCGCTCGCTCGGCAAGGCGGTGGTCGGCGGTGTCATGCGGCCGCTGCTGAACGGGAAGTTCGTCTTCCAGATCGGCACGCTCGACCAGGGCTACTGGCCGGACGGCATCTACACCGCGCCGACCGACGAGGCGCTGCGCTGGGACCTCGAACGCCAGAAAGCACTGGGGTTCAACATGGTCCGCAAGCACATCAAGGTCGAGCCGGCGCGCTGGTTCTACCACGCCGACCGGCTCGGGCTGCTGGTCTGGCAGGACATGCCGTCGCTCGACGCCGTCGACGAGGTTCCGAACGGGCGAGCGAACTTCGAGTCCGAGCTGAGGCGAATCCTCGACCAGCTCAAGGGCATCACGTCGATCGTGCAGTGGGTGCCGTTCAACGAGGGCTGGGGCGAGTACGACGCCGGCCGCATCGTGAACCTGGTCCGGTCGATCGACGACACCCGCCTGGTCAACCACAACTCCGGCTCCAACTGCTGCGTCTCGGATCCCGACCCCGGCAACGGCGACGTGATCGACGACCACGCCTACCAGATCACCACGGCCAACCGGCCGCCCGACGCCGCCAGAGTCGCGGTGCTGGGCGAGTTCGGCGGCCTGGGACGGCGGGTCGTGGGCCACGAGTACGAGCCGGGCAAGGGATTCGCTTACGGGGCCCTGTATCCGGACGAACAGTCGCTGACCAAGCGGTACGAGGAGATCACCAAGCAGGTCGCACGGTTGGTGCACACGCGCGGGTTGTCCGCGTCGGTCTACACCGAGCCGTACGACGTGGAGAACGAGGTCAACGGCTTCTACACCTACGACCGCCGCGTGCTGAAGATGACCGAGGCACGGGTGCGGGACATCAACCAGAAGGTGCTCGCCGTCGCGCGAGGCACCGCGGTGGGACCGGACGACCTGGTGTCGTTGCGTGTCACCACGACCGGCTACACCGACCGCTATCTGCGCCACCGGGACAGCCTGGCCCGCACCGACGTCCCCGGCTCGGATCTCGGTCGCCTGGACGCGACGTTCTTCGCGCGTCCCGGCCTCGCGGACGCGTCCTGCCTGTCGTTCGAGGCGCGCAACTTTCCCGGGCACTTCCTGCGGCACGCGGCTTCACGCATCGGCATCGCGCCGAACCCGAACGCCGGCGACGCCACGTTCTGCGCCCGTGAAGGTTCGGGAGGCAGTGCGCTGGAGTCGTTCAACCTGCGCGGCTCCTTCATCCGGCACTTCAACGAGAACGTCTACTTGGCACGGTCCGGTGGCCCCAACCCCTGGGACACGTCGAACTCGTTCGCCGCGGACACGACGTGGGCAGTGAGCGTCGCGCTGTGGCGCAGCGGCGCCGACCTGCCGCTCGACCAGGCCAGGTCGTTCCGGGTCACCACGCCCGGCTTCACGGACCGCTACCTGCGGCACCGCGACAGCCTGGCACGCACCGACGTGGTCACCGGCACGAGCGACGCCCTGCTGAAGGCGGACGCGACGTTCGTGATCAGGCGCGGACTCGCCGATCCGACCTGCTACTCCCTCGAGTCGCGCAACTTCCCGAACAGCTACCTGCGGCACGCGGACTTCCGCGTCCGCCTGAGCGGCAACGACAACACCGATCTCTTCCGCCACGACGCGACGTTCTGCGCTCAGCAGGGCGACGGTGGCGTGCGGCTGGAGTCGGTCAACGAGCTCGGCACCAACATCCGGCACTACCAGGAGGAGGTCTGGGTCGCCTCCAACGGCGGCGCACACACGTACGACAACCCTGCCTCGTACCTCCAAGACGTGAGCTGGGCCGTGGGCTCACCTTGGGCACCGTAGGAGAAAACATGCTGCTACGCATAGTTTCCGTGACCGCGATCGTGCTGAGCACGATCACCATCCCTGCCGCAGCCGCTTCCGCCGAGGTCGTCGACGCCATGAGCCGCGACTTCGGGATCACCACTGCGCAGGCGCTGACCAGGATCCGCCAGGAGAAGATCGCGCTGAAGATCGCGCCGGCCGCCCAGGAGGCCGCTGCCGGCGCGTACGGCGGCAGCTGGTTCGACGGCGGCAAGCTGGTCGTCGCGGTGACCGACCCGGCGAAGGCCGACGCCGTGCGCGCCAAGGGTGCCGAGCCCGTGCTGCGGACGAAGACCTACGCCTCGCTGACCGCGGTGAAGGAAGGCATCGACAGACTGTCTAAGGCCGGGGCGGTGTCCAAGGACGTCGTCGGGTGGCGGGTCGACGTCCAGCGCGGTGCCGTGGTGGTCGACGCGTTGCCGGGAGCCGATGTCTCGGGGCTGCCGAAGGATGTTGTCGTGAACACCGCGGGCGTCCAGCGGCCGCAGCCGTTCGCGGCCGGCACCGTGGGCGGTGACCCGTTCTACACGGGCAACGTCCGCTGCTCGATCGGCTTCTCCGTGCACGGCGGCTACGTCACCGCCGGGCACTGCAACGTCGGTGCCTGGAACGTCTACGGCTGGGACCGCTCGTGGCAGGGTGAGTTCGTCGGTTCCTCGTTCCCCACCAACGACTACGGCTGGGTCCGCACCGGCGGCGGCTGGTGGAACGTGCCGGTCGTGCTCGGCTGGGGCCAGGTGAGCGACGCCCTGGTGCGCGGCTCGTGGGAGGCCCCGCCCGGCACCTCGGTGTGCCGGTCCGGCTCGACCACGCACTGGCACTGCGGCGTGATCCAGGGCCGCAACGAGACCGTCAACTACCAGCAGGGCCCGGTCTACGAGATGGTCGGCACCAGCGTGTGCGCGCAGCCCGGCGACTCCGGTGGCTCGTTCATCACCGGTGACCAGGCGCAGGGCGTGACGTCCGGCGGCTACGGCAACTGCTCCAGCGGCGGCCGCACCTGGTTCCAGCCCGTCAACGAGATTCTGCGTGTTTACGGGCTGCGGCTGTTGACTGCCTGATCGGTCGTTGTCCACCGGGACGCAAACGCGTACTTTCTTCACGTCTGTGTCCCGGTGGATCTTTCGAGGTGGTCACGTGCTGGCAGCAGGTCTCGTGCTCGCGGTGCTGGCGAGCGGTTCCCCGCTCGATCCTCGTGCACCCGGCGAGCACTCGGTGGTCTATCGCGTCGACACGGTGATCTCGGCGTCCCAGGAGCGCGTCTACGGGCTGATCACGGACTTCCCCGGCTATGCGAGCTGGAACCCGTGGGTCGTCAGGGCCGCGGGCGGCACCTCGCCGGGCGACGAGGTGAAGGTCGACGTGATCCTGGGCTCGCGGACGATGGCCGCGAAGCACATCGTGCTCAACGGCGTGCCCGGTCAGCGGTTCTGCTGGAAGGACGCGGGCTGGAACTCCTGGTTCGTCTACGGCCAGCGCTGCCGCACCCTCACAACCCAGCCCGACGGAACCGTGCTCGTGTCCAACGAGCTGTTGATCGACGGCATCCTCTCCGGCGGCACGGATCACTTCATGGGCAAGGCGATGCGCGACGGCATGCAGGCCGAGAACGCCGCCTTGAAGCGCGCCGCCGAGTCCTAAGTCTTGAACTCGTCCCTGAAGGAACGAGCTTGCCAATCGCCGCGAGCGGCGGTTCCAGGCTTGCTGCTGCCGTCCTAGCTGGCTGCCAGGATGGGCGCTGCGTCTGGGCGCATGACTTCGCCCCAGCGCACGACACCGCGAGCCGCGATGTTGTGCGCTGCGTTGTAGTCGGCGTGCCCAACGAAGTCACACCGGCCGCAATGGAACACCGCCTGACTGCGGCGGTTGCGTTTGTCGACGTGCCCGCAGGCGTGGCAGGTCTGCGAGGTGTAGGCCGGATCGACCTGCACCACCACCACCACACCCGCCTGCTGGGCCTTGCAGGTCAGGAACTGACCGAGCTGGGCGAACGCCCAGGAGTGCGACGTGGCCCGTTGGGGCTTGCGAAGCCGTACCCGCGCGCGGATTCCCGTCAGTTCCTCGACGGCGATCCCGCGTCCGGTGCGTTCAGCCTCGGCCACGATGTTCTCGCTGATCCGGTGGTTCACGTCGGCCGCGAACCGTGCCTCCTCGCGGCGGCGCTTCTTGAGCAGCCGTCTCGCGGAGGATGTCTTCTTGACCTGCAACCGTTTCCGGGTTCGGTTCTGGCGTTCGCGGTAGCGGTTCAGGCGCGCCCCGCAGAACCGGTCACCGTCAGAGGTGGTCGCGATGTTGACGATGCCCAGGTCGACTCCGAGGAACCCGTTCGCCGGTTCGGACTGGGCGGCCTCGGGACTGTCGACGACCGCGTGCAGCAGCCACACCCCGTTCTGGTGCAGCAGATCGGTTTCCCCGATCGCCGGTCGGGAGCGCAGCAGGGCGAGATGCCTGGGGTTTCCGACGATCCGCACGGTGCGGAGTCGACCAGCGACCGTCCAGATCGACACTGTCCCGTCGCGGCCCGCGTCACCGAGTTGCCAGGACAGACAGCGAGCGTCGAACGGCTGCGCCGCTTGCGGGCGGAACCTGATCGGGGTGTCCTCGACCTTTCGGCGCCGGTCCGACCCAGGGGGCCGTAGTTGCCTGCGTTGAGGTTGGCCCGCAGTGTCGTGTAGGCGTCCACGGTCTTGCCGATGACCGGATCGCCGGTTGGGCTGCCAGCCCGAACCGTTCCCGCAGCTCGGTATAGAGGCGTTTCTGCACGTCGAACTTCCGGAACACCTGGTCGGTGTACATCCGTTCAGACAGCCAGGAAGCTGCCGTGTTGCAGGCGCGCAGGGTATCGCCCAGCGCCGACGCCTGCTCGGGCGTCGGTAGCAACCGCACCTGCACGACCCCGTTTCACGTTGATCACCATAGCGTTGGCCTATGTCACCACGGTGGAAACCCGACCCCGACATACGCAGGGGACGCAGTGTCATCTACAACCCTCACGTCCACCTGGTCCTCGTCACAAAGTACCGGCGTGGCGCGTTCACCGATCAGATCCTGCGCCGCTGCGAGGAGATCATGCGGGACGTGTGCGTCGGCCTGGGCGCAGAACTGCGCGAGTTCAACGGCGAGACCGACCACGTGCACCACCCGCCCAGCCTGGCCCTGTCCACACTGGTCAACAGTCTCAAAGGCGTCTCCTCTCGACGCCTGCGGCAGTAATTCTCCGCGCACATCCGCCGGTACCTGTGGGGAGCACTTCTGGTCGCCCTCCTACTTCGCCGGGTCGTGCGCAGGCGCGCCCTTGTCAATCATCAAGGAGTACATCGACCAGCAGAAGCGTCCCGGCTGACGGCCCGCCGCGCGGGCCGGGCAAGCCGGGATCGGCGCCTCCTGGCCGTGAGCGACCAGGCTTCCGCCGATTGGAGCTCAGGTGAACAGAATCCGCTTGGCCACGGCCTTGCCGACGGGTGTGCGCAGTCCGGTGAACGCCAACTCGGCCAGACCCGGCCCGCGGACCAGTGAGAGACCGCGCCGCATCGTCGACCGGAGGAGGTAGCGGCGCCGCATCGCGGCGGCGTCGTAGTGCTCCAGGACGTACTTGTTGCCGCTGCGCAGGTAGTCGGACGTCACCGAGGCGGCGAGCTCGGACATCCGCATGCACGGGTCGAGCCCGCCCGCGGTGAGCGGGGAGACCGCGCCCGCCGCGTCACCGACGAGCAGCCCCTGCGGCGACACGATCCTGCGCAGCAGCCCACCGACGGGAATCGGCCCGCCGCGGCGCTGGACCGGCCCGGCGGGTTCCGGCGTGGGGAAGCTGTCGCGGAAGCGCTGGAGCAGCTGGGGGAGCGGCGCGGTGAACCGGTCGGCGCGCCCGGCCAGGCCGACGTGCGCGTGTTCGCCGTCGTCGATGACCCACGCGATGTAGCCCGGCGCGAGCCGCGGGTCGACAACGCAGTGGAACGTCGGCGTCGAACCGGTCCTGATCGGGTAGAGCTCCTCGATGCCGGTGATCAGCTGCCGGTTGACGTCCAGGCCGAGCTGCTTCGCGACCGTGGAACGGGCACCGTCCGCGCCGATCGTGAAGCGAGCCCTCGTCGCCTTGGCCGGATAACTGGCGTTGAGGTTGACCTGCGCTCCCGCTCGTTCGGCGTCCTTGACGGCCTGGGCGTAGATGCCCGCCATGTCACCGACCCGGAACTCGTCGCGCGCGCTCACGAGCTCGACCGGCTCGTTCAGCGACGGCGGGTAGAGCAGCACGCGCCGGACGGCCGGGCCGAGGTGCGGCAACCGGTAGTCGGTGAGGGTGCGCCGGACGAAGATCCCGGTGGTGCGGATGCCGGTCTCCAGGCTCGTCCTGCGTTCACACACGGCCACGTCGAGGCCTGCTTCCGCGAGCAGGCGGGCGGTGTTGAGCCCGGCCAGCCCCGCGCCGACGACGAGTACGTCCACGGTGTCCATGCCTGGACCGTAGAACTGGTCGACCGGCCGGTTTTCGGTTTCCCGCAACACCTTCACGGGATCTGCACGGGTCCTCCACAAATGTGGGGACCTTGACACATCGGAGGTCTGTCGCCGAGAGTGGTCTGTACCGCCGCCTCGAACTTCTGGGTTCGAGGAGGAACCGATGGAGTTGTTCAACCGCCGCACGGCGATGCGAGGAGCGCTCGTCATCGCGGCCACGCCGTTCGCCGCAGGTGTAGCGTCCGCTGACGTGGGGGCCACGGCGTTCGTGCAGAAGTGGGCGGCGAACCCCGCGACGGCCGGCCTGAAGGCGTTCGTCGGCATCGAGGACGACCGCGCCAACTCGCACCCGTCCGCCACGCACATCTTCGCCGACCAGGACCAGTACCGGTTCGTGATGCACAAGTCCGACAGGGACGGATCGGACCGGCAGCGCCAGGAGGTCCGCGCGATCCAGACCGGCGGCACCCGCCACGACATGAAGAAGGGCGAGACCTGGCGCTTCACCTACCAGATGTACATCCCCAGCTCGTTGAAGGGCACCACCAGCTTCACGCACATCTTCCAGGTCAAGCACACCGCCGTCGCCTCGCCCGTGGTGACGATGTCGTTGTTCCGTTCCGGTTCCGCGGAGACCGTCGAGATGAGGCTCTTCGGTGCGGGACAGGCGAAACTCGGCAGCACCCCGTTGGCGCCGTTGCGCAACAAGTGGATCGACGTCGCGATCGAGCTCAAGGTCGCCGACTCCGGCCGCCTGCGCTTCACGTTGAAGGACGGGGCGACCACGGTGGTGGACGCGTCGCGGTCCGGTTTCGACACGTGGCTGGGCGGTGACCAGGCGCATCCGAAATGGGGCATCTACCGGTCGCTCGGCGACTCAGCGCAACTGCAGGACACCTATCTGTTGCTGCGCAACATGAAGGCGTTCCGCGACGAATGAGGTGTTCCCTCCCGGTCGTCCGAAGGTGAGAATTGCCGCGTGGGGGATCTACACGGACGAACTGCCGAGAGCAGGGCCGGTGTCACCGCCTTTCTGGCCGGTGTGTGGCTGATCGCCGCGCCACCGGTCCTGCACTTCAGCGCGTCGCTGCACGCTTTCCGGCCCTACTGGTGGTCGATGGGCCTGGCGGTCGTCGTCATGCTGGTCGGCATGGTGCGGGCGATGGCGCCGTTGGACGTGCCGTTGCTGCGGCTGATCACGATCGCTCTCGCCGTGTGGCTGTTCATCGTGGCGTTGCGTGCGGACGATGATGGTGTTTGGGTCGTTTGGCTCAACCAGCTCGTCGTCTCGGGGTTGATCGCACTGTCGGCCGGGCTCGCGCTGCTCGTCGGCCTGCGCCGATGAGCAAGTGGCACGAGCCGTCGGACGACTGCCTGATCTGCCGCGGCTCTCAGCTTCGCCGAACCTGATGGCGCGTGCGCGCTCGGACGGGCGCGTGGTGAGCGCTGCGCACGCTTCCGGCCACTCCGGCACGGACAGGGCCGAGACGCTGTACACGGTGGATGTGTCGTCCTCGGGGAAGCCTGCCTCGCTCAGCGTTACGGTGCGCCCAAGGCGGCGGCACAAAGCCTCCGCGACGTACTGCGGAACCGGTTGTCGGGGGCGCGTACCCGCGAGCCATTGGGCGACCGAAGCCCGCGTGTATTCGGTCCGTTCCCCGCTTTCCGCCGCAACCGCGTTCACCGCTCGTGCGAGTTCTGCTCCGCTGCAACCGGCTTCCAGGAGTAGGGCGCGCAGTCGGACGTTGGGGGTGCGGACGCCCACTGAATCCCTCCACGAAAAGGAGTGTTGATTCGCCGTAATCACGGTGTCGCTGGTCCCATTCTACTGGACCCTCCTGTAGTACCTGCGGGGGAATGGTTCACCCCGGATGTACCAAATACGATGACTTGGCGGAAACGGAGCGAACTCAGGTCGTTCGCTTCGCTACGGCATCCGGCCGTCAAGATCATTTCGAGATTTGACGGATCCTCGCGCGGTTGGACCTGTCGAGGTGCTGGGCAAGGTGATCCAATCGATGCCACGGACGTGTGCATTTGTACACACCGTCGTCGAGTTTGATTGCGGCGTCAGGAGGGCCGGCTCATGCGTTCGGTTACTGCCGTGGACGGCGTTGCATTGCGCGAACTCGCAGGCAGGGCATGTCCACGTCCTGCCACGCCTGCGTCAGATGCGATCGACGGCCTCGCCAACGCACTGCGGAGACGCACGACAGCCGGTGATCCTCGCCGGTCAGGGCGCGAAGCTGTCCGGAGCTGGACCACAGCTCGTGCGACTGGCGGAGACCGCCGCGGACCCGTAGCGACGACGACGAAGGGCAAGAGCGCGCTGGACGCTCTTGGCCGAAACGCTGCGACGACTGAGTTTCAACCACGGCAGGCGCCAGACCCTGACCGCGTTGAACGACAACGGCCGCTGCTTCGCTCGGACCGTCGACGGCCTGGCCGCGCGTCTGGAAAGGCTGCGGGGGAGGTGCCGTCGCAAGCTGGCATCGCTACCTGCCATGTACCCAATCGCGCGCAAGCCGATGATCGACAAACTCGGGTTCGCCTGCATCGGTCCCGTTTACGGTCACGACCTGCAAGAGCTGTAACTGGCGCTGCGCCGGGCGTCCGCCCCGCACGAGCCGGTCGTGGTACACGCCATCGACGACCAGGCCGAGGCTGCCAGCCGGGCCGAGGCCAACCCCGCGGACCGGATGGCCGGCATTGGCGACTTTGATCCTGCCACCGGTAAAACACAGACGCACGGCAGACCGTCGTCGACGATCGTGTTCGGCGACGAGATCGTCAGGATCGGGGTGGAACGGCCCGGACACCGCTTGCATGACCGCGGTGATGCTGCAGCCGGTCAGTCTCACACCTTCGCCGCACAGTTCCCGTACCGGGTGTTGGATCTGGGGATCGCCGAACAGCACGCCGTTTGCGCCTCCAACGGCGCGCTCATGGTCGGGCTGCACCCGGTCCTCGGCGTGGATGCCGCGCTGCTGAGCCGAGTGTTCGATCAGGTGGGATGGACATTGCCCTCCACCACAAGATGCCGGTCACCCTCATTCCGGACGGGGTCGGGATCACCGGCCCCCGACCGTGGCTTCCATTACGGCATGTGGGACACCACTATCTTATCCGCCATACACGGACTGAGCGCCGCCGCTCTTCACGCCACCCGCCCGGCTCTGAAACCTCACCACCCTGCAGCGCATCACCGCCGCCGGTACCTGGGCGCGTGACCACCTGCCGACCGTCTGCAAACAAATCTCGGACCGGCGACACTCCTCTTCGCTGAAGAACAAGTAGTTTTCTGTAGCCGATGATGTCAAACCAGCTAAAGACGCCTCGCTCTCCTGCGCACTTCAAGAGGACAACGTGCTAGAATCGGTATTGCCGGATATGTCGCTCCCGTTCCGCGCTGTCTGTCACCCTGACATCGACAAAATAGAAAAGCGTGCCGTCGAATGGTTGGCACAATTCGCCGAGCCACGGATGGTGGCGCACGTCGCGCGGGCTCGGCCTGGGCGGATCGTCGCACGTACTGTCCACTTCGAAGCCTCAGATGACCTGATCAATGCATACGCGCGGTTTCTAAGTTGGGGATTCTGGTTCGACGATGTCTTCATTGATGATGTGCCCGCCGACGATCCTACGTCGATCCCGGCCGTCTGTTCCATCCTGGACATACTGGACTTCCGCCGCCCTAGCGGCTTCGCCGGTACACAGATGGAAGCTGCCTTCACCGAGGTTGTGAACTCTTTGCGCCGCGTCCTGCTACCCGAACAGTGGGCGCGGTGGGCGGACCAGATGCGTTTGTGGTTCGCCTCGATGGTGATGCAGAACGCGATGCGGATCGACGGTACGCCGCCAGCCGCCGCTGTTTACCGCACGATGCGTCGGTATTCGGTGTGCTCGATCCCGTGCATCGTGCTCATAGACGCCTCTGCAGGAGCGGTCGTGGACTGGAACACGTTCTGGGACGCCGACATGACCGTACTTCGGTTGAGGGCGGCCAAAGTAGTGGCATGGCACAACGACGTGTTCTCTTACCACGCCGAACGAAAGCACCCAGGCAGCTTCTGGAACCTGCCCGCCATCTACGTTGCAGCCGACGCCACCCCCGAAGAAGCGCTGCGCAGAACTGCCAACGAGGCGGCAGAGGAGGCCGCTGAATTCGTCCGCCACCGCGACGAGATCTCGCCTCGAATGACCAAGGCGCAACGCGTCCACGTGCAGAGCCTTGAGAACTGGATGAGCGGTTGTCGCGATTGGTCGCTGGAGGCCACCGCGCGCTATGTTGGATGGCGAGAGTCATGAACGACGGCCGGTCCTCTCTCCAGGATTCCGCTCGGTCCTATACGTTGGCTACGGCACCAGGGCGGCTGGTCGCTATCGGCCACGCGTTGGCCCTAGCCCGCGACCCGGTTCGTTTCCTGGCCTCGCTCCCACAGTATGCAGACCTCGTGAAGATCAAGCTGGGGCCCTGGTGCGCCTATGTACTGTGCCATCCGGACCTGATTCGTGATGTCGGCTTGGACGACCGCGCCTTTGACAAAGGAGGCCCGTTCTGGGATAAGGCGAGACAGGCCGTGGGAAACCGACTGGCGTCGTGCCCACATCAGGACCACCGTCGACAGCGACGCCTGACCCAGCCGGCGTTCCGACGCGATCGGATGCCAGGATATGCAAGGATCATGGGCACGCGGATCGCCGAAGAAATGTCGCACTGGGAGCACGGCCAGCACATGGACGTACCTGCTCGGATGCATGGGATGGCAGCGACGATCGCGGCGAGAACCATCTTTGCGACGCAGCTCCGTCGTTCGGATATAACACGGATTCAATGGTGTATTGAGCAGTTCACCGCCGGCCTGGCCCGTCACGTTGTCCTGCCGAGTGGGCTAGCTGATACGCTGCCCACACCCGCGAACCGGCGCTTCCGCCGCGCCAAGTCCGAACTGCGCGCACTGACCGAGCGGTTCATCGCCGTGTACCGGGCCGAAGTTTTCGATCGCGGAGATCTTTTGTCCGTGCTCCTGGCAGCGCGCGACGATGACGGTAGTGCGCTTTCGGATGAACTGGTAACAGACCATCTCGTGAGTTTCCTGGTCGCCGGAATTGAGACGGTAGCTAACACCTTGTCGTGGGCGTTGTACCTGCTTGCGATCCATCCAGATATCCGCGAACGACTACACAACGAGGTGGACGCCGTACTGGGTGGGCGCATCGCCTGCTACGAGGATCTGGAGAGCCTCAAGCTGACGCGTTGCGTTGTTGAGGAGACTCTCCGCCTCTACCCCCGGTGGATGGATGAATACCCGTGTAACTACTGTCCCGTCTGTTATCGGTGGCCATCCGGTGCCGCAAGGTGCGGTCATCTTGTACAGTCCCCTCGTAGTGCAGCGACGCGCCGATCTATTCCCCAAACCCGACCTCTTTGAGCCTGATCGCTTCGCCTCAAACTTTGCCCAGCAGTTTGCGCGCGGAGCATATACCCCGTTCGGAATCGGTGCTCGAAAATGTATCGGCGACGTGTTCGGAACCATTGAGGCAATCCTGGCTCTCGCGTCTATCGTGGCGAGATGGGAATTCCGTCCGTTGCCTGGACTGTGTGCTCGGGCAGCCTTGAGAGGACTGCTCGCCCCTAAATCGCTGCCGATGCGTACTGTCAAGCGAACCATAGGGACCGCTCAGATGCGTGAACCCAGCTGAGAGGTGCCCAGCTGAGAGGTACCCTGCTGCGCCTACGCGCCAGGTACCGGACCACTCCGCTGCGGGGAGGTTCGTGTGCGGATCCAATTGGGCGAGCACCTCGACCACAGCACGCGCTTTCGCTGTCGGTGATGCGGCGGGCCGTGGTCGACCGGTCGGGCGAGCTCGTGCTGGTCGATCACGCAGCTGTCACGCACAGCGCGGACTACCGGGCGATGTCGTGAGGGTTCGTCCCGTGCTGATCGACGCAGGCTCTATCTCGTTCTTGGTGGACGCTGCCGATGCTTGTTTACTAAATGACGCAGACGGCATGCGCATCTACATGACACACACATGCGGGACGGCGTTCCGGTTCTGGTGAACGAGCTGCTGGCCCGCAACGGTGTGCGGGGAGGAAATCTTTGACCGCGCATCAAGGCCCGGCGGGTGCTTCGACTACTAGGGCCGTCTGGATCGACCCGGAGGCATATCTGGTGAAGATCCTGGGGAGTTCGGGAAAATGGCGCAGCGACCTTAACCCATCAGTCTGGCCCACTTCTATCGCCGGATCACAACACCGTACCGGTGCTCTCGGCCTCGGCACTGCTTATGCGGTTACCTCACTGCGGTCCTCATTGCGACCGGCAGGGGTTGACAGGAGAAGATCCAGGTGCGGTCGTGGCGGAATCCGCAGCGGCCATCGGCGACGGTTCGAGATCCGTGTGGCCGCACTCCCTGATAGCCTAGAATGAGTGACTACCTGTAACCGCAACGTTGACTAGCCGGGCTGCGGGTTGAACTCTGTCGACCTGTGCTACGTCCAAGACGCTGGTCGGGCCGATGATGCGCGCCGTAAGGCGACTATATTCAACTGCTAGCCGAACCTGGCATTCAAAGATATCAAGGTTGATTGTCCGTATGCGAGCAGGCGGCCTTCGACTCCATGCGCGAGCTGGCCTTCGTGACCGGATTCCGGTCGACGTCACGCTCTCGTTTCACTCGGGGCTCGCTGCGTCTGACCGACCGGACCGTCGAGATGCTGCACGCCGTGATGCCGGGCCGTGTGGCCGGGCGGTGTTCGTGCTGGGCGTGACCAGGAGCCAGTTTCGCCCCCTCCACAGCGACGCTGCAGAGTACGTGACGCGTCGCGCGGCCGATCGATCCAAGCCGGCGAGCATGGGCGACCGTTGACGACGACTTCTCACGTCTGCGGCAAGCCGCGAGTGGCGCGACCCGCACTATCCGGAAAGGCTTATTCTCACCTCTTTCCTGCTGCATTCATGCCGAAGTCGAGTTCACCCAGCCCCGTCACCACGACTCAGTTCAGCCCGCTGAAACTGCGCCCAGGAGCACCTGGAGACACTGAGGGAGCTCGGGAACACGCCTTGGTGGCCGTTGCTGACTCGTTCCGCACGGCGTGGGCTGTGTGAGACGAGGATTCGACCGCGCCACGGCCGGCGGGCCCGCTCGACAGGACGACTACATTGCCGGTCGTCACGAAGAGTCGTCCGGGTGCGATGGTCTTGGCCGTGGTCATCGCGCGCATGCTGTGGTCGCCCGCGCACCTGGAGCACATTGTCCAGCAAGGCAGTGGTGAACACGCGATGTGGATCCATCGCGTCGAGCGTCTGCACTCCCCAGTTCCAATCCACAGTGGACCCGGTGTGGTAGCTGTCCGGGATGGTGTGCGTGAGCATGGTTTCGTCCGCCCAGCGCCTGGAGCCGGTGTAGGCCCATCCTTTCGACCGCTCGACGCGCACCATCGAGTCGGTGCCGGTGAACCGGTTGACCAGGAACCGCTCCATCTCGTGATAGAACCGGTCGGCACCGGCGGTGTTCGCGTGGGTCAGCACGTCGACCCACACCGCCACGTCCCACTCGGTGTGCGCGTCGTGCGGGCGGGCCGCGGACAGCGCGGATACGACCGCCCCGCTCACGCTGACGTCCGCGGGCACGTCGAGTCCGGTCACCCGGATGTCCGCCGGGCCGTTGATCGGATACCCGCCGCGTGCCGCGTACGCCTCGAGGAGGCTGCTGTGGAAGGCGGCGAACTTGTGCACCACCTGTTGCAGGTGAGTGCGCCGGGTCAGGATGGCGTATCCGTTGGCGTGCAGTCTCACCGTAGTCGGCTTGATGCACAGCAGTAGATTCTTCGACAGGCCCCACAGATCGCCTGACCGGGTCGCCACCAGCCCGGCGGCGACGGCCTCGTACTGCATCCGGCCGGCCGGCCGTAGGCGCGAGGAAGGTGGCGCCCTCGGTGATCCGCCGGTACACGTCGGCCAGTTCCTCGGATATCGAGTCGGAGAACGGGTAGTTGTACGGTTCGTGGGTCTCCCGGGACGGCACCGGTTTCACCGGCCTCACGGTCCACACCTTGAGCCAGGGACTGTCGGTGAACGGGAACCAGATGGCGTCGACCCGGCCGGTCTCCTCGGCGAAGCGGGCGAACGTCCGCGCGCCCGGCGTGCCGGGCGCGGCGAACAGTTCGGTGGCGGGGATGTCGACGTGGCTCACGCAGCGAAGGTGCCGGTTCGCTCCGACTCGGAGCGTGACCTCCGTGATGAAGCCGCGGCCGAGGCAGGTCAGCAGGGCAGCGCACTTGCGGTTGTTCCGGTGGAATGTCCGCAACACGTAGTGGCCGGTGGCGTCGTCCCACACGACGGCGGTGAGTGACACGACGAGGTTGCTCAGCGTGCCGAACGTGTGGCCGCTGGCGCGCACCTCGTCGGCCGGGGCACCGAGCTGCCGTGGCCGTTGATCGCGAGCACACCGCCGAGCGTCTGGTCGCCTGCGGCCGGAGTGTTCGTGACGCCGAACCCGTTGTCCTCAAGGAACTGCAACAGCGCGTCCACGGAGACGCCGGTCTGCGCGCGCACCGCGGCGGGCACCGAGCCGACGACGCCGAGGCGGGCCATGTGAGCCCTGGTGTCCAGCAGCACCACTCGGGCCGAGGCGTCGCCGCTCATGACCGTCAGCGGTGCCCAGCCGTGCCGGAATCCCTGTGCCCGCAAGGTGTATCCGTGCTGATGCGCCTAGTTGGCGAGCAGCACCACGTCGTCGGCAGTACGCGGTTCGCAGGTCCACACGGCGTCGGCGATGATCTCGTCGCCCAGTTCCGGTACGCCTGCCGGTACAGGGGGACGGAGGGTGGGAATCCGGGCGGTGACTCGCCTGCCTCGGGCGCCCGCGGGCAACCGTCCGATCGGAACCCACATCGCGCCCGCCGTCGCGGACGCGGCCAGGAACTGTCTGCGTGTCCAGCGCATTTCGTCTCCTCTTTGCCGCAAACGGAAACACCGCCGGGCGTGAGGCTCCGCCGCACGCGCGGAGCCTCACGCGATCCGGGCTACAGCGGTGTGCAGCCAGAGGGCACGTTGGTGGTAGGCCCGCCGAGATCGACCGTGATCTTCACCGGACCACCGCAGGAGTAGCTCACTCCGAGAACGTTGATGCCGACGCCGCCCGCGGCGGAGATCGACGCCTCCTGCTTGCCGGGGTCGACGTCGACGGACAGGGCGCCACCTCCTCCGCCCGCGGACACCGCGCCGAACGGCGTGTCCACGACGGCGGAGCAGTTACCGCCCGAGGGCGGTGCCTCGACCGCCAAGGTGGCCAGGTCGACCGTCAGGTGGCCGAGAGGTCCGGAGCCGGCGCATCCGAAAGCCGCCGTGGTGCCGTGCGCGGGCACTGTGGCTGTGACCCGGCATGCAGCAGCGACGAGCCGCACGTCAGAGACGGTTCCCATGACGTCGTAGGCGAACAACGCCGAGCATTTGATGGTCGTGGTGGTCGACACCCCGTCGACCGTGCGATCGCACGGAATTCTCGACGTGCCATCGGGATCAACGGTCTGGACACTCCGGTCCGGCAGTACGTCTGCGAAGCCCGCGCTGGGTGCCATCAGCAGTCCAGCGGCGATGACGAGGGCGGACAGAAGTGCGCGGAGCACGATTGCCAAAGGGTTCATCCTGAACACCTGTGTCAGTGGACGCCGCCGTGAGGGCTGTGGCCACATCCACGACTTAGTCGGATCCAGCAGGCATAACGTTAGGCGGCATTCAGGTGAATGTGCCGTCTGATGAACGAGAAACCTGTTCAGAAAAATGTTCGTGATTGTGGGGCGCGACGCACTTTCACCCGTACGCCGCATAACGGTATGCCACGTGACCTCGATTACCCGGTCGAAAGGCGGGTGATCGACATGCATTCCAGTGACTGGGCGCATGCCCTGGAACAGGCTGTTCGACGATGCCAGGCCGCAGGGCTCAGCCGGGCCGAGGCCGAGGACTGCGCGCACGAAGCCGTGCTCGTCCTGCTGGCGCGGCAGGGAGCGGGTGAGCGGATCGACTCGCCCGCGTCCTGGCTGGTCGTGGTCGCCTATCGGCAGGCGATCGACCACATGCGGCGGTCTGGCCGGGAGTGTGCGGCGCTCGGCAGGCTGACCGTGCGCGATGGCGATGTCCCCACGCCCGACGAGGTAGTGACCGATCGCGCGCTGGCGCGCTGGCTGGCCGGTGCGGTGGACACCCTGCCGCCGATGACCAGGCGGGTGTGCCTAGCGATGGCGGACGGCAGCACGATCACGCAGGCGGCTGCCGACCTAGGCCTGACCCGGCGTTCCGTGGAGTCGCACCTGACCAGGGCCCGGCGGTTCCTGCGCGGCCTCGCGGCGGGCGCGGCGGCTGTGCTCGCCGGGACCGCGTGCCGGTTCGGAAAGCCCGGCATCGCACTCGCCGCCACGGTGCCCGTCGCCGCACTCTCCACCTCGGTGATCCTGTTGCCGCACACGACGACCACGCCCCCGGACACGGCGAGCCCGACCACCGCGCCTGCCGAGCCGGTCCGTGCCGCGGCGTCGCCAGGCCAGGTCCGCGTCGTCACGGCGGCCGAGGCGATCCCGGCTGTGGCGTCGCCCAGGCCGGCTCGCCTTGCCGCCGACGCCTCGCCGCGCCCAGGCCCGGTGCCGCCCGTCCGCAGAGGTTCCCCGTCTCGCAATGCCACACGCCATGAGTCCATTGGAGTGAAAAAGGTCCAGAGGGAGAGTTTTTCTGCGGGGTCGGGCCGGACCGAGCGACTAATCGGTGAGAGGACCGTCAAGCGCATTCCTTCGGGCGGTGCGGGGTCCTCTCATCACAGTGTCGACAAGAAGGGACGACTTCGATGAACCGCAGAACTGTGGCCGCGTTGTGCGCGGCCGTGGCGACCGGCGTTCTCGGCCTCGCGGCCGTGACGATGACCGGAGCTTCCGCCGACGGGGAGCTCGAATGCAAGCCGTACTCGTGCAAGGGCGGTGCGGAGACGAGCGTGTGGGTCGGGCCGGTCGCGACGGCCTTCGAGGTCGACTGCCAGGCCCGTTTGACGCCTCCCAAGGTCGGCTGCGAGACCGACGACTGACGGTGTACGTGGTCCCGGGAAAGCCGTGTGCGACACGGAAGGCGGCTTCCCGGGACCCGTCGTTCGCGAGAGGAGGCCGGGTGCGCGCAGCGATGACGATCGGCGCCGTGTGGTGCGCGGGCCGCGCGGCCGTGCTCACCGGTGTGCTCGACCCGCGGTTCGCCACGGGACTGGTGGCCTCGGACATCCGCGTGTACGCGAACTGGTGGTTCACCTCGCTGAGCCACGGCGTTCTCCCGGCCCATGACCACGGCTGGCAGTACCCGCCCGGCGCCGCGGCGCCCATGGCGCTGGCGGGCCTCCTGTCCGGACAGAGCCTGCTCGGTTACCTCTGGGCGTTCGTCGCACTCGTGCTGGCCGTGGACCTGGTGACCCTTGTTCTGCTGCTTCGGCAACCCATGCGGGCGGGTGCCTGGTACTGGGCGCTGGTCCCACCGCTGCTGGGCACGCTGTGGCTGACCCGTGTCGACGTTCTCGTCACCGCGCTCGCCGTGGCGGCGGTCCTGCGGTACCGGCATCCGCTCGCCGCCGGCCTGCTGATCGGGGCGGGCGCTCTGGTGAAGGTGTGGCCGGTGTTCCTGCTCGGCATGTTCCGCCGGGGACAGCGCGCACGGTACGCGACGCTCGGCGCGGCGGCGGTCGTTCTTCAGGTCCTGACCTGGGTCGGGCTGGTGGTTCCCGGGACGCTGGGCTTTCTGGCCAACCAGCGGGACCGCGGTCTGGAGGTCGAGGCCGTCGCGGCGACTCCGTTCCTGCTGCAGCGCCTCACCGGTGGCGGCCCGGAACTGGTCATGCGGTACGGCTCGTGGGAGCTGGTCGGTCCGCGCGTTGACGTCGTGTTGCTTCTGCTGCTGCTCGTGACGGTGGCCGGTGCGTTTTTCCTCGTGGTGTGGTGGTGGCGCTGGAGTGAGCACCTCGCCGCCCCGTGCGATCTGGCGCTGACCGTCGTCCTGGCCGTGATGGTCACCAGCAAGGTGCTCAGCCCGCAGTACCTCATCTGGGCGGTCGGCCTGGCTGCCGCGTGCCTCGCGCACCCGCGGAGCCGGCAACGGCCGGTGGCCCTGCTGATCGTCGTCTGCTGTGGACTGACACACCTGGAGTTCCCATTGCTGTGGGACGATCTGCATGACCGCGGTGTGGCCGTCACAGTGATACTTGTACTGCGCAACCTCCTGCTCGTGGCCGCCGCCGTCTGGTCCGCGATCCTGCTCCGCACCGGAGGACGGCAACGGCAACACCCTGCGTCAGCCACTTCGGCGGCCCGTTCCTGATCATCACTGCCTTCACGTCCGGCCGCCGCTGACGCGGTTCGGGCGGCACGCGGAACCGGTGGTCGCTCTCGCCACCTCGTCGCGGCAGTGCGCCGGGATCAGACGGTCGGTGATCCGCAGACCGGCGTTGAGCAGCTGGAAGATGATCTCGGTATCGGAATGGAAGCCGGATGGGTTGAGCCCACGACATTAGGTCCTCAGTTGCATGCGGCCTTGGTGGCGGATCCAGCGGCCGCTGGTGAGGGGCACGCGCGCGATCGATGACGCGGGGCCTGCGGTCCAGTCCAGGGTGCCGCCGATCGTGTCGAGCCGGGTCTGCGCCAGCGCCGCCGCGACCGCGTGGCGATCGCCTGGGTCGTCCGCCGACCGCAACGCGTGCACGGCGACCTCGACGAGTGCGTGGGCGAGACCGAGTGGCTGAAGCCACGGCCTGCCGGTCATTTTCTCGTAGGCGGCAGCCAGTTCCGCTGCCGATCTGCCGTCCAGTGCTGCCCGCTCGGCGCCGAAGGGATAGCTCAACCATCGGGAGCAGGTGATCAGTAGCGGCCGCAGGCCGCGCCGCCCGGCGGCCGCCGCGAACTCCGCGAGGTCACGTGCGTCGGCCGCCGCGGTGACGACCTGCACGCGTTCGGCCAGGAACTGGTCCACGTGCCGGTGGAACGTGCAGGATCGTTCCTGGTAACCGCCGGGGTCGACGAGCCTGTGGCCGCGGTGGGCCCGAACCCGTTCGCGGGGTCGCGCAGCGCGGTGCCTTGCACGCCGTTGTTCCACAGGCATCCCACGGTCGCGTGTTCGGCCACACCGTCCCACATGTCGGCGAACGCGCCGGCGATGTCGTCCAGTCCCCAGCAGAAGTGAAACGACCACGCGGGCTCGGCGACCCCGCGACAGGCCTGGTAGACCTGCCACGGCAACGTCGTCGACACCCCCGGCACGCCGAACTCCTCGCATGCCGCCGCCACCGCGGGCAACGTGTGCGTGCCACCGAGCGTGAGCACCAGGCTCACGCCACGCCGCCCGAACTCCCGCACAGCCGCCGCGCCCAGGGGGCAAGCCCGCGATCACCTCGTCCGCTCTGCTCTCGGCGCCGTCAGTGGTGGTCAGGATGTTGATGACGGCAACGAATCTGGTGGCGTGGATGACACGGAGTCAAGCCTCCTGCGCGATCAACCTCGCGCTGCGGCAGATGCGTTCGCAGCTCCAGCGGGCTTGTTGCTCGGGCCCGAGAATGGGGCGACGTGCGTGCCGTTGGCGGGACAGACCTATCGTGGCATCGAAGAAGCCGTGTGCCGCATCTACCAAACGCTCCCCACGGCCTTCACGAGAGAACCGCGGGTAATGATCCACCTCGATGCCCTGCTCACCCCCACATGCACGCCGAACGACTCCACGCCCGATGTCCCGCCGCCACGCCACCACCGGGCGAGGCGATCACCGCGTCCGGCTCGTAGAGTGCCACCACGCTTGTCAAGGTCGCCGACATTGAACCGATCCACCATGAAGCGTGCGATGTTCTCGGCCTGTTTCGCTCGTTCGCGCTCATCGGTCACCGCCGATTCTCACCCGGAATGCCGTGAGCTGACATTTGGTGACGCGATGGCGTTGGGACGCTACGGGAACGATCTTCATCGAAAGCCGTTTCTCGTGTCTCCCGCACCGTCGGTTCAACGTCCTTGTCTTGATCCGGGCGGTGATGTCCACAGTGGACACACTCTGGACGATTTCGGCGTCTGCCTCCTGTGATAGCCGAGGTCACTATCGTTGCCGTCGATCACAACTTCCTCGGCTTCGCTGATCTTGCCGTTCCGCTCGTCGGTCTCCAGAAGGCCCACGCCAGCTTCGGCAGCGCCCCGAACTCGTCTGGATCACATTCAGCTCCGATCACCCGAAAGAGTCGGCGGCCAGTTCGGGGTGCGCGCTATCGTCGATCTTCACCGGGAGAACGGATACGGCTATGGTGACCAGGCGGGCGTTCCTTCAACAGACCGGCCTCGCCGCCGGCGTGCTGGTGTTCGCTCCGCACGAGGCAAATGCGCCGTCGCCCGGATTCCCGCAGCCGTCGGCGCGTACCTCGGCGGGCGGGAGGCTCGAGACCACACTTCGCGTGGGATTCGCGAAGAACCGAATCCGCGGGCTGGGGACGATTGTCACCCGCGCCTACGAAGGTTCCATTCCCGGCCCGACGTTGCGGGTGCGCCCAGGTGACAAGCTGGTGCTGAATCAGCTGAACCTGTTGCCGCCCAACCCGGACCAGGACCACGTCCACGACCACAACACCCCGCACCACTTCAACACGTTCAACCTGCACACCCACGGCCTGCACGTCGACCCCGGCGGTATCGCGGACAACGTGTTCCGCTCCTTCACACCGCGTGACCCGGCACGCGGGCTGTATCAAGCCAGGTATCGCAGTGAAGTCCATCTTCCGCCGGAACACGAGGCCGGCACCTACTGGTACCACCCGCACACCCACGGCTCATCCGTGGTGCAGCTGCTCAGCGGGATGGCCGGGGTCCTGATCGTCGAAGGCGCCGTGGACCGGGTGCCGCAGATCGCCGCGGCCGCCGATGTGGTTGTGTGTATCAGCGAGCTCAAGCTCCGTGACGGGCGAGTGCCCGAGCTGACCCATGAGGAGTCTCTTCGGTCGGTGCCCTCGACGTTCCTGGTCAACGGTGAGCGCGACCCGCTCATCCGGATGCGTCCAGGGGAAGTGCACCGCTGGCGGCTCGTCAACGCCGGCGCGTTCACCGTGCTCGGTGTCAGGCTGGAAGGACACGGCCTGCACCAGATCGCCCAGGACGGGCTGACCTTTCCCAAAACCGTCGAGCGGAACGCGGTGCCGCTCGCGATGGGCGGCCGGGCCGACGTCATGGTCCAGGCGGCCGCACCGGGCCGATACCGGCTCATGGCTGGTGAAGTCGTGCTGATGACCGTGGAAGTGGCGGGCACGCCGCGTCAGATGGAACTGCCTGACGTGCTGCCCGGCACGCCGACACTGCCGTTCATCGGCCCCGGCGACCTGACGCCCACCGGCCCGCACGGGAACGGGCGCCGCACGCTGATCTTCCGCTCGGACGAGCACGCCCTGCACGGCGCGTTCACCACCGGCTTCCGGATTCTCGGCGACGGCGCGACCCCGGCTACCGGCAGCCCGAACGACCCGATGGATCCCATGCACGGCAGGTTCGATCCGGACTTCGTCAACCACCGCCTGCCGCTGGGCGGAGTGGAAGAGTGGTTGCTGCGCAACGAAACCCCGGCCGACCACAGCAACCATCCCTTCCACATCCACACCAATCCGTTCCTGGTGGTCGCCGCCGACGGGGTACCGCTGCCGACACCGGTATGGCACGACACCGTCAGCATCAACCAGCACAAGGAAGTCGTCATCCGCCTGCGCTTCGAACGCTTCCGCGGCCGTACGGTGCTGCATTGCCATCACCTGCAGCACGAGGACCAAGGCATGATGCAGCTCATCGAATACCTGTAGGGCCTGGTCGATAAGTCCAGCGCGGCCCGGCTGGACGCCAGCGGTGACGGTTTCCTGTCACTCGAGGAGATTCTCGACGCGTTGTGCGATTTCTACATCAGTGAGGATCCGGAAGCTCCCGGCAATTCGATCTTCGGCCGGGTCTGACGACCATGTTCGGTCTCTCCGGCAAATGCGCGTTGATCACTGGCGCGTCGCGCGGGATCGGACGCGCCATCGCCCTCGGTTTCGCCGACGCCGGTGCCGAGGTGGCCGTGCTCGCCCGCGGCACGGACGCGTTGGATCAGGTCGCCGACCTGATCCGGCGCAGGGGCAGGCGGGCCGCGGTGATCACGTGTGACGCCCGCGACGCAGACCAGGTGAAGGCGGCGGTAGCGGACGCCGTGGCGCAGCTCGGCAGGCTGGACGTGCTGGTGAACAACGTGGGCGGGTTCGCGTCGGCGGGCCCGTTCCTGGAGTTGCGGCCGGAGGACTGGACGGAGACGCTGCGGCTGAACCTCGACTCTGTCGTGCACTTCTGCCGGTCGGCAGGAAGGCTGATGGTGAAGCAGGGCAGCGGTTCGGTGATCAACATCGGTTCGGTCGCCGGCGTCGGCGGCGTGCCGATGCTCGCGCCGTACGCTGCGGTGAAGGCCGCCGTGGCGTCGCTGACGCAGACGCTGGCCGCCGAGTGGGCCTCCAGCGGTGTGCGTGTCAACACGATCGTGCCGGGATGGCTCACCACTGGGCTGACGAAGACCATGTCGGGCAACCAGGAGGTGTCCGACGGTCTGCTGCGGGCGGTCCCGACACGGCGCTGGGGTGAGCCGGAGGACGTGGTGGGTGCGGCGGTGTACCTGGCCTCCGACGCCGCCAGTCTGACCACCGGATCGACCGTCACCATGGACGGCGGCATGACGTCCAGCGTCGGCGGACCGGCCATGATCGACCTGCTCGCTCTCGGCAGGATCACAGTGTGACGCCGATGCCGAACCTGTCCGACGTGGTGCACGGCACGGTGGTCCCGGAGTTTCGCGAGCGGCTGCACCGGCTGTTCCGCGAAGAGCTGTTCGCGCCGCACGAAGGTCTGACGTACCAGGAGAAGGTCCGGCTGACCTACGACCAGATGAAGCTGGTCAACAGCGAGGTGCCTGCCGAGGAGCTGACCACTGATCCCCACCTGTTGTTCGCGTTGCTCGAATGGACCGCGGTGGTCAGCCCGTCGCTGTTCATCGCGATGGTCACCCATCACGCCACGCTGGCCTCAGTGCGGGAGCTGAGCGCCGGACGTGACGACGTCGAGGACTTCGTCGAGGACCTGGAAGCCATGCGCGCCACCGGGTCGCTGCTGATCACCGAGCTGGGTTACGGCAACAGCCACGTGTCGATGCGGACGAGGGCCTCGCTCGACCCGGCGACCGGTGAGCTCGTCCTGCACACCCCTGATCCCGCCGCCCGCAAGTTCATGCCGAACGTCGGCGCGGACGAAGTGCCGAAACCCGCGACTGTGGCCGCGCAGCTCAATGTCGGTGGCGCGGACTGCGGTGTGTTCATGGTCCTGGTCCCGTTGCGCGGGAAGGACGGGCTGGCGGACGGCGTCACGATCACACCGTTGCCCGAGATGTCGCTGGTGCCGATGGACTACGCGGTGATCTCGTTCGACCACGTCCGGGTGCCGCTGCGGAACCTGCTGCGCGACGACGCGACCATCACGGAGGACGGGAAGTTCCACGACCCTCTCGTCAACCCGGACAAGCGCCTGGTCCGGTCGCTGACCGTGGCGCAGAGCGTGTGAACCGCCCAGGCGGCCGCGCTGGCGGCCACGAGCCGTGCGGCCACCCAGATCACCATCCGCTACAACCTGGCGCGTCAGACCATGGACCGTCGCGAACCGTGGGGATCAGTGCTGCGGCACCGCAGCCAGCAACGCGCGCTCTACAGCGCACTCGCCACTACATACGCCCTCACGTGTCACGCCGACCGCGCCAAACAGGCACGCGTGGCGGCGATGATCAGCAACAGCGAGGGCAAGCCACCTCACCCCTCCACATTGGATCCTCTGTACCGGACGCTGTCACTGACCAAGGCGATCACCGTCTGGGCGGCCGAACGCCTGATCGCGGAGTGCCGGCAGCGCTGCGGTGCGCGAGGTGTGTTCGCGGTCAACAGGTTGCTGGAGTACGAAGGGCTCGCGATCGTCTCCAACGCGGCGGGTGGCGACAACCTGTTGATGGCATTGGACGCGGCGAAGGCGATGATCGGTGGTATCGCTTATCGGGCACCGCAGACGGAGCTCGCCGAGCCGAAGGACATGGACCTGCTCGACGAGCAGCTCTGGCTCGGGCTGGCGCACAGCCGGGAGCGGATCATGCAGGCCGAACTGGCCGCCAGGATCCGCAGGGCGACCGACTGGGACGCGACACCGACCGAGGCGTGGAACGACAACATCCACGGGGCAAGGGACTTCGTGTCGGTGCACGGTGCCCGGCTGGTGCTGGAGAGCATGCTGGCAGCTGTGCGCAGGCTGCCAGAGGAGGCCGCCGGGGCTCTGCGGCCGTTGTGCGCGTTCTTCGCCATCGAGGAGATCGAACGCGGCGCGGCCTGGCTGCTGTGTCACGAACTGCTCGCCCCGGAGCAGGTGATGGCCGTCCCCGAACAGCTGAACGCGTTGTGCGACCAGATAACGCCGCACGTGGAAGTTCTGCTCGAGGCGTTCGGCATTCCGGAGGACGTGCTCGGGGTGCCGATCAGCGCGGGTGACCACTCGATGATCGTCGCCGCCGACGACGCGGCCGGGGTGCCGGGTCAGCACATCGAGCAGGAGCCCGGGGCGGTGGCTGTCCGCATTCCGTGACAAGAAGATTGTGAGCACTGCATGCCGGATCGCACTGTCTTCCTGTTTCCCGGCCTCGGCGCGTACGCACCGGGCATGTTGCGCCAAGCCCGTCAGGATCTGTCTTTGATCACGGAGACGTTCGAGGAGATCGACTCGGTCAGCGGTGTGCCGGCGACCGAGCTGTTGTTCACCGGACCTGAGCGGTCGGTCACGGAGCTGAGCGGCGAGGCGTTGCAGCTGGCGATCTTCGGTGCGTCGGTGGCCGTGCACCGGCTGCTGGTCGCCGCAGGGTGGCAGCCGGAATTGGTGGTGGGACACAGCTTCGGCGAGATCGCGGCACTGGTGTGTGCGGACGCCTTCTCGCTCGCCGACGGCGTCCGCATCGTCTGCGCCCGCACGGCGGCGCTGCGGAACACCGAGGGCGAGGGACAGATGGTCGCGCTCGGTGTGCGGGAGTCCGTCGCACGGCACCTGATCGGTGTGCTGGACCGGCATGACGTCGTGGTCGCGTGCGTGAACGCTCCGCGCCAGACCGTGGTGAGCGGTCCGGCGGCCGCGATCGACCAGATCGCGCACGAGGCCAAGGCGCTCGACATCTTCTGCACCCGCCTGCAGGTGCCCTACGCGTCACACCATCCGTCGATGCGCTCTGCGGCGGAGGAGTTCGTGCGGCTCATGGCGCCGATACCGCAGCGTCCGCTGCGGCTGCCGGTGCACTCGCCCGTCCACGGCTGCCGCTACACCGACGCGGACGACCTGAAGCTGGCGATCGCGGACTGCCTGACTGCGCCGGTGCGGTTCGCCGACACGATCCGCGACCTGCACGCTTTCGGCTTCACCCGCTTCGTCGAGTGCGGTGCACTGCACACGCTGACCCGGTGTGTGGAGCTGACCGTGCCCGGCGTGGAGGTCTCGGCCCCGTTGCACGACCCGGCGCAGGAGACCGCACGCCTGCGCGCGGTGAGCGGCGGGACAACCGCCTCCAGTACGGAACCCGCGCCACGTGAGACGCCGCCGGCGCGTGACGAGACGCTCGCACGGCTGCGTGCCATGTACGCGGCGGCGCTGGAGTACCCGCCCGAGGTGTTCACCGAGGACGCCCAACTGGAGGCGGAGCTGGGCATCGACTCGCTCAAGCAGAGTTCCCTGCTCACCAAGGTGGCCGCGGAGTTCGGCGTCCCGGCCCAGCCGGGTGGGCTGCGGGTGTGGGAGTTCCCGACCCTCGGCCGCATCGCCGACTACGTCGGCAACGCCCGATGAAAACAAGATCGTCCTGGTGACGGGCGGCGTGCGGGGTGTGGGCCGCGCCATCTGCCGCGCGCTGGCCGGCCGTGGCGCACACGTGATCGTCAACTACTTCCACGCCCACGCCGAGGCACCTGAGTTCGTCGCCGAGCTCCGGACGATCGGCTCGGCCGAACTGGTGCGCGCCTCCGTCGCCGACCAGCGGCAGGTGGACGCGATGTTCGACCAGGTGCGCGAGCGCCACGGCCGGTTGCACGTCCTGGTGAACAACGCCGCGTCCGGTGCGCTCCTGCCACTGTCCGAACTGGACGAATCGCACTGGCAGCGGGCGTGGGACACCAACCTGCGCGGCACGTTGTGGTGCTCACGCAGGGCCGCCGGGCTGATGACCGGCGGTGGCGCGATCGTCAACCTCTCCTCGCTCGGCAGCTCGCTGGTGATCGGCGACTACGCCACGGTGGGCACCTCGAAAGCCGCGGTGGAGTCGTTGACGCGTTATCTGGCCGTGGAGTTCGCCGACCGCGGCATCCGGTTCAACACTGCCTCCGGCGGCCTGATCGACGGTGCTGTGGCCGGCATGATCCCGAACGCCGACGGGCTCGCGCGGCGGGTGCGCGAGGCCACCCCGCTGGGGCATCGGCTCGGCACGGAGGAGGAGCTCGCCGAACTCGTGCTGTTCCTCGCTTCACCGGCGGCGTCCTGGATCACCGGGCAGACCGTGGTCGCCGACGGCGGCCTGTCCCTGGGCGCCATGCTGCTGTCACCGGCCCCAGGCGAGTCCGAAGTGGACCCGGACGCGATCGCTGTTGTCGGTATGGGCGTGGTGACACCGGGTGCGAACAATCCGGACGAGCTGTGGCACCTGCTGGAAGGCGACCAGCACGTGTTCCGCGAACCCACGCGGTTCGACATCGGCTCCTTCTACTCGGCCGATCCAGACGCCGAGGACCGCACCTACTGCCGCCGCTCAGGGTTCATCACCGACTTCGTGCCGCACCCGTCACTGGCCGGGCAGGCACTGGAGTCGACCACCTCGTGGTTGCGGCACAGCCTGATCACCGCGTTGGACGGCGTCGGCAGGTGCCCGGACGACCGCTTCTTCGCCGCCTTCGGCTACACCGTGGACGGCAACCAGGACCTGGAGGAACGGCTGGTGCTGGCCGGGTTCCTGGCGCGGCTGGGTGACGCGGCCTCGGATCGGCTGCGGGCACGTTACCGGCGGCTCGACGTCTCTGCGGTGGAGTTCCTGCCGCACCGTGTCGGCCGCAACGCGATCAGAGGGCTGCTGCCGGACGAGACCGCTCCGATCATGATCGACACAGCGTGTTCGTCCTCCCTCTACAGCGTCGATCTGGGCGTGAAAGCGCTACGCGAGAAGGCCTGCGACGTTGCCGTGTGTGGTGGGGCGTTCGAATACACCGCACGCAACCTCGTGCTGTTCTCGAAGTTGCAGGGGCTCTCGCGCACCGGCGAGGTCCGGTCGTTCGACCGCGACGCGTCAGGTGTGTTGTTCTCCGACGGCGCCGGTGTGGTCGTGCTCAAGCGGCTGGCTCGCGCGCGAGCCGATGGTGATCGCGTCCTCGGCATCATCGGCGGCATCGGGATGTCCTGCGACGGCAGGGGAAAGCCATCTGTGCACCGAACGCGCAGGGCCAGGCCATCGCGTTGCGCCGGGCGTACCGCTCGATCGACCCGGCGTCCGTGGGCTGGGTGATCGGCCACGCGACTGGCACGCGTGCAGGGGACAGCACCGAGCTGACCGGCCTGCACGAGGTCGCCGGAACCGGACCGCCCGCGCTGCTCTCGTCGAACAAGTCCATCGTCGGTCACACCGGCTGGACTGCCGGACTGGTCTCGCTCGTGCAGGCGCTGGCCGGGCTGCGCCGCGGTGCCGTACCGGCTCAGCGCTACCTGCGGGAGCCCCTGGAGGGGTTGCGCGGCAGCAGGTTCACGCCACCGTTGCGGCACACGACACTGCCCCTGGGCACGAACGTCGGCGTGTCGTCCTTCGGGTTCGGCGGCACCAACGCCCATCTCGTGCTCGGCGACCTGGGTTCGCCGGGGGAGATCTCCAACGAGGACGTGGTGGTGGTCGGCTGGTCCGCCGATCTTCCCGGCGGCGACGCCACCGCGTGGTTGTGCGGCACTGGGCCAGAGCCGCCGGCGAGCTTCGGCGCCGAGTACCCGATGCCGTCGTTCGAGGAGGTCCGCCTGCCGCCAGCCAGCCTGCGCACCATGGACCGTACGCAGATCATGCTGCTGAACGCGGCCGCGCGGCTTCCGGAACACGTGCGCGACGCCTGCGCCGCGCTGCACGACACCGCCGGAGTCGTGGTGGGACACATGGGGCCGACCAGCCGGGCGGTGCACTACGCGTTGCGCTGCTACCTCGGCGACCTGGAGAAGTGCCTGGGTGAACTGCCCGCAGACCTCGTTGCGGAGGTGAAGTCGCTGGCGCCGGCGAGCACGGAGGACTCGTTCCCCGGCATCATGCCGAACGTCATCGCTGCCCGGCTCGCCGCGCTCTGGGACCTGCACGGGCTCAACGTCACGATCGACACCGGACCCGAGTCGAGCCGCGACGCGCTCCGATGCGCCGAACGCTACCTGCGGCACGGCGACCTGGACGTGGCGGTCGTCGCCGGGCTCAACGGCAACACCACGCCTGAGTTCGCCCAGGTGCTGGGGGAGGAGCGAGCGCTGGCCGAGGGCTGTTTCACCGTGGTGCTGATGCGGGAGTCCACCGCGAAGGAGCACAGCCTTCCGGTGCTCGGCCGCGAGCTGAGCTGCGAGCCGGTCCGAAGCGGACGGACGTACTTCGGTGCGGATCACCTGCTGGCGCTGCTCCGGCGGCTGGTACGGCGGGAGCCATCGGTAGAGCGCGTGGTGCGCAGGCTGCTCCCCACACCGGCGACCGCGATACGCCCCGCCCTGCCCGCGATCCCGGAGCATGCGCTCGTGCTCACCGCGGACACCGTCGTGGTGGCGCCGGAGTCCGCGCGGGTCGTGGTCGTACCGCAGGCAGCAGATGAGGAGACGCTCGCGGCGCTCCTGCCCGCGAGCGGCATCACGCACGTGCGAGTGGTCGCCGATGTGACCGCCGCGGACGAGGCCGGGACGCTGGAACGACTGCGGACGCTGCACGATCTGAGCCTGCTCGCGGCGGCGCGCTGGACGGCCGGTGCCGGGTCGTCGTTCGGCGTCGCCCTCACCGGCGCGGTGCGGGGCGGAGCGCCGCACCCGGCGACCGGCATGTTCACCGGACTGATCAAGTCGCTCGCCAGGGAGGAACCGGACGCGCTGAGCTTCGCCGTGCTGACCGACGAGAGCGACGCACTGCCTTTGCTGGCAGGGGAGTCGGCTTGTGCACCGGAACTGTTCGTCGCGGTGCACAACGCCGGTACGCGGTACGAATACGATCTCGTTGCTGCTGAACCGGCGGCGTGCCCGGATCAGCTCGGGGTCGTGGTCGCCGCTGGAGGCACACGGGGTTTGACCGCCGAGGTGCTGGCCGCGCTCGCCGCGCGGTACGCCCCGGCGGTCTACCTCCTCGGCAGACAGGCACCCGCCGCGGAAGACCTCTCCATGTCGAGAGCCGAGTACATCAAGCGCGAGTCAGGTCCACATCGGACCGTGGCGCAGCTGTCCGCCCAGTACGACGCGATGCGTGCCAGTGCCGAGACCGGCCGGACGATGCGCAGGCTGGCGGAGATCTGCGGCCAGGGCCGGGTGCACCACATCGTCTGCGACCTCACCGACACCACCGCCGTGCGGTCGGCGATCGACCGGATCCACCAGGAGCAGGACCGGGTCGACCTGCTGATCAACGCCGCCGGGATCCACCACGGCGGAACCGTGCGCGCGACACCGCTGCCGATCGCCAGACAGGTCAGGGACACGAAGGTGCTGACGTACGCCAATCTCCTGCATGCCTTCGCCGACCGGCCACCGGCCCGGTGGTGCAACTTCGGGTCGTTGTTGTCGGTGCTCGGCTGGCCAGGGGAGGCGGCCTACTGCGCGGGCAACGACGTGCTGCTCGCCGGTGCGGCGTGGCATCGGCGGACCGGTGTACGCGAGACGACCATTGCCTGGCCGCTGTGGGACACCTCGGGCTTCGCGGCCGAGCCGGTCACCCGCGACCTGCTGCGAGCGCGAGGAGCGCTGACCGCGGTGTCCGACGAACAAGGTGCCGCGATGTTCCTCGCCGAGCTCGGCTGTGGTGACGCCGAGGTCACGTTCCTCGGCACGGCGGAGCGGCGGATGCTGCACGGCGAGGAACCCTTCAGATGGACGCCTGATCCGCAGCGGGACGGCCATCTACGGCACCACCTGCTCGGCGGTGTGCCGACGCTGCCGGGAGCACTGATCGTCGAGCTCGCCGTGCGGGCGGCGCGTGGGCACAGTCCCGTCGTGGTGAAGGACGTCCGCTTCCACGCACCCGTCTCCGCACCGCCCGGCAAGCCGGTCAGCTATCGGCTGCCGGTGGACGGCACGTCTGTGCGGGTGCTGAGCGACGTCGTCGCGCCCAACGGAACACTGCTGCGCAAGGACCGCCTGCACGCCGAGGCGACCGTGCTGCCCGGCTCGGCAATCCCGCTCGCTGCTCGTGTGACCGTGCCGATCCCGCGCGGACGGCCGGCGACACCCGGCTACTACATCGAGGGATCACGAGTGGAACTCAGCGGACCTTTCGCATCGCTGACCGACGTCCGGATCGGGCACGGGACCGCCACCGCCCGGTTCACCCCGGACCTCGGCGGTTTCGGCGCGTTCGCCGAGTTGTGCGTCCCCGCGCTGCTGCTCGACGCCCTGTTCCAGCTCACCGTGCTGGCGCGCTGCGGCGACGGTCCGGTTCCGGTCCCGCTCGGCGTCGACGTGGTCGGCCTGTTCACCGAACACAACGACGTCGAACTGCTGCGTCGGTACGGCGACGCGATCACGTTGATGGCAGGAGAGGGACCATCGGCCGCGCTCGCACCGGACGGCACCGTGCTGATCCGGGTCTCTGGAGTGCGCTGGCACGGACAGGGAGCCGGCCGGGTGGAGCTCGCTGTCCAGACCACTTTCGACTGAATCACGACGGCCGCTGATCACGCGGCCGGGTGGCAGGGGTGCGGATTGTTTGTGGGAGGCGTGGTCGCGAAGGACCCTGCTTGACATGGCGAAAAATCACCGGATGGCGCTCGTCGTCGACACCGACGTCTTCCTCAGGTCCGAGATCGGCGCGTGGCTGCGCGCGCACGACGTGCAGACCGTGGAGGCCGCCGGGCACGACGAGGCGTGCCGGGTGCTGGAGCGGTACACGCCGGTACTGGTCGTGATGGGACAACCGCTCGCGGCCGAGCTGGTGCCCCAGGTGGCCGCACTGCACCCGGAGGTGAAATACGCGGTGGTCACCTCGGCCGACGATCTGGCAGTCCTCGAACCGTTGCTGCACGAGCCGGGCATCAGGGTGGTCGGGCACCGGTACGGAGCGCGGACGTACGAGATCAAGGATTTCCTGTACCGCAACAAGGTTCCGTTCAGCTGGCACGACGTGGACACCTCGGCCGGTGCGGCACTGGCAGGCCGCTCTGGACTTGATCCGGCGGCCACCACGGTGATGCTGGCCGACGGCTCCGCGCTGCGTGATCCGAGCCTGGTCGAGCTGGCGACCGCGCTGGGGTTCGCCGAACCGGCGGGCAGGCAGTCCTACGACCTGGTGATCGTCGGTGGGGGCCCCGGCGGGGTTGGCCGCGGCGGTGTACGGCGCGTGCGAGGGGCTGCGGGTGGTGGTGCTGGACGGCAATGCGCCGGGAGGGCAGGCCGGCTCGACGTCGCGGATCGAGAACTATCTCGGCTTCCCCGGTGGACTGACCGGAGCCGACCTGGCTCACCGCGCGCTCGAGCAGGCGCGGCAATTCGGTGTCGAGTGGCTGGTCGGGCACACCGCGACCGAGCTGGTGCCCTGCGAGGATGGCCATCTGGTTCGCACCGGGGACGGAATGGTGTTGCGGGGACGGGCGATCCTGCTCGCCACCGGCATGCGGTGGCGGCGCCTCGACGCGACGGGCGCCGACCGGTTCGCCAACCGCGGCGTCTACTACGGCGCCAGCCTCGCCGAAGCCGCGCAGACAGCCGGCGAGGACGTGCACGTCGTGGGAGCCGGCAACTCGGCGGGACAGGCGGCCCTGTACTTCGCCGACCACGCACGCTCGCTGACCCTGCTGGTCCGCGGCGAGTCGATCGAGGACGCACCGATGTCGCAGTACCTCGTCGAGCGCATCCAGACCCATCCGTCGATCACCGTGCGAACCTCGACGGTGATCGACGAAGCCGACGGCGACGAGCGGCTGAGTTCGTTGAAGCTCGAGGACACCCGGCTCGGCCACTCCGAACGCGTGCCCGCGGAGTCGGTGTACGTGCTGATCGGGATGGTGCCGTGCACCGGGTGGCTGAACGGCGCGCTGGCGCTGGACCCACGCGGTTTCGTCCTCACCGGCGAGATGGTGGCGCACAGGTGGCCGCTGGAGCGGGAGCCGCTGTTCACCGAAACCAGCCTGCCCGGTGTGTTCGCCGCCGGCGACGTGTGCGCCGGCACGGTGAAGCGCGTAGGTGCCGCGGTCGGCCAGGGCGCCATGGCGATACAGGCCATCGCGTCCTACCTGCGCACCGTGCGCATCCCCACGCAGTCGAGCCGCGAGCGGGTGGCGGTGCGGCAGTTCGACCTGCTCGACGCCGACGGCAGCGGGCATATCGAGGAACAGGACCTCACTACGGTCGCACACCGGCTGGCCGTGGGGTTCGGCGCGCCGGCGGGCTCCGAGCAAGCCAACCGAGTCGTCACCGGTTACCAGGAGTTCTGGCAGGCCTTGTCCGCGGTCGCGGATTCCGACGGTGACCACCGGATCAGCCGAAGCGAGTACGAGGCCGCCGTCCGCGCGCTGAGTGGCAACACCACGATCTTCCGGCAGATGGCCGAGGCTGTGGTCACCCTGTGCGACACCGACGACGACGGTGCGATCAACGAGGCCGAGTTCGAGAAGGCGCTCGCGATCCTCGGCGTGCCCCTCTCGGACGTCACCGCGTTCTTCCGCACGCTCGACGCCGGCGGCAGCGGCTATCTCGACACCGCGGAGTTCGCCACCGCGCTCCGACACTTCTACGCCGGGGCAGAGCTGGTCGCCACTCCGGTCTAGCGCTTGGGCCGGGCGACGGCGCTGATCGTCAACGACATCGCGATCGTCGCCACCCCGAGCACGATGATCGGAGTAGGCACGGGCAGTTGCGACCGGACGGCCGCCGCGGGCTGGACCGGCGGTTGCGGCCGGGGGAGCGGTGGCGGTGGCGCGACCGCCTGCCTGGGGTGCAGCACCGACACCGTCACCCGGCCCTGCGCCGTCACCCGCTTGCCCAGCGCGTCCGTGCCACCCGCGGTCGCGGTGGCGGTGAAGTCCGCGTCCGGGGCGGCACCGGCACAGGTCACGACGACCTGCCGGCCCGGCGCGAGTGTGCCGAGGTCACCCTTGCGGCACTCCACCACCTGATCGTCGTCGACCGACACACCGGCAAGCGGAGTATCACCGGAGTTGCGCACGGAGATCTCGTACCGCACGGTCTGTCCTGTGAGCACGGTGTCCGGCGTGGCGGTTCGGATCGTGACAAGTGCCGGATGCAACACGTCCACCGCGGATGAAGCTGCCGCCGTCAGCTCGTCCGCGGCAAGGCTGGCCGCGGCCGCGGTGGCGGACACACGGTAGTCATCCTCCGGCGCCTTGACAGGACACGGCACCGTCACCGTCTGTCCAGCGCCAACCGTGCCGATGTCCCGCACGCAGTCTCCGGTCAGCCGGACGTTCACCGCGGGTGCGGCGCCGACGTTCGTGATCCGGGCCGTATGGGGCACCTGGTCGCCGGGATGCGCCGCCGCGGGCCCGGTGAGGGTGAGCTGGAACTCGGGCAGCGGCGAGGAGACGACCAGCCCTCGCACCAGGTAAGCGTCTCCTCGTCCGCCGGTGAACGTCACGTCCGCTCCGGCCGCTCCGGCGCGCTCGCACCGTCGGCGGCGGAGACGAAGAAGTTGCTGTCGGCCTGGGGTTTGTCGTTGACCAGCAACCGATCCTCGCCTGCCGCCCAGTCGCCCTCGTAGGCCACGACGCCGATCCGGGTCGGACCGCCCGCCGACCGGATCGCCGACGCCCGCGCCCGCACGGGCACGTCGTCCGTCCGCACCCTCGTGTGCCCGTCGTAGACTGTACCCGCCTGCGAGCCGCGGCGACCGGAGGCGTGGATCCGTCGAACGCCCACACCGCGGTGAGGGACCAGCCGCCGAAGCAGTCGCGCCCCTGCGGCGTCCACACGTTCCCGACCGTGACTCCGACCGCACCCGACACACCCGTGAACGCGGCGGTGACATCCGCGCGTGCGCTGTAGAAGCGCTCGTCCGTCGTTCCGGGTGAGGCGTCCGCGGTGAACTTCTGCGGTGGCACGGCGATCGCCGTGCCACCCACCTTGAGTGAGACGGGTTGACCCTCCGGCATGCCCGCCGGCGCGACGCCGCTGCCGCCGCACGGCCGCTCCGGCTGGGGCAGGTCACCGGCCCAGGTCAGGGTCGCGTGCACGACGCGGGCCCCGCGCGGGATCGCGACCTCGGCGCTGGAGGAGTTGTAGGTGGCGGGATCGGCGTCGACGTCCGCCCAACCCATGACGTGGCCGTTGTTCTGGGCCGAGGTGCCCCTGCCCTTGCGCTGCTGCGCTTCCCGGCACAACAGGCTCTCGGGAGGACATTCGGTGACGGTGTTGCCCACGAGCACGAAGTCGCCGTACAGCACTCGGTCGAAGACGAGCTCTAACGGTGGAACGTCGGCCCGTGCGGGCATCGAAGACAGCACGACGCACCCCAGCGCGGCCGCGACGCGCCAGAACCGGGACGCGATAGTCGATGCCACAGACGCACTATCGGCCATGGTGCCCGGTTGTGCGCGGCGGTTCACTCCATGAGGTGGACCGCCGGGCCTCGGTCAGCCATCAGCTGACATCCGGTGGAAGCTGCTTCACATGGTGTCCGCCTTGCTCGTCGGGGGCGCGATCCTCGGAGCCGTACTCCTGCTGGTGCTGGCCGGTCGCCGAGCGCGGGCCCGATCGGGCGAGTTCGACATCGAGTCGCTCGGTTTCATCGGCAGCGTGCTCAACGCGCTGTTCATCGCGATCGTGGCGTTCTACATCGTGATCGCCTGGCAGAGCGGCGACGTCGCCGGTTCGTCCACGGAGGCGGCCGGGCTCGTCGACCTGTACTGGCACACCGACGCGATGCCCGAGCAGCAACGTGAACGCGTCCGGGGATTGATCCGCGACTACACCGCTGAGGTCGCGGACCGCGAGTGGCCCGCGATGGCCGTCGGCGGGTCGAGCCAGGCCGCGGACGCGTTGCTCGTCTCACTGCACCGGGCGGCGGCGACGTCCGACCCGGCGATCGGCCAGGCCGTCGACCAGAACCTCCGCGCCATCACCGACAACCGGCGCGCCCGCGTGCAGCAGGCCGGGGGCGATGACGCCATGTTGCTGTTGCTGCTGTACGGCAGCTTCGCGTCCGGAGCGCTCATGGTGCTCTACCCCGTGCTGATGGGGCTGAGCTCGGGAGTCCACCACGTCACGGCGGTGGTGGTACCCGCCGCCTCGGTGGGCGTCGTCGCGGTTGTGGAACTGGGGCTCCAGCACCCGTTTGACGGCATGAACTCTGTCGGACCTGATGCCTTCCACGCTGCGCAGAAGGAGTTCAGCAAGATCGACTGAGGGCGGTCGGGCCGTCGGCGGCGACTCGCAGATACTCGGTGCAGTGGGTCGCTTGTCCGATGTGGACTTGATTCGAGATCGGCGGTCTCCGTCCCGGATGGATTGAAGGTGATCACCCGATTGAACGGTCGATGCGGTTCAGGACGCCAGATCTGGTGGCCTGTCCGTATTGTCCCATCCGCCTTCGGGTGATGAGCAGGAAGGAGCGTGTGGGGTAAGGGGTCCTCGCGGTGTCCGCCGGGGTTCCGGCGTTGGCGCTCGGGATGTCGGCGAACGCCTTCCCCGCTGAGGAGACCGGTGCAGCTCGACAGCAGTCTGTCGTTGAACGACGGCGGGCTCGGCGGCGACGCCACTGCGGGTATGCTCGGTCACGAGGTTGGTGTCGGCACCGGTTCGTCGGCGGCAGGCACCGGTGTCTCAGGCGCCGCGGCGCCGTTGGCCGACGACGGCTGCGACTTCGGGGCAGGCGTCGTCGGCAACCCCCCTCCGTCCATCCACTGTGGACTACTCGACGGTCAGGTCGGTGTCGGCAGCGACCTTCCGGTCGGTGACCAGCCGGGGACGAGCGGCCTTGGCACGACCAAAGCAGGGGCGGCGGCGGGTGCTCGAGAACACCATGACACTCACCGGGCCTCTTGAGGAAGACCGACGCTCACGCGGCGCCGGGTGTTCGTGCACTCCACCGCCTGCGCGCAGGCCGCCGTCACCTGCGCGGGAGTGTAAACTTGCCCAAGCCCGCGACGACCTGCAGCGGCTGGAACGCGGGCTGGGCAGCCGGCACTACCCCGACGCCGCATCGGTTACCACCCGGATCGCCGCGATCAGCCGGGCCCGCCGGGTGAACGCCTACCTGTGCACCACGGTGAGCACCGACCCGCCACCGGCAAACCCACCCTGGCCTGGGCGTTCGACGACGAGGCCTTGGCCGCCGAGGGCACGCTCGACGGCTGGCACGCGCTGCTCACCAACCGCGATCCCGCACACACCGACGCAACCGAGGTGTCACGTTCGGCCTGGCCTGACCCACTCGCGCACGGCGGGGTCTCGGTCAGGTCGAAATCCTTCGCGACCTGTGCGATCGAGCGGTCACCACGCTGACACCGCTCGACGATCTCCGACTTGAACTCCAGGAGTGAACGCACGACGGGACGATGGGGCTTGTTCGAGCCCGTGGTCTTCATAAGACCACATCTCATTTGGGGTTGTCGTGGGTGAGCAGGTCCAGCTTGATGGCTCGGCGGTAGCAGATCACCGCGCAGGCCAGCTGGGCGAATGCCGTGAAGTGGGCGGCCTTGCGTTCGTAGCGG